>JBCQUH010000075.1:0-4198 GCA_047174185.1 Rikenellaceae bacterium | reverse complement strand
AAAATCAAAGAACGCTTGTAAATACAATAATATCAGCGTGTTACGAATAAAATTAGAAAGTTAACGCACCAGTACTAATTTTTAATCAAAAAAAGAGAATATGTAATCTATATTTTCACAATATGCTACCACTGCAATAGTTTGATTATAAGCGTATTAAAAAATGCATTAACTCAATTATATCAATATAAATAGTTTTCATCTACGCAGGCTCATAATTTTGCAGTAACCAGAAACTAAAACTTTAAAACTATGAAATCAAGAATGATCTACATCTTCTTGCCGTTGGTCGCTCTACTGTCTATCGTAGGTGAGTCTCAGGCACAGGAGATCTTTGAAAATGAGAAGAGCCTATTCAAAGTATCGGGCTACTTGAGAACAGGTGTTGGCAGCAGCGAAGGTGGCACAACGCAGGCGCATTTTCAAACACCTGGGGCACTCAACAAATATAGCCTTGGAAATCAAGCTGACACCTATGGCGAGTTGGAGTTCGATTATACGCGCTACCTCGACGATGCCAAATCAAAATCTATAGATGTAGTCTGGATGACCTCTATGTATGAGGATTTTGCAACTGAGAACAAAATGAGTTTTAACTTCACCGAGCAGCTATATCTGAGAGCCAACAACCTGCTGGGGTTGGGAGAGTCGATCTGGGTTGGCAATCGATTCTATGATCGTCGTGCAATCCATATGCTCGATCGACAGTGGATCAACCCAGGACAAAAAGGGTGGGGCTTTGGTGTCGAGAATCTGCTGAACCGCTCGTCGGATGAGGATCTCAAGTTTGCCGTGTGGCGATTTAACAACAAGGATGTCGTCTCGTATAAGAATGGATATGTCGATAACCTCTACAACTATACGGCCGATGTGCGTTGGGTCAACAAACCTATCAGCGACAAATTCAACATCAACCTCGCAGTCAATTATAGCTACCGACTAGCCAACGACGATCTCGGTTATGGAGGTGTGAATGGGTTTGGAATCTTCGGTTGGTTGGACTATGCGTCGGGGGCAATTTCCAACACGACAGCTCTGCTCTTGCGCCAAGGTGCCAATATACCCACCGACCACTGGTCGGGAGTGTCGTATAGCGAGAACCCCTCGAATAGCAACTTTGTGACTAGCGATTTGAGTCGCGCCTACTCGTTGGAGATCAACAACAACTTCTTGTATGATGATTTCGAGGATTGGACGCTCAACTTTATCTTGATGGCGGTGGTACGCAACTATGGTACGACACCATATGAGTATGTCGACGGGCAGCCACAATATATCAACGACCTAGGACGTATGCTCTATTGGTTCTCCGCAGGGGCTAGAGGAAGCTACTATGTGAGTGACTACTTTAGATTGACGATGGAGTATACCCACGAATATATCGACAATCGACAAGTCAATGCCGCAGGGCACCTCAATAGAGTTGTATTCTCGCCAGAGTTTTCGCTCAGCAAGGGGTTCTATTCGCGTCCTGCACTTCGCCCATTTGTCAACTACGCATTTTGGAGCGATGATCTCAGAGGGCATATTGCCACCTCGCCAATAGGTTCGCCCTATGGTGACAAAACGAGTGGCTTCACCTATGGACTGCAGTTCGAAGTGTGGTGGTAGCGAGAGAGAAAGAGAAATATATAACCATTAAAAACTATAAGACTATGAAAACGTTAAAGAAAACAGTAGCATTAGCAGCCCTCTTATTTATGGGCGCAGCAACGATGAGTGCATCGGCAAAGCCGATTAAGCTATCATCGCCCGACGGCAAGACCGAGGCGATAATCAACACCGATGGGCAGTTGCGATACTCACTAAGGCAAGATGGGGTAGAGGTACTTGCACCCTCTCCAATCTCGATGACATTGAGCGATGGTACAGTGTGGGGTGTTGCCCCAGAGTTGAAATCAACAACTAAGCTAAGCGGTGACGAGATTATCGAGACACCACGCAACAAAGCCACTCAGATTGAGAACAAATACAACGGTGTAGTATTAGACTTCTCGGGATGGCAGGTTGAGTTCCGCGCCTTCGACGATGCGGTTGCCTATCGCTTTATATCGCAGAAAAAGGGGCGATATGAGATCGAGGCCGAGGAGGCAGATTTCAACTTCGTGAATGATGCAGTGGCAACAGTGCCTTATGTCTACTCTGAGGGTAGTCTAGAGCACCAATTTTTTCAGGCATTTGAGAACACCTACACAACACTTCCTCTCTCGGAGTTGGATCGTAATCGTTTGATGTTCCTGCCATTGAGCGTAGAGGCTCCCGAGGGCAAGCGAATCACAATTACCGAGAGCGATTTGCGAGATTACCCAGGTATGTATCTGGTAGCAAATGCAGGCGCAAACACTCTCTCGGGACTCTTCGCACCCGTGCGTGACGAGATCGAGGAGCATGCAGGATACAACAACTTGCAGGTGATTGTCAAAAGCCGCCACGATTATATCGCACGAGTAGATAGAGCACGTTCATTCCCATGGCGTGTGGCGATAATCTCGCGCAACGATATGGAGTTGGCCAACTGCGATGTGGTGTATCGTCTTGCTACGCCCAATCTGATTGGCGACACATCGTGGGTCAAGCCTGGTAAGGTTGCGTGGGATTGGTGGAACAACTGGAATTTGGAGGGTGTCGACTTCGTGGCTGGTATCAACAACGAGACATATAAGTATTATATCGACTTTGCGAGCAACAATGGAATCGAGTATGTCATCTTAGACGAGGGTTGGTCGGTGAACAAGGTCTACGACCTAATGCAGGTCGTCCCTGAGATCGACCTAGAGGAGTTGATTGCCTATGCCGAGCAGCGCAATGTTGGTATCATTCTTTGGGCTGGTTATTACGCCTTTGACCGTGATATGGAGAGGGTTTGTGAGCACTATAGCAAGATGGGGGTTAAGGGCTTTAAGATCGACTTTATGAATGGCGATTGCCAAGATCTAGTTGCATTCAACGAGCGCTCGGCAGCGATGACCGCCAAGTATAAGTTGATGTTGGATATCCACGGAACATACAAGCCTACGGGGTTGGAGCGCACATATCCCAACATCGTAAACTACGAGGGTGTATTTGGATTGGAGCAGATGAAGTGGCAGGGGCAAGAGTGTGACCACGTAACCTACAACGTCACAATGCCATTTATTCGAATGGTCGCAGGACCTGTAGATTATACTCAGGGGGCGATGCGCAATGCTACAAGAACCTACAACTCGTTGGCAGATACGATCGAGAATCAATACTATCCATCGTTTACGCGTCCGATGAGTCAGGGTACACGTTCGCACCAATTTGCGCAATATATCATCTATCTATCGCCTTTGAATATGTTGTGCGACACACCGACCAACTACGAGAAGGAGCAGGTGAGCACCGAGTATATCGCCTCTGTTCCAACCGTGTGGGATGAGTCAAAGACGATCCAAGGCGAGATGGGCGAGTATATCGTTACGGCTCGTAGGAGTGGCGACAGGTGGTATATCGGAGGTTTGAACAACTGGACACCACGTGACGTTACACTCAACGTAGAGGAGATCACAGGCAAGTCGGGCGATGCGACGATCTATATGGATGGGCCAAACGCCGCGAACCATGCCGAGGATTTCCAAAAGAAAACGATCAACACCGACGGCACAATCACGATCCATATGGCATCGGGCGGCGGCTTCGCCTTGATCCTATAGTGAGATATTTAAGAGAGAGCGCATATTAACATGAGGCTGTCCTCAATTACTTAATCGTAATTTTGGACAGCCTCATTTTTTGCACATTTCTTGTCGCTAAGTTTCCTAAATTGGAAACAAATTTATATCTTTGCAAATATCAAAGGAGGTAGCTATGGATATTAATAAAATCGGTTTGCTCATCAGAGAGGAGCGACTTCGCAGAGGAATGACCCAAGAGGAGCTTGGCGCACGTGTTGGCGTGGGTAAGGCGCAGATCTCGAAGGTGGAGAGTGGAGGCGCTATGACCATTCGCACGGTGGCTAAGGTTGTCGAGGCTCTCGATATGTCGGCTGAGGTTCAGTTGAAGTCGGAGCGTGTGGTTAGTCGCAAGGTGGCTGGCTTTGTGGTTGCTTGCATCAGTGAGTTTGCTCGTGCGTATAGCCTTACGATTAAGGAGGCGAGTAACTATCTGAAACGATATAAGGGGTTGGAGTTCTTGACTTTGCATTACGAGGCGCAACACCTGTTGTCGATCGAGGATA
>JBCQUH010000074.1:0-4304 GCA_047174185.1 Rikenellaceae bacterium | reverse complement strand
GATTTAACTTTGAGGTCAGATAAACGCTTCAATTTAGGATGTTACGGGTTCTTATCCTAAATTTTGGAGTGAAAAAGCAATTTTTAGAACCCACCTTAACTCATACAAAAAGAGCATCTTAAAGTAATGAAAAATCAAAAACAACCGCTCTGGACTAAAAACTATATCTTAGCTTTTATCTCCAACATGTTGATCTTCTACTCGTTCTACATGCTTGTGCCCATCCTGCCATTCTACGCCATGAACGACCTCCACTTGGATGAATCGTCGACTGGAGTTGTGCTTGCACTCTACACCATTGCCGCACTGCTGATCCGTCCGCTATCGGGATTTCTGGTCGACAAGTTTAGCCGCAAGCCGCTCTACATCCTCTGCTACGCCCTATTCACCGTGGTTTTCGCAGGGTATGCGCTCACGCAGATGGTCACACTATTTATAATCCTGCGCATAATCCACGGCTTCGGATTTGGACTCAGCACCGTCAGCGGATCGACAATCGCAATTGACATGATGCCTGCCGAGCGTCGCGGAGAGGGAATTGGATATTTCGGATTGAGCTATACCTTTGCGCAGTCTCTGGGGCCTCTCACGGGCTTTTGGCTCTACTCGCACTACAATTTCGAGGTGATCTTCATCGTTGCATTTGGCATCGCCTGCATTGGTCTGCTCTCGATCATACCAATCTCGCTACCCTCGCTCGAGGTGCCAAAGAGCGAGGAGGTGGATGAGAAGTTGTCATTGGATAGATTTATACTCATCAAGGGTCTGCCATGCATCCTACTGCTCTTGCTGGTTGGTTATGGCTACGGTACGCTATCCAATTTCATTGGGCTATATTGTGCCGACAGTAGCTTCGAGTGCAATCCAGCTCTCTTCTTCATGATATTTGCCGCAGGTATTGTGGTCTCGCGCCTTCTATCGGCCAAGGCGATCAACGATGGCAAGGTGGTTGCAGTGGCGCTGATCGGATCGCTGCTCATTGCAGCAGGCTACTTTGCATTAGCCTACTGCTCGGTGTCATGGCTATTCATCGCAGGGTCTGTGGCCATCGGAGTAGGATTTGGATGTGTCAATCCAGCCTTCCAATCGTTGTTGATCAACCTCGCGCCACACAATAGACGCGGCACGGCAAATGCCACATTCTACACCTTCTTCGACCTTGGAATCGGAGGTGGAATTGCCATCGGAGGTGTGATCATCGAGTACTTCGACTTCACCACCCTACTGTCGCTCTGCGCAGCGCTAATTATCGCAGGTGCAATATACTTCAAACTTATCTCGGAGAGATACTACGAACGCAACAAATTAGTATAGTCGTAGCACAACAAAACAACGAGAGGTGGATCGCAAAATCCACCTCTCATTGTTTTTTAATATAGTAATGCCTACAACTTAACCTTCAGCTTCTTGCCCACGAAGGTCACATCGTAGCTCTTGTCGCTGCCCATAACATCGACTACGAACGACATTGGGTTGTTGGCAAAATCCACATATTTGTCCTGCCCAGCAGCGATCTCCAAAGTTCCGCTCTTGTGGTTATATGCAAACTTAACCTCCGAGTATACGCCCTCCTCGTAGTCGTAGCTGATGTTGTCGTCGAAGTAGAGTGTATACGCAGCATCAGCACCTGTATATACTCGAATATGCGTCGGCTCACTCGTCGGCTGGGTTGCATACTGCACCTTAGGGCCAAATGGGACGATCGACCCACCCTTGACAAATAGAGGTGTGCTATCCAATGCTGCGGCAACTCTCACGCTGCCACCACCCTCATATCGTTTGTTTGTCCAGAAGTCGAACCACTCGCCATGGGGCAGATAGACCTCCTTTTGGCGCTGCTGAGGCTCGGTCACAAATGCCGCCATAATGTTCTCTCCAAAGAACAACTGATCGTCGATCGACCAACACTCCCTATCCTCGGGATAGTAGTATACGAGTGGTGCCATCAACACATGGCCGTCGGTGGTCACACGTCGCGCCTCGGAATAGATATATGGCATGAGCTGGTAGCGCAGATCGATGAACTTACGCGCCAACGCCTCGAACTCCGCCCCATATCGCCAAATCTCGGTCTCCGATACATAGCCATGGATACGGAACACTGGGCTGAAGGCACCGAACTGGAACCAGCGGCTCAACAACTCGATATAATCTTGGTTGGTATACTGACTATCGAAGATGGGGTTAATAGATTTTGAATCTCTAAAGAATCCGCCAATATCGTGTGACCAATATGGTACACCTGCGATGGTGAAGTTGAGACCTGCCGCAATCTGCTCGCCAAACTGCTTCCACGTAGCCTGCACATCGCCCGACCACGTAACAGCTCCATAGCGCTGCTGACCTGAGAATGCCGAACGAGTAAGGTTCATCACACGCTCGCGAGGGTACTCCTCACGCTTCCCCTCATACATCGCCTTTGTGACCATCAGAGAGTAGGAGTTTGCAAGGTAGCGGAACTCACCCATACCCGTTGCAGCACCGCCACCAGGGTTGTCACCAGGCTCCGAACCATCGAGCCATATATGGTTGATGCCCATGTGGAACATACTATCGCTCAACATACGGTAGTAACCATCGGCAACTCGCTCATCCCAAAAATCCATGTATGGGGTCTTTCCCAACTTACTATTCTCGACCAGATCATACTTCGCCAACATCGGATCGTTGGTCACCGATGGCCATACAGAGACCATAATATCGAGGTTGAGATCGTGTACCTCCTTGGCCATAGCCGCTGGATCGGTATACTTCGCACGATCCCACTCAGGCCCTTTGGTCTTATCGGGCCAATAGAACCAATCTTGAACTATTACGTCGAATGGGATCTTGCGCTTGCGCATCTCATTGGCATTCTCCAACAACTCAGCCTGATTGTGGTAGCGCTCGCGACACTGCCAAAAGCCATACGACTTCTTGCTCAACAGTGGAGCCTCGCCCGTAAGTTTATGGTTAAGTCCCACAATATCGGCTGGCGACGCACCTGCCAACAGATAGTAGTCGATCGAGGTAGCAGCCTCCGAGCTAAACGACGTTTTGTTGTAGTCGGGTTTATTGTAGAACACCTGCCCAGGGATGCGCGCCCCCGTGTTGCGGAACACCACCTTATACTCGTGTCCTGCCTCCAGATATTTTCGTCCCGAGAAGTTTTGCGGAATCCAGATCGTAGCGTAATCGACCACCACATCGTCGTCGAGCGTCAGCTTTATCTGCCCCCTCATGCGGCCTCCATTGTCGCTCTTGACATAGAAGGTATAGAGTCCGCTCTGGTCGGGGGTAAATGTCGTCTCGCGGATATTATCCTTTGCATCCGCCTCGGCCTTTGCGTTCTTCACATCCTCGACATCGATATTCGTAGCGTCGTAGTTGAGTGTCGACACCTCGGCCTTTTTCTCTTCAAACGAGATCTCGTGCTCCGCAGGGTTGAAGTGTGTCACCGAGTAGTTGTTCCACAAGATACCATACCCCTTGGTCGAGACCAAAAATGGAACCGCCACCTCCTGATTATATTGACGCAGAGTCATAGGCACACATCGCCAATCGAAGATTCCACTCTGATACTGCCCCAGACCATACAGAGCCTCGTCGCCCACGGTGAATGACTGCACAGCCTTGCCATCCGCCAACGAACCCTTCATAAGTTCGGCCACCATCGGCTCACCATCGGCATCTGCATACTCGATCGTTGCGTCACTCTTGACAATCACCCTCAACTCTTTGGTCGAGATCGTTATCGCCTCAGCCGTCTCCTTAAGCCTCCACGCCACACCTTGAGGCTCTAGCACCGTTACCAAATCGGGAGAGGTATATGCCCCCTGCACAACGGGACTCTTCTGCACGTGGATAATTCCATCGTCCACCACCGAGACGTTGATCTTCAGATCGCCACTCGTCACCTCCACGCCACAATCGTGACGCTCCATGGGGAGTGCAAATTTAGATTGACCATTGACCGACAATATAGCCATCGACAACAATCCAAATAGTAGGTTAGTTTTTCGGATCATAATTTCACATATTTAGGTTATCTATTACAAATATCAAAGGTAATAATTTTAGGAGGGTTCTAATTTTTCATTTTTTACTCCAAAATTTAGGACAAGAACCCGTAACGTCCTAAATTGAAGCGTTTATCTGACATCAAAGTTAAATCAAAAAGTTCTGAAATCCAAACCGTTTGAATAAAATCTATCTATCTACCTAGCTATCAGTGTATTACCTCAAAGCGATTTTCAATCTCACAATCTGCTCAAAGCGACACAGATTGTAAGTTAAGTTGATAAGTCCAATAATGCCACTAGCTC
>JBCQUH010000026.1:0-29700 GCA_047174185.1 Rikenellaceae bacterium | reverse complement strand
TTAGATACTTTACTGCTTAAAACCAAAGTTTATGAAACCAAAATCTATGAAATTATTATTTGTATCTGCGCTATTTGCGGCTTGCTTCGTTCAGTGTAACGTTGTAGCTAGCGCTCAGCTGCCTAAACTCAAGGCGAAACTTGGGTCGGCATACGCCAAAACGAAGGGTGAGATGTTGATCGTGGGCAGCGGCCGCATGGAGCGCACGTGGATTTTGGGCGAGGATGGATTGTCGACTATCGAGGTTCGAGATTTGGTCTCGGGAGAGAGTTGGCGCAATGAGAGTGGGGTGTGCGATTGGTCGGTCGTGGGTCTTACGGATGGAGCGGATGAGGTTCAGGTGGTGTCGCTAACGGCTGTTGAGTCGACCGATGAGGGGTTCACCTCGGAGCATCTGGATGTGGTTGCCGAGTTGCTATACCCATCGACCAATACAACGGTAAAGTATCATATTTGGGTATATCCCGATGCGCCAGGTGTTCGCACACAGCTATACATCAAGGGTGATGCCTCGTTGGCTCAGATCCCCGAGCGCATTGTGGGGGGGGCGACCTTCAAAATGACCAAGGGTCAGGCGAAATCAATCTATGCAGCAACGGAGGCTACGGCCAAGCACTACGCCTCGACGATTGAGGGTGAGGAGGTCGAGATTCAGATTTTGGATATAGATCTCGACAAGGAGTATAAGATTGGTGTGAGCCTGTGGAGTTATGAGAAGAGCGATGTTGAACAGGATATTATCGTGACAAGTGTCGATGGCGAGAACAAGAGGGTTGTTGCCGATGGTGTCAAGGTACCCAACTACAAGCGAGATGCAGACTCTCAAGCCAAAGAGCTTTTGGTCGATCTGCCGATGGATATTCTGCTCGATGGCAGTTGCCGTGTGGTGGTCTCGGGTAGCAACAAATTCTCGACCATATCGGAGATCTATGTGTATGAGCGTTCGCAAACTTCATATACGATTGGTGGCGATGTGGAGCGTGTCGAGGCATTGGCGGCCGCTGCGCCCGATGGTTATGTATTGTCGGGTTACTTCGATTGTGGCGAGAAGAGTGGCGGGAAACAGATCCCTTACAACGGATATGTCGACCGTCTGCCAGTCGATGCACGATCGTTGAGCCGCTACTATGTGGGCTATTTCAACGATACGCAGCATCGCAACACCCACGAGACACCATTGATCCGCGAGTATGAGAATAGGGAGTCGGTGGAGAGTGAGAAGATAAATTGGGCAAATATAGTTGCGATCGAGAGAGCCTCGGGGGGTGGTATCGCGTTGGTCAAGGAGTCGCATAAGTGTGTCAATCAATATGGTGTCGATACGGGTGATTTAGAGATCTCGCAGGATGGAGCCTTTAACTCGGGGCTAGGGTTGTCGATTGGCGAGGTGTCGAAGGAGGATTTCAAATGGTGTTGGGCTTCGTGGTGCGTTGTCTACTCGGGCGACGAGGCTGATCGTCAGTTGGCTATCAAGGAGCTTGATCGAGCACGTTACCCGATAGATCCGAGCCGTGATATATATATTCAATCCAACACGTGGGGTTCGGATCGCAACAAGGAGGGTTCGCGCGAGGAGAATATATTGTTGGAGTTGGATGTTCAAAAGGAGTTGGGAATCGATATTCAACAGATCGACGATGGATGGCAGAACAACAATAAGGATTGGGAGGTTCGCACCGATTGGTATCCCGAGGGTTGGAGCCGTGTTCGTGCAAAGGCGGAGGCTGTGGGTGTTAAACTTGGGTTGTGGGGTGCTGCGATGCCTATTCAGCTCGACGACCTGAAGCGCACCTATGACGATGGCGGTTTTGTGAGCTATAAGTTGGACTTCGCCTCGTTGGGCAGCCACAAGAATATGGATGACTTGATGACAAAGATCCGTTCGTTCATCGAGTATACCGACCACAAGGTGCGAGTGAATTGGGATCTCACCGAGAATGCGCCCCGTTTTGGCTACTACTGGGCGAAGGAGTATGGATGTGTCTATTTGGAGAATCGTAAACCGACCGCCCCAAAGAATGTTATCTATGTCCCATATTTGGTGTTGAGGGATTGTTGGCACTTGGCAAAGTATACCAATATTAATAAGTTCCAGACCTCGATCCAAAATGTCGATATGATCCTTAAATCTAGCTCCGATGCCTATCTTCACACCCAGAGCTACGCTACGGCTATCGGTTTGAGCGGTGTGCCGTTGCTGTTTATGGAGACGCATTTCCTTGACAAGCAGTCGCGCGAGGAGGTGGCATTTGTATTGGGACGCTACAAGGAGCATCGTCGCGAGATGTTCGATAGCTTCGTGTTCTCGATCGGCCAGACCCCCGACAACGCTAGTTGGAGTGGCTTCCAATATATTAACGACAATACGGGACACCTGCTGCTCTTTAGAGAGATAAATAACCGCCATAACATTCAGACGCTGAAGCTGGAGTTTGTGCGAGGTGTGAGGTTGAAGTTGGTAGATGTGATGAACGATAAGGTTCTCTACATAGATGTGGATGAGAGAGGGTACGCTGCGTTTGAGATCGAGAAGGCGGGGGATTTCCGCCTCTATAGATATGAAATTATTAAATAACCAAATAATATAGTTGAAGATGAAAAACCTAATTGGACTTGGGGCACTGTCGTTGAGCCTCACTGCTCTGCAAGCACAGGAGCAGAAGCCAAATGTCATTATGATTTTGGCAGATGATTTGGGATGGGCTGATTTGAGCTGCAACGGTAGCACCTATTATGAGACCCCCAATATCGACAAGTTGGTCGAGAGTGGAGTGTTGTTTACAAATGCTCACTCGGCATCGGCGGTGAGTTCGCCAGCTCGTGGCGCGATCATGAGTGGTAAGTTCCCCGTGAGAACGGGCTATACTGGTCTTATTGGTCAGTATAACAAGCCGTCGAAGGGGCGTTTGATCGACGCATACCATACGAATGGTCTGCCCGAGGAGGAGTATGTATTGACCGAGGCGTTCCGTGCCAATGGATACAAGACGATGCACTTCGGAAAGTGGCATCTGGGCGAGAATGACCCTAATACAATGCCAGCAAATCAGGGTGTCGATCTATATGTCACAGGATTTGAAGGCTCTACGTGGAAGGGACAACGCTGGAACGAGGATGGTGAGTTCATCACCGATGTGTTGACAACCAAGGCGTTGGAGGCTATCGACGAGGCTAAGGATGCCCCATTCTTGTTGAACATGTGGTACTATGCCGTGCATACACCAATCGCTGGAAAACCCGAGGATATTCAATATTTCAAGGATAAGGCCAAGAGCATGGGTCTAGATAAGATCGTCGACCTAGAGCAGAATGGCGACCGTAACCCTGCATTGTCGTGGTTCCGCCAAAGCAAAGGGGGCGAACCACCACTTCTCAATAGACGTGTCGTGCAGTCGAACCCAACGTATGCTGCATTTTTGTATTGTCTAGATCAGAATGTCGGCCGCCTCGTAGCTCACATCGAGGAGCTAGGGTTGAGCGACAACACAATATTTATATTCTACTCCGACAATGGTGGTTTGTCATCAACAGAGGGTTCACCAACTTGCAACGCTCCGCTTCGCGAGGGTAAGGGTTGGAGCTTCGAGGGTGGTGTTCGCGTGCCGTTGATCATCTCATCTAGCACTATCAAGAATCAGGGGCGTGAGTCGACACTGCCTGTTGTGGGTACCGACCTATATCCAACATTGCTGGAGATGGCTGGATTGCCTATGTTGCCCGAGCAGCATGTCGATGGCGAGAGCGTGGTGCCAATCTTGGCGGATAAGTCAATGAAGCGTGCACCGATCTACTGGCACTCACCTCACTACTTCAATCAGGGAGGATACCCATATAGCGCTATGTACGATGGTGTGAATAAGTATATCTATCACTATGACGAGGAGGTGACCTACCTCTTTAACCTGACGGACGATCTCTCGGAGAGCACAAACCTTGCAGAGAAAGAGAGCAAAACAACATCTAAAATGAAACGCCAATTGGATAAATTCTTGGACGAGGTCAACGCTCTATACCCAACCGAGAATCCTAATTATAACAAGTAGTTTTTTTGTTGCTTTTTGTTGGGCGCACCGACCACTGCCCTGCGCGGGCGGCGGCGGCGTGCTCGCCGCGGAGCTAACTTATTTACCAACGAGAATATGCCACTGCACCTGCGGAGGTGCCATCTCCGCTGCGGGGGCTTTTCTGCGGCCTACGGCCTTGAGCAGCGTGCTCGCTGCAGAGCTTGAGAAACTTCGTTTCTCTTCTATATAGCCGCAGACAGAATGTCTCAGCCCCTTCTCAGCATGTCTCAGCAAGACTCAGCACCCATAACTCATAACTTACAACTCATAACTCATAACTTCCAATTCATAACTGAAAAAACAATTTTTTTTTATATCTTTGCAGTTACAAACAACTCGGAGAGATCTATAAGAGTTTAAAATATTATTTTGCGTTCGCGTAAGATCTTGTGTTGATAAAACTGGTAATTTTGATGACGACAAGTGACTATGTGCAACGCTCGTGCTACACCGTGGTGCGAGCTTGCTTTGTCTGTCGTCATAGGTATACCAGTGCCTTTCAATACGGATTTCGTTAAGTTCGTGCCACTTTTTTTGTGCGTATGGGTTTGATGGTTGCGAACGACGACCACAACCCTAAAAGAGAGGTGAGCCTGTCATTTGGTTAGAGATCAATAAAACGACCAAATTTACATATCACATGACCTTCTCGCTAGCCAGATAGTGCACCACCTCCTTTTAGGGAACTTTTTTGAGTTATAAGTTATGAGTTATGGGTGCTGAGTCTTGCTGAGACATGCTGAGAAGGGGCTGAGACATTCTGTCTGCGGCTATATAGAAGAGAAACGAAGTTTCTCAAGCTCCGCGGCGAGCACGCCGCCGCCGCCCGCGCAGGGCAGTGGTCGGTGCGCCCAACAAAAAGCAACCACGCGAAAGCAACCCCACAAAAGCAACCACACAAAAAAGCGGTTAACATTACGTTAACCGCCCAATTTATAACTATATGAGGTTTATGCCTCGATGATATACTCCTCGAATAGGTATGCCTCTGTTTCCGTTGGCTTTGGGAAATTAGCCTCATAGAATCCCTTGTATCCCTCTGGAATGTAGATGATATGTTGCTCAGACTCTGAATTGAAGTTCGCATTGTTTGAATCGAACTGATCTCTAAGCTCAATCAAGATGTTTGTGATATCTGCTGGGATATTGCTTGTCCAGTTTAGGTGTAGAGATGTGATCAACAGACCATAGCTCTGAGAACCAATCTCCTGAACGCTCTCTGGGATATACAACTTACCAGCGTGGTTTGTTCCTCCGATAGCGTTCTCGCCAACTGTGATCAAGCCATCTGGAAGTGTGATGCTTCCCGATAGAGCTGTGTATGCAAACATCTCATCTGATAGATAAGTCAAGTTTGTTGTTGGGATTGTCAATGCACCAGTCATCTTGTAGCAGTGTGCAAATGCAGCTTTACCAACGCTCTCGAGAAGAACTGGTGTAGCAAACGCTCCAGTAAGTGACTTACATCCGTAGAATGCATAGTTTCCAACAGTCATCATACGGCTGTGTAGAGATAGTGTACCAGTCATGCTCTCGCAACGGTAGAATGCGTAGTCACGGATCTCGGTGATCGTTGTTGGGATCGAAAGAGTACCTGTGAACGAAGTACAGTTTGCAAATACCTTCTCGTCGATAAACGTAAGAGCCGATGACGCTACGTTAACTGCTGTGAAGCTCTCGCAACCCATGAAGGCTGCAACACCGATTGTATCTACTGTGCTAGGGATGATAAGTGATCCTGTCATTGCTGAACAACCCTCAAATGCCGACTCACGAATCTTGTTAAGTGGATAAGAGATTGTAAGCTCTCCTGTGAACCCAGAGCAGTTCTTAAATGCATTCTTCTCGATATCTGTTACACAAGATGGAATGTATAGTCCTCCAGCCAATGATGTACAGCCCTCGAATGTGCTCTCCTTAATAACTGGCATGTTACGTGATAGCTTAAGCATTCCGTCGGCACTGCTACAGTTGTAGAATGCACGCTCTCCGATCTCTGTCACGGTATTTGAGAAGTACAACGCTCCAGTGACCTTGCTACAGTTGTAGTATGCCTCAGTACCTACTGTGATAAGAGATGTAGAGAATGACACATCACCACTCATGTTCGAGCAATTTCTAAACGCTGCGTCACCAATAGATGTCACAAGGTTTGGAATAGCTATGGCCTCTGTTACATTACAACCCTCAAATGCACTCTCTCCAATAATTGTCACCTCGTCTGGAAGTACGACAGATTCGATTGCGCTATGATCTTTTAGCCATGCGTAAGGAATTGCATTGCCACTAGCCACTGTTCCATCTGCGTCAACTGTGATGTCACCTACGATTGTTGCCTCCGAAAGATCCAATCCCTCGATAGAGGTGATGCTCGCAATCTTTGCAAGGTCGGCAGCATTCAACTCACCCGAGATAGCCAACGCACGAAGAATTGTCTCGTAGCCTTCGTCGTATGTGTCAGTCAACAATGCATCAAGGCCGCCAGCTGTTGTGTTATCAACAATATAACTCTGCGAAACGTTGAATGTCAAGATGTTTTCTGATGTGCCATATGATACGATAACAGAACCCTCACGATAGAACTTTCCATCATACTCATATGGCTCAACTACCATTCGATAGAACTCCTCAAACTCACTCTCTTTCTCAGGAGCCTCTCCCTCTTCAAATTCCCAGTTAATCAACTCAAATGAGATCCAGTTTGTAGTTATCTCCCAGTCTGGATACAAGTTGTGAGCCAACGTAATTTCATATGTCTCACCATTGACATGAGGCGCAAGCTCTGTGTCGGTATTAACGCTCTCGATCAAGAAACGTTTTGACTGAATGATTGCAACTCTGAACGACATATCGTGATCTACTGCCGATACTGTGATAGAGTCTTGACGATCCAATCCAGTGTCATTAGCTGCCAACACAAGGTTGATATATCCAAACTCAAACTCACCTACGCTCATCCAATCAGCCGCTGTCTCGTCAACTGTAACCGTGTAATCCACGTTTGCCGTAAATGCAATGCTGATCGTATCAGCAGCACCAGTTGTGCTATTGTAAGCTACATAGCCATACTCCAACACATCGTTCTGAGCCTGACTGAAGTAGATATCCTGATACGAAGTCTCTGTCACCTCAGGAGTTGTAGATGTAGCCTCCTCAAGTACGACAGTCATGGCCAATACAGCCTTGTCAGAGCGCGCTGCGTTAGTTGTGTTCTCAGGTACAATGAACTCGATATTTCCAATCGTTGTTGTCGTTGGTGTCATCACACCATCAATCTCAACATCCTCCGTTTGCGAAGATGTGCTCATTGTTACCTCGATCCAGCTTGGGCAAGTCGTAAACTCATATACGGCACCCTCTACTACAGGATATGTTACATTGAATGTCTCACCCTCGACAGCAGCCTCAAAGTCACTTCCGCTAAGCTCCATCAAGTTATTTGCCTTCTGATATACGATAACAGAATCTGCATATTTATAGTTCTCCGAATAGACATAAACCATTGTCTCGCGCATCTCACCCATAGGGTTAGCCTCAGCGCTCAAGATTATTACGTCCGATCCATAAACCTTAGTCTCTGGAGTCAGCAACCAATCTGCCGCTAGAGTGTCTGCTCTCTCGATGATATAGTTCATGTTGTAATCCAAATCAATCTCAATAGATCCTCCCTCAGGCTCGAATGTGATCGACTCCTCAGCGATATCTAGCAGATAGATACCAGTGTTCTGGATGATCTCAACCGTCTTGCTGATACCTCCAGCTGTGATCTTAACCACTGTGCTGCGGCTCTCATAGCCTGTGTACTCATCTGCAGTGACTGTGATCTTGTTGGTTCCATAAGATCCCGATGTTGGCTCGATTGTCATACCACCCTCGGTAGACTCGATCTCTGCCGACCACTCGTAGTTGGTAACAAACCAGATCTCGGTTGTTCCAGGTTCACTATCAATCTCAATTGGTTTGACAACGTCCAACGTCAACTCACTCACTAGGTCGACATCGTTAGAGCTGTCGTCGCAACCTACAAGCAAGAGGAGACATAGTAATGGAAAAATGTAAAATCTTTTCATAGTCATAAATTTTATTAGTATTTAGTTCGTTTTCGTTTTGGCTTACACAATATTTATATACGCTAAAATAGGCGACAACATCGCGTGGATTTTCCAATCTCCACGAGGCTGCACGCTTTTGTATCTACTCTTATTATGCAAATATATAAATTTAATCTTAAAATTCACACATTTGTCGCCTTAAAATACTAAATAATTTACGAAGCGCGTTATTTTTTTTGCAAAAACCCCCTAAAGTGGCTGTTTATTGGGGATTGTGGAGCGTGGAGGCTCCATTTTTTTTGTGATTTTTTTCTTTGCGTAGACGCTTTTTCCTGTAATTTTGTTGTTGTGTTGCCCAAAAATAGATAACTTTGTAGTTATGTCTAGAGTCTCTATGAAGGGTGTGATTTTGGCCACTGCGATGGTGGTCATGTTGGTTGGTCGAGTTGCTGCTCAGCGGCTCGATTCTGTGACGTTGGCCATCGATCAGATGACGCTTCGTCAGAGGGTGGCTCGCATGTTGATCGTGGGGGTCGATGGGGTCGATCTGCGCGGCAACAATCCGATTATTCGCGATGTCGAACAGCGCGGTGTGGCGGGTGTTATCTTCTTCGAAAAGAATCTCGCTTCCTCGACCGACGAGCTGTCGGGACGCGAGCGCTTCGCGCGCTTTGTGGCCGATATTCAATCCCATGCACCGCACACTCTACTCATGGCCATAGATCAAGAGGGTGGGGCTGTCAACCGCCTCAAATCCAAGTATGGATTCGACCCTCAACCATCGCAGCGAGCTGTTGGTGGGTACGATGACGATCTGCGCGTGCGAGCTGCGGCTCGCGATATTGCCAATGCGGTGAGTTCCGTTGGTCTGAATCTCAACTTCTCACCCTGTGTCGATGTCGATATAAACCCCTTGTCGCCCATTGTCGGGGCGGTGGGTCGCTCCTTTTCGGCCGATGTTGCTCGGGTGAGCCATCTGGCCAAAATCTATGCCGAGGAGCACCGCACTTGCGGAGTTCTCACGGCCATCAAACACTTCCCAGGTCACGGTAGTTCGCTGGTTGATAGCCATTTGGGATTTACCGATATTAGCTCGACGTGGCGTAGCTGCGAGTTGCAGCCCTACTTCGATATGGTGCGAGGCGGAGGGTGCGATATGGTGATGGTGAGCCACCTTTACAATCGCGAGATCGACTCTGTATACCCCGCCTCGCTCTCGCCCCTTGCCATCGAGTGGCTGTTGCGTCAGGTGATTGGTTGGCAGGGTGTTGTGGTGAGCGATGACATGCAGATGCGCGCCATTGTCGACCACTATGGGTTTGAGGAGGGTATATTGTTGGGGGTGGCAGCAGGGGTTGATCTATTTATTATAAGTGGCAATCTATCGGATGATCGTAGTGACATCGCGGAGCGATTTATCTCGACCATTGTCGATGCTGTCGAGCGAGGCGAGATCTCGCCCCAGCGCATTGAGCGTTCGTTGCGTCGCACCCTTAGGCTGAAATTGTGAGTGCAGATTGGTTGCTGATTTTGGTGTGAGGTGTTGTAAAGTCGGGATAAAATTATTATCTTTGCCTCGAATGGCCTGTGTTGATCGTTGTGGATTGGTTGCTGGTGGGTTGATGCAGGTGGATTGTTTAAACTCTAAAATCATAATAATAATGAAGAATCAAAAACTTATTTTGTCGGTTGGCGCTTTGGCGATGGCCGCTCCAGCGTTGGTGCAGGCTGCACCGAGCAAAACGCCCAATGTGATCTATATTTTGGCCGACGATCTCGGTTATGCCGATATCGGGTGTTATGGTCAGAAGATAATGGCGACCCCCAACCTCGACCGCATGGCCAAGGGTGGAATCCAATTTATGCAACACTATGCAGGTTGTACGGTGAGTGCTCCGTCGCGTTGTGCGTTGATGACGGGAAAACATACGGGTAATACCCATGTGCGTGGTAATATGGGTGTCGACAACAGCGATGGCCGTGTCTACGATACGACGCTTCCAGCCGATGAGATCACGGTTGCCGAGTTATTCAAGCAGCGTGACTACACGACGGCTTGTATCGGTAAGTGGGGATTGGGAGGTCCAGGAACCGAGGGGCATCCTAATGCGCAGGGCTTCGACTACTTCTATGGATATTTGGGTCAGGGATATGCTCATAGCTACTTCCCTCTATTCTTGCACGAGAACGAGACCGAGGTTGAGCTTGGTGGCAAGAGCTATAGCCACGATTTGGTGGAGGATAAGGCGATGGCCTTTATCACCGAGAACAAGGATAACCCATTCTTCATCTATCTCACCTTTACGCTCCCTCATGCCGAGTTGTTGTTGCCCGATGAGTATATGACAAAGTTCTTGGATAAGTTGGGACCTGAGTCACCGTTTGTCAACAATGGCGGTACATATTCGTCGCAGGAGCAGCCACATGCCGCTTTTGCAGCGATGGTTGAGCGTTTGGATGTGTCGGTTGGTCGTATCAACGATCTGTTGAAGGAGTTGGGAATTGACGAGAACACGTTGGTTATCTTCGCCTCGGACAATGGTGCTCACGAAGAGGGAGGTGCCGATCCTAAGTATTTCAATAGTACAGGCATCTATCGTGGTGTAAAGCGCGATTTCTACGAGGGTGGTATCCGTGTTCCGATGATCGCCTACTGGCCAGGTGTGGTTCCTGCAGGTGTGCAGAACAACGAGATGAGCACCTTCTGGGACTTCATGCCAACGGTGGCGGAGTTGATTAAGGTTAAGACTCCAGCTTGCAGCGATGGAATCTCGATCTTGCCAACACTCATGGGTAAGAAGCAGAAGCAGACTCACGACCACCTCTACTGGGAGTTCCACGAGCAGGGTGGCAAGCAGTGTGTGCGCAAGGGGGATTGGAAGTTGATCCGTTTCCAAGTGAAGAATCCGAATAAGACATACTACGAGATGTATAATCTGGCGAACGACCCAAGCGAGAAGAACAATGTGGTGAACCAAAACCCAGAGTTGAAGGCGGAGTTGATCGCTATTATGGATTCATCTCGCACGGAGAGTGAGATTTTTGTAATGTAATTTGTATAAAAAAGAGTATGATGAAGAGGTTGTTTTTGGCTGTTGCGATGGCCGTGGCATCGTGTGGTCTCTGTGTTGCGCAGGGTTTTGGCGATGTTGTGACGATAAATGAGAATTGGCGCTTCCATCTGGGCGATATCACCTATGGAGGAGTTGAGTTTTTGGACCATTCGCAGTGGCGCGAGTTATCGTTGCCCCACGATTGGTCGGTGGAGCAGGAGCCTAGCCGCGAGTATGCTAGTTGTACGGGTTATCTGCCTGGTGGTATTGCGTGGTATCGCAAGGATCTGGATATTCCAGCCGATCGCGAGGGGCAGAAGTTGTTTGTCTACTTCGAGGGAGTCTACAACAATAGTGATGTATTTATCAATGGTAAGTGGATCGGCAAGCGCCCCAATGGCTATATCTCGTTTATGTATGATTTGACGAAGTATATCAACTTTGGTGGTCGCAACGTGATCGCGGTGCGTGTGGATCATAGCGACGATGCCGACTCTAGGTGGTATACGGGAAGTGGAATCTATCGTGATGTGCATCTGGTCTATGCCAACAATGTGCATATCAACCAGTGGGGTATGAGCTACGAGGCGAAGATCGAGCAGCTAAACAAGGCGGAGCTTACGATGCGTTGTGAGGTGGCCAACGAGACATCGGAGGATCAGAGTGCCAAGGTGCTCTTTACACTTCGTGACCATAGTGGTAAGGTTGTGACGCAGGAGAGTGTCGAGGGTGGCGTAGAGGCTGGCGAGGTCTATACACTTTCGACGATGAGCACGATCTCGAACCCTTCGTTGTGGAGTGTCGATGTGCCATACCTATATAAATTAACTGCGGAGTTGTTTGTCGATGGCGAGAGGGTCGACCAGACGACTACTAATGTGGGACTTCGCAAGTTGAGCTTCGATGCAAACACGGGCTTCGCGCTCAACGATGTGCCTACCAAGATGAAGGGTGTCTGCGTGCACCACGACGCAGGTGTGTTGGGAGCCGCTGTGCCCAAGGAGGTTTGGGTCTATCGTATTAAGCAATTGAAATCAATCGGCTGTAATGCGTTGCGATTGAGCCATAACCCTCAGGCTACGGATCTCTACGATGTGTGTGATTCATTGGGAATGATGATCAAAGATGAGGCCTTCGATGAGTGGGAGTATCCTAAGAAGAAGTGGATCACGGGTTGGAATAAGGGCAAACCAGGTTATCAAGGTTCGTCGCACTACTTCCGCGAGTGGAGCAAACGCGATATTGGCGATATGGTTCGTCGCGATCGCAACCACCCATCGATCGTGTTGTGGAGTATCGGTAACGAGGTTGATTATCCAAATGACCCATATTCGCACCCAGTTCTCAATAAGGAGGGTATCAGCCAGCAGGCCGAGGCAGGCTACAAACCGTCGCACCCTCACGCCAATCGTTTGGGCGAGATTGCCGAGGAGTTGGCCACTGAGGTTCGCAAGAACGATACGTCGCGCCCTGTGACGGGAGCGATGGCAGGCGTTGTGATGTCCAACGAGTCGGGCTATCCCGAGGCTATCGATGTGGTGGGCTACAACTATACGGAGTATCGCTATGAGCAGGATCATAAGAGATATCCAAATCGTATATTGTATGGTAGCGAGACGCGCCACGATTTGGCGGCTTGGAAGTCGGTTCGCGACAATGATTATATCTTTGGTCAGTTCATCTGGACGGGTTACGACTATTTGGGCGAGTCGGGCGAGTGGCCATCGCGTGGATTTACTACGGGAA
This sequence comes from Rikenellaceae bacterium, assembly GCA_047174185.1. Lineage (GTDB taxonomy): Bacteria > Bacteroidota > Bacteroidia > Bacteroidales > Rikenellaceae > Alistipes. Next base: position 16,785 of record JBCQUH010000026.1, on the reverse strand, counting down.
TGATCGATTTGGCAGGAAACGTTAAGGCGCGAGGTTTCTATCGTAGAGCGTTGTGGAGCGAGACACCAGTGGTCTATGTTGGAACGTATGTTCCGCGCGAGAACCAAACTAGTATTTCGAATGGTGCCGATCAGACGTGGAACTATCGCGATGGTCAGAGGGTTCGTGTGGTGGCCTATACTAACTGCGAGGAGGCTGAGTTGTGGCTGAATGGCAAGATGGTTGGCGAGCGCACGAAGTATAATGACGACAATGCGATCATACATTGGGATGTGGATTACGCCGAGGGTAAGTTGGAGGTTCGAGCATTCGATGGTGGCAAGCAGGTGGCAAGCGACGTAGTGGTTACAGCTGGTGATGCCTATCGTATTGTGGCTGAGTTGGATACCAAGAGTTTGTCGAGCGCGCGTGCAACGGCGCACCTATTTATCAAGATAGTTGATAAGGCTGGAAATTTGGTTCCGATGGCTCGTGACGAGATCACGTGTCAGGTCGAAGGCCCTGCTAGGTTGTTGGGTCTTGAGAGTGGTTCGAACAATGTGGCGGATAACTATCGCGACAGTGTTCAAAAGGCGATTCGTGGCAAGCTGTTGGGTTATATCCAGAGCGAGGGTGAGTCGGGCAAGGTGAAGATCGAGTTGAGCGCTCCAGGTCTGAAGAGTTGTACGTTGACTCTGAATGTGAAGTAAATTCGTAAGAGTCTAAGATTGCTATGAAACGATGGCGAGGTGTTTTTTGACACCTCGCCATCGCTGTTTTGCGAGGTTATTGCATGGGGCTATGGAGTGCAATAATTTTGTTTTGAGATGGAGGTAATCGAGACTTTAAATCTATACTTAGGATATCTTTTGGTGGCGTTGCTCTTGGGGTGCGCTGTGTGGTTTACGCTCTCTATGCGAGGGGTTCAGTTTCGGCTGTTTGGCGATATGTTGCGCCTGCTGCGTCGCTCGGATGTCGGTGCGTCACAGAGCCGCGGAGGGGGTGTAACGTCGTTTCAGGCCTTTACCGTCTCGATCGCGAGCCGTGTGGGAACGGGTAATTTGGCAGGTGTCGCGACGGCTATCGCACTGGGCGGTGCTGGGGCTATCTTTTGGATGTGGGTTGTGGCGCTGTTGGGGGTTGTTAACGCCTTTGTGGAGTCGTCGTTGGCGCAGCTGTTTAAGAGTCGCAGCGCAAGCGGTGGTGGATTTGTGGGTGGGCCAGCCTACTATATCAGCAAGGGTTTGGGTTCGCGGTGGTTTGCCGCACTCTTTGCATTGACCATAATCTTCACCTTTCCCTACGCTGTCACCTCGGTTCAGAGCAACACCATTGGGTTGGCCTTTGAGACGGCATTTGGTGTTGCGCCAATCTATACGGGGTGTGTGATTGCGGTGGCCACGATGTTTGTTATATTTGGCGGTGTGCGTCGCATAGCCCACTTTACGCAGTATGTGGTGCCTGTTATGTCGCTGTTCTATATCGTGTTGGCACTCATCGTGGTGGCTCTAAATTTTCGCCAAATCCCCCATGTGTTTTATATGATCTTTGCCGATGCTTTTGGAGGTCGTCAATTGATGGGCGGTTTGGTTGGTTCGGCCATTATGATGGGTATCAAGCGAGGGCTATTTAGTAACGAAGCAGGTATGGGTTCCGCCCCCAATGTGGCCGCTACGGCCGATGTGTCGCACCCCATTAAGCAGGGTTTAGTGCAGTCGTTGGGTGTCTACGTCGACACGTTGGTCATCTGCACCTCAACCGCCTTTATCATCTTGTGTGGCGGTCTCTACGATTCGGGGCTGACGGGTATCGAGCTTACGCAGATGTCGCTTATGCGCCATGTGGGGGAGTGGGGGAGTTACTTCGTGGCGGTGGTCATCCTCTTCTTTGCCTTTACGAGCATTGTGGCCAACTACTACTATGGCGAGTCGAATCTGCGTTTCTTGACGGCCAACCGATTTGTCCTCTTTGTATTTCGGTTGGCGGTGGTGGCGATGGTGATGTATGGTGCTGTTGCACAGTTGGATGTGGTGTGGGGGCTGTCGGATATTGGCATCTCGCTGATGACGCTCTGCAACCTTACGGCTCTGGTTCTTCTGCGTCGTTACGCCATTCGACTTCTTAACGATTATGAGTTGCAACGAGCCTTGGGTCTGCGCGAGCGATACTATGCAACGACGATCCCCGAGATCTACTCTAAGACAGAGTGTTGGCACTAGCAGCCGCCTAGATTTGGGGCGGAGTGCAATTAATTTATTCTATTGATGTGTTTTTCAAAAAAAAAATGTAAATTTGTGGGATTTTTTTTACGTGGATAAAACTAAAACATATCATAATAATGAAGTTTAAAGAGTATAAAGGGTGCAACCTAGCCGATGTAGCTGGCGAGGTATTGGCCAAATGGGATGCCGAGGATACTTTTAGCAAGAGTATCTCGACGCGCGATGGAAATCCAACATTCGTATTTTATGAGGGTCCACCTTCGGCCAATGGAGTTCCTGGTATTCACCACGTTATGGCGCGTACTATCAAGGATATATTTTGCCGATTCAAGACTCAGCAGGGCTTCAAGGTGCATCGCAAAGCGGGTTGGGATACCCACGGTCTGCCCGTTGAGCTAGGAGTCGAGAAGAAGTTGGGGATCACCAAGGAGGCGATCGGCAAGACAATCACAATCGAGCAGTATAACAAGGAGTGCCGCGAGGCGGTGATGGAGTATACTGGTTTGTGGGAGCAGTTGACGCGCGAAATGGGTTATTGGGTCAATATGGATGATCCATATATCACCTACGATAATAAGTATATCGAGACCTTGTGGTATCTGCTCAAAGAGTTGTTTAACAATGGATTGTTGTATAAAGGTTATACTATCCAGCCATACTCTCCTGCGGCAGGAACAGGTCTGTCGACCCATGAGTTGAACCAGCCAGGGTGCTATCGCGATGTGAAGGATACCACCTGCACGGCGCAGTTTGCGGTGGTGCGCAATGCTCAGAGCGAGATGTTGTTCGAGGGTGTGGAGTCACCGTTGTATATCATGGCATGGACAACTACTCCATGGACTCTGCCATCGAACACGGCATTGGCTGTGGGTGGCGATGTGGAGTATGTTCGTGTGAAGTGCGAAAATCCATATACGGCTGTCGAGCAGGTTGTTGTGATGGCTAAAGAGTTGGTATCGGCCTACTTCACGGCTAAGATGGAGGGAAAGTTTACGATCCTCGACGGCGTGTGGCGCGGTCGCGAGTTGGAGGGTATTCGCTACGAGCAGTTGTTGCCATGGGTTAAGCCGATGGGCGATGCATTCCGCGTAATTGTTGGCGACTTCGTGACTACGTCGGATGGTACGGGTGTAGTTCATATTGCCCCTACGTTTGGAGCCGACGATGATCGTGCTGCAAAGGCGGCAGGTATCGCTCCGATGTTTATGGTCGACAAGGCAGGCAAGAGTCAGCCGATGGTCGATCGTAGCGGTAAGTTCTTTGTGTTGGAGGATCTGGATCCCCAGTTCGTGGCCGAGAATATCGACGTGGAGTTGTATGGCGAGTATGCAGGCCGATTTGTGAAGAATGCCTACGATGAGTCGTTGGGCGCAGATGACGCAACGTTGGATGTCGATATTGCAGTGGGGCTGAAGGGGGATAACAAGGTCTTTAAGATCGAGAAGCATACCCACTCCTATCCTCACTGTTGGCGTACCGACAAACCAGTGTTGTACTATCCACTCGACTCGTGGTTTATCAAGACTACGGCTATGCGTGATCGCATGATCGAGTTGAATAATACGATCCAGTGGAGGCCCGAGTCTACGGGTTCGGGTCGCTTCGGCAAGTGGCTGGAGGGTTTGGTGGATTGGAACCTGTCGCGTTCGCGCTTCTGGGGTACTCCGTTGCCAGTGTGGGCTACCGAAGATTATTCGCAGATCAAGTGTATCGGGTCGGTCGAGGAGCTAATGAGCGAGATCGAAAAGTCGATCGAGAAGGGATATATGAGCGAGAATCCATACAAGAACTTCAAGGTTGGCGATATGAGCAAGGAGAACTACTCTACGGAGAATCTCGATCTACATCGTCCCTATGTCGATTCAATCGTGTTGGTGGCCGACAATGGCGAGCCAATGCGTCGCGAGAGCGATTTGATCGATGTGTGGTTCGACTCGGGGGCTATGCCCTATGCTCAGTTACACTATCCGTTTGAGAATGGTGGGGTGGATTTCAATGATTTGTACCCTGCGGATTTCATCGCAGAGGGTGTTGACCAGACGCGCGGATGGTTCTTTACGCTGCACGCGATCGCTACTATGTTGTTTGACTCTGTAGCGTTTAAAAATATCATTTCAAATGGTTTGGTACTCGACAAGAATGGAAATAAGATGTCGAAGCGTTTGGGTAATGCCGTCGATCCATTCGAGGTGTTGGGCAAGTATGGAGCCGATGCTACACGTTGGTATATGATATCGAATTCACAGCCTTGGGATAACCTTAAGTTCGATGTGGATGGAATCGACGAGGTGCGTCGTAAATTCTTTGGTACACTCTATAATACCTACTCGTTCTTTGCGCTCTATGCCAATGTCGATGGGTTTACGGGTCGCGAGGCCGAGGTGCCAATGGAGGAGCGTGCCGAGATCGATCGTTGGATCATGTCGGTATTAAACACATTGATTCGCGATGTGACGGCTACTTTGGAGAGCTACGATCCAACGCCTGCCGCGCGTATGATCCAGGATTTTGTCAACGAGAATCTCTCGAACTGGTATGTGCGCCTGAACCGTAAACGTTTCTGGGGTGGCGAGATGACCAAGGATAAATTGGCCGCTTACCAGACGCTATATAGCTGTTTGGAGAGTGTGGTGATGCTTTCGGCACCCTTCGCGCCATTTATTACAGATCGTATCTTCTGCGACCTCAATGAGTTGAGCGGTCGCCATAGCGAGGAGTCGGTGCACTTGGCGAAGTTCCCAGTTGTCGACGAGTCGTTGATCAATAGCGATCTGGAGCAGACGATGTCGATCGCACAGCGTCTAACATCGATGGTCTTGGCACTGCGTCGTAAGGTGAATATCAAGGTTCGCCAACCATTGACCAAGATCTTGGTACCCGTGCTCGATCCAGCGATGAAGAGCTATATCGAGTCGGTGCGCGAATTGGTTATGGGCGAGGTGAATATCAAGGAGATAGAGCTGTTGGACGAGACAGCAGGTCTGATTACTAAGCGTATCAAGCCAAACTTCAAGACCTTGGGTCCAAAGTATGGTAAGTATATGAAGCAGATCGCAGCCTTGACCGCAACATTTTCTCAGGAGCAGATAGCGCAGATTGAGGCGGCAGAGTCTACAGATCTTGTGGTCGGAGGCGATACAATAACCGTTACACCTGCCGACTTCGATATTACATCGGAGGATATGCCAGGTTGGTTGGTTGCGTCGGAGGGAAAGCTCACCGTGGCACTCGACATCACCATCACCGATGAGCTGCGCAACGAGGGTGTGGCTCGCGAACTAGTAAACCGCATCCAGAATATCCGTAAGGACTCGGGTCTGGAGGTCGTGGATCGCGTGAAGGTCGAGATCGAACGCAATGAGGCAGTAGAGCTGTCGGTAGCTAGCTATGGCGACTATATAGCCGCTCAAACCCTAGCCCTCGACGTAAAAGTCGCAGAGAAACCACAAGGTACATTCGTAGTCGAAAGCGACCTCAACGACGCACCGCTTACAATCGCGATATCTAAGATTTAGGGAGTTTCGAGAACTGCCTTCGGCGAGCGGGGTGCTCCCCGCTGAGCTTTGAGAAGCTGCGCTTCTCTCTTATATAATCGGATCTAAATTGAGTTGTGGGGAAGATGGGCTTAACGCCCATCTTCCCCACAACTTATATAAAAAACTCGACAATGTAGAAGAGATACGAAGTATCTCAAGCACCTGCAGGGGTGCAATCCCTGCCCGCCGAAGACAGTTCTCGAAACTCCCTAAATATTAGACCCCTCGAAAGCGATTGTGTAGTCGGCACCTCCATATGTGCAGGTGAATGATATTGAGACGTAGTTTTCGGTGACGTAGGTGAGTGAGAAGTTGCTCACGCTAACTCCGTCGACTGCCTCGTCGTACCTATCGAGAGGTGTGATTGTCTCGGCATAGTAGACACCTGAGTCGTTGAGTGCGATATCTTGGAAGTCCATATAGATCGTAACGGGCATATATGCGCTAAACTTGACCTCTTCGAGGATCACGCGAGCTGTGCTATCGGCATTTGATAGAACTATTGCATAAGCGTTATCGTCGTTGTAGCCATTGCTCACGCTCATAGCTCCGTAGTATACGGGGTCAGGATCGACAGTATCGGACTTTAGTTGGGCATTGTACGAGATCTCGTAGTCGGTGCCGTTGTAGTTGCAGATGAACGATATGGCTACTGTATATGAGTTCTCCTCGTAGAGCATAAATTCGCGAATCACCACGCTCGATAGCTCCTCGCCATCGGCATCGATGGCTACAGTCTCGTTGATGTAGTAGTGTCCTAGGTCATCTCTGTATTCAACATTGTTGATAGCCATATAGATTGTAACGGGCATATATTCGCTAAACTTGACGCTTGGCAATACCACGTTGACCTCCTCTGCGCTCTTGGTGTAGTTCACTGCTGTTGCCGAGTCAGTGTATACCACCGCATTATCCTTCTCGACCTCGATCACTCCCTCGAATGAGCGGAGCACGGTGTCGATCGATGTATCCTCGTCGTTATTGTCGCTATCCTCCTCCTCGTCGTTGGTGAATGTGATTGTGTAGTCGCTACCACCATATGTGCAGATGAACGACACGCTGATAACCTCCTCGCTCACGTGTGTGAATGTAAAGTCGCTGATCGCCACCGATGTCATCTCTGCGCCATCTGCGTCGGTTGGGGTGGTCGAGGCAACGTAGTAGCTTCCGCTCGCTGCGTCGTATGCCACGTCGCTAAATGTTAGGTCGAGTGTGATGGGCATATATGCACTGAACTTAACTCCCGAGAGTGTTACATCGACGCACTCTTTTGTCTCGTCGATTGTTGCATATAGCACCGCTGCGCTATCGGTGTACGATACCACACCATCCTTTGTGACATTCATCTCGCCAACATACTCCGTGCCAGTTGGAGTTGATGGGACGATATCCTCCTCCTCATCTGTTAGCTCCTCGTCACCCTGACCCTCGTCGGTGATGTTCTCTGTAAGGAATGTTACGCTGTAGGTTGTTGTGCCATACATCGTGCAGTCGAACTTAACCATTAGCTCTTCGTCCATCGTGACGATCACCAAACGAGTGATCTCTACATAGGTGATAGGCTCGCCATCGGTAGCCGTCGGAGTGATTGTCGCTGCATAGTAGTAGTCGCCAATTGTGCTTGGCTCCACATCCGAGAACATGATGTTCAACGATAGTGGCATATTCTCGGCAAACTTCATCTCCTTCATCGTGATCGAGATGGTGCTTGCATCGGAATCGGTAGTGGCAGCAACCATCTTATCACCTGTTTGATAGGTCACCTCGCCATCTTGTGCAACTGTGACATCGCCATAGTAGTAGCTGGTTTGAACCGTAACGGTGGGGTCTGTTGAGCCTTGCACCTCCTCGTCGCCACCCCAATTTAGGTCGTCACACGACACCATGCTCAATGCGAAGGCCATGGCTGTGAATGTTACAAATAGTTTTTTCATCTTTTTGTTTTTTATTTAGGTTTGTAATCTCTATTATATATCCAAGTTAAGTGTCACGCCAATGGAGCGTGGTTTTCCCTGCTGCATAAATTCGTTGCCGCACGACATGAAGTAGAAGGTGTCGTAGGCCTTGTTTGCCAAATTGCGTCCCCACAGCGTGAGGTTGTAGCCTCTGCCCTCGATACGCACCTCGCTGCCCAAGAGCATATACAGCGGTTGTGATAGCGAGTTGGACTCGTTCCAATATATGCGCCCTGCACCGCTGGTGTTGGCTGCAACTATCACGCGATCTGCCCAACGGCTGTTGAGCTCAAATCCATAGTCGATGTTGGCCGAGATGGTCTGCGTGGGCGAGTAGGGGATATAGTTGCCCGAGTAGTCGCTCTCGTTGTCGTCGTAGATGACGAATTTGGCATTGGTGTAGCCATAGGCAACGTTTAGGTTTAGATCGCCAAACGTAGCGCGTCCCGAGAACTCTGCACCGATGCTGCGCGACTCACCTGCGTTGGTCATCATGCGACCTGTCACCATCCCCTCGGGGAATACGGTGAGCTGCTGATCCTGGCACGAGATGTAGAATAGCGAGAGGTCGGCCGCCAACGTGCGATCGCGCGAGAGTAGGTGTGCCCCCACCTCGTAGTTCCAACTATACTCTGGTTTGTAGGCGATGATCTCCTCGGCCGAGTAGAGTGCCGAGACGGCAAATAGACTCATGATCTCTTGTTGCAGAATGTCCGAAAACATCTGTGTGTTGTAACCTCCTGCCTTGTAACCCTTGGCCACCGTGGCGTAGAGCGACGATTGGCGCTGCGCCCCTAGTCGATAGCTGACGTTGGCTTTGGGCAGAATCTCCAAGAACGATTGGCTCGGTGCGCCCTTGAGATCGGGGGCGATCGCCTTGTACCATGTTGCCCACTCGTCGTTGGCGCTGTCGTAGTCGTAATATTTTGTACACCCAGTATTGGTGTAGCTATGGTACTGTAGCGTGGTCTTTTCGTAGTCGACGCGCGCACCCAACGTCGCCCTCCATCGGCCACGTGTGTAGCTCGATTCATGGTAGGCCGCCGCCGAGTATGTGATGTTGCAGAAGTCGCTGTAGAGGGTAAATCGGTCGGTGTCCCACTCGTAATAGTAGTTGTCGCTCTGGGTGGCATTGGACAATATTAGTGAGTCGATACCCATCTGTTTGAACTCCACAGGCCCCTGCATACTCTTGTGACTATACTGCCCAAACAGACCTGCGATCCAGTTGTATCCCTCCACGTTGCGTGATCGTGCCACCAGATCTTCGGTGAACGAGTGCTCTTGGATGGCCTGCTGTAGAGTAAAATATGAGTATGGTGTAAAGTCCTGATCCAGCGTCATGTGGTCGTCGAGATATTGATAGCTCGTGATGCTCGCCAACGTCCACCGCTCCTCGGTGTGCACCACCGACAGGCCGTTGTTGATAAGTGTGCGCTTGTAGCTCGATGGGTCGTTGTAGCTAATCACCCCAGTGGCCAAATTGCGATAGGCATATCCCCCTTGGTCGACATGGCTTATGGCCAACGTATTGTCTATTCGAGTCTTTGCACTAGGTAGGTATTGCAGGCGCAAACGTCCTCCCATCGACTGCTCGACATCGCACTTCTCTCCTGTAGTCTCGTTTGTGAAGTATCCGTCGGTCGAGCTGTAGTACCCCCCCAGCGAGGCGGCAAAGCGGTTGGAGAATTTGTGATAATAGGTTGCATTGGCCTTCATGGCATTTGTCGATCCGTAGCTCAAACCCACCTTAAGCCCTTGATAATTAAATGGTGAGATGGTGTAGATATTGACTACGCCACCCATCGTATTACGCCCATAGAGTGTCGACTGTGGGCCGCGTAGAACCTCGATCCGCTCGATGCCCATCACCTCGGTGTCGAACCCATTTTTATTTATATATGGTACATTGTCGATATTCAACCCCACAACTGGCTGGTCGATACGCGCCCCCAAACCACGCACATAGATCGATGAGGTGATACGCGACCCATAGTCGGGAATGTAGAAATTGGGAGCTACAGCAGTAACATCCTTCATGGTGCTGATCTGCCTCTTCTCGATGGTCTGTTGGTCGAGCAGTGTCACCGATACTGGCTCATTGCCGAGGTCTAACCCCTGTTTGATGGTGGTTACCATCACCTGATCCATCGTGTATAATGAATCAAATTGCGTATACTGACCCTCGTTGGCGGCGGCTAATTGCAGTGATATACCTATATATAATAAGATAATGGATAGAGATCTCTTCATGCTACAAAAGTATGCATAAGAGTCAAGCGTGTCAATCCTTATTTATGAGGATTTTTCTGCTCCACTTGTGGTGAGTGTTTCCATCGACGATGGCTCCACAACCAATATTGTGGATTGGCCGTGATCGATGCCTCTAGCTTGGCGAAAAATTGTGTGGTTATATCCTCTTCGCTGCTGGTGTCGAGCGGCAGAAGTGTTATCTGGTGGGTGCGTCCCTTCTCGTCGTTGGGCAACATCTCCAGATAGAGAACTGTCCCCTTTTTTGGGCGTGCAAGGCGCTCTACACCCTCAAATACCAAGGTTGTTTGGTGCATGAAGGTCAACGATCGCTTGCTCAAAACCCATGGCGATTGGTCGGCCAACACAACATATATCGATGGCTCTTTGTTGGTCAAAATAAATCGTGGTGCCTCCTTCATCTCCAACATCTTTGCCCCAAATCGACACCTCATCTTCATCGAAAAGAGGTTCGAGATCTCCGATGCCTGATTCTTATATATGGCATACAAAGGTCTTTTGTCCATCATCGGCACTGTGTTGAGCATCTCCCAGTTGCCATAGTGCCCCATCACCAAGAATAGGTCGCGATCCTGATCCTTGTGTAGCAGCTCCTCATTCTTGATGCAGATTCTACTGCGCAACGAACTCTCGCTCTCGGTGAGTATCTTGATCCATTCGGTCATCGTACGACATAGGTGCAGCGAATATTTGTCGGCAATCTGATCTATCTCCTTATACTTCTTCTCGGGGAATGAACGGGCAAGGTTGTAGATGATCGTACTTTTACGATAGTTCAACACTCGCCAGTTGATGAGGTAGAATATATATGATAGCTTTAGCAATATGCCGAGTGGTAACAGGCTAATGACGCAGACGAGTCGATATGCAATTTGGAATACTATTTTAGTCATGTTTTCGCGCTATAACTTTCGTACAAAGTTAGTAAAATAATTGTAAAAATCAAATTCCTAATATCTCATTTGTTTCGATGCACGTCTCTATAACGAGTGGAGTTTGTGGGTAGTATGTGGGCGCTGGTGAGGTTGTAGTAAAAGTATTATATATTAGGTCTGTTTTATTTTGTTTTTCGGAATAAAATACCTACCTTGCGTTATGAATTGTGGCATAGCGTGAGCTGTGTTGTAGATTAACCAATAAAAAACCTAAAATGCTTAACCGACTTTTAACCTTGTGTTTGTCTCTATGCTGTTGTGTGTGTGGTGCTTATGCTGCTGCTGAGACAACGCCGCTCAAAGTTAGCGGTATTACATCCCTTGCCTCGGGAGATTTCTTGTTGACCAATAGAGGTACTAAGGAGTTGCGTCTTTATGATAGTGCGTTTGAGTCACCCAAAAAGGTGTGGGCGTTTGAGAATACACCTACGGGTGTGGCTGCGAATGGTGAGTATTACTTCGTTACGACCTTTGATGAGGTGGGGCGTGTGGTGCGTATCAATGCTAAGAGTGGCCAGATAGATGGCGAGTTGGTGTTGGAGAGCGGATCGTCGAATCCTGTGATCTCGCACGATGGCAGGACGCTTTATGTCTCGAATCAATATCAAGGTACAGTCTCGAAGATCGATTTGGCATCGTTCTCGAATTTGGGTAGTGTGGCGGTGTTGCGTGAGCCTAAGGGGATGGTAGAGTCGAAGGATGGTGACTATCTCTTTGTGACCAACTTCTTGCCTGCGCAGCGTGCCGATCTAGATACGGTTTGTTCGGCGGTGAGTGTGATTGCGTTGAATGGCTTTGAGAAGGTGAAGGATATTCGATTGGTGAATGGTAGTAATGCGTTGCGTGGTATTGCGCTGTCGCCCGATGGTGATTATGTGATGGTTAGCCATAACTTGGGTCGTTTCCAGGTGCCAACCAATCAGTTGCAGCAGGGTTGGATGAACACCAGTGCGATCAGTATTATCGACGTTAAGTCGCAGGAGTTGATGGGTGCTGTGTTGTTGGATGAGCCAGAGCGTGGTGCGGCTGGTATCGACCATATTGCAAGCAACGACCATCAGGTGATCGTGGCGCACTCGGGTGTGCACGAGATCAGTGTTCTTGACTACGAGCCATTTATCAAGAAGTTCTTGAGTGTTCCCGATAAGATGGCGTTGAACTATGATTTGACATTCTTGGCAGGGTTGCGTGTCCGCGTGCCTGTTGAGGGTAATGGCCCACGTGATGTATATGTTGTGGGTGATAAGGCCTATGTGCCGACCTATTTCTCGGATGTGATGAATGTGGTTGATTTGGATGAGTTGGAGGTTGCGAGTGCGGTTCAGTTGCAGCCCGAGCGTGTGGAGAGTGATGTGCATAAGGGAGAGATGTATTTTAACGACGCGAGCTACTGTTTCCAGAATTGGCAGTCGTGTAACGGTTGCCACCCAGGAGATGGCCGCACGGATGGTATGAACTGGGATTTGATGAATGATGGTGTGGGAAATGCTAAGAACTGTAAGAGTATGTTGTACTCGCACGTTACTCCTCCGTCGATGATTTCGGGTATCCGTGCGATGGCCGAGATTGCGGTGCGCAAGGGATTTACACATATCCAATTCTCGCAGATTCCAGAGGAGAATGCAGTGTTTGTAGATGAATATCTTAAGTCGTTGCGCCCTGTGCCAAGTCCATATTTGGTGGATGGTGAGTTGTCGGAGAAGGCGCAGTTGGGTAAGAAGGTCTTTAACGATATGGGATGTGTGAGTTGCCACTCAGGAATCTACTATACCGATATGAATATGTATGTGATTGGAGACGACGTGGAGTTCGAGGCTGGTTGGGATACCCCAACGCTGGTAGAGGTTTGGCGTACCGCTCCATACCTGTTTGACGGTCGTGCAGCGACGATGGAGGAGGTATTCTCGGAGCATAAGCATGGAATCACGAAGAAGTTGTCGAAGAAGAACTTGGAGTACTTGGTTGAGTATGTAAATTCATTATAAAACAATATATTAATTAAAAACAACTTAAATAAACAATGAAAATGAAGATCAATTATCTACTATCAATCGCACTATGTTGCGTATTGGCGACTAGTTGCTGTGGCAACCAAACGGAGAATAAACAATGTCAAAATTCAGAACAGAAAATGGAACAGTATCAGAAAAAGTACACTAATGCAGATTTTTACAAGGACGGAGTATTCCAAGAGGATGTAGCGAAGGCTGCCTATTTGGATATGTTTAAGTTCTATGGCTACGAGGTTACTCCATTCTTGGAGAAAGAGTGGTGGGTTATTGATTTCGGTTTGGGTGATTTCGAGAATTGTGGTATGGGTGGTGTGTTCTGGTTGAATGACACGGAGTATGGTTACTTCGCACACGATATCTATTTGTTGCCTGGTCAGATGTTGCCTGAGCACAAGCACTACAAGACAGAGTTGCCAGCTAAGATGGAGAGCTGGATGGTGTTCAAGGGATATGTTCAGAATTTCGCTTACAAGATGGACGAGAAGGGTGAGCCTATCGTAACTGAGGGTTATGAGAAGTATATTCCTGAGTCACAGAAGTCAAGTGTTAACAGTAAATTCTATCAGTATCAGGGTGTAGGCGATATCGTTCACCTAAAGGATGCTGGTGTTAATGAGAAGGGTGAGGGTACATGGCACTTTTTGGTTGCTGGTCCTGGTGGCGCAATCGTTCATGAGTATGCTACAGCACACGATGGTGCTTGGTTCTCGAACACAAAGGCTGTAATGTAATTAAAACTTAAAATCTAAATAACTATAAAACCATGGAGAGAAAACTAGAGCACTTCGGAATTCCGATGCCAGCTGTTCCTGCAGGCGCAAACTATGCCGAGGGTTTGAAGATATGGATGACAGATCCATCAACAAGCGCAAATAATTTGGAGTTGTTGCACTTCGAGGAGGGTACACCATTCCCAGTTGAGGTTTGCACAATTGCACACGTTGCCTACTCTGTAGAGTCGTTGGACGAGGCAATGGCGGGCAAGAGATTGTTGTTTGACAAGTTGGATTGCGGTGATTATGTGATCGCATTCGTCGAGGAGGAGGGTATTCCAGTAGAGTATATTGAGTATAAAAAATAGTTAAAATCGAGATATAAAGTTATGAATAAGTTTATTAATAGTACAGAGGATATTACAGCAGAGTTGTTGGAGGGTTACACAATGGCGTTTGCTGATCGTGTTAAGTTGGCAGCAGAGAACATCGTAGTTCGTACCGAGGCTAAGAGTGAGGATAAGGTTGCGATCGTAGCCTTCGGAGGTTCTGGTCACGAGCCAGCAGTTAGTGGATTTGTTGGTGAGGGAATGTTGGATTGCTCTGTGGTTGGTGATATCTTCGCCGCTCCAGGAGCGCAGCGTTTGTTCCAGGGTTTGCAGTTGATGAAGCGCGAGGCAGGTATCTTGTTGTTGGTTTTGAACCACTCGGGAGATGTTATGAGCGGCAACATGGCAAAGCAGTTGGCAGATCGCGCAGGAATTAAGGTAATGTCGATCATGACACACGACGATATCTCGGCAGGTTTGGACGCAGTTGACGACGATCGTCGTGGATTGGCAGGAGCTGTAGTTATGTACAAGGTGTTGGGTGCAGCAGCGGAGGCAGGCAAGTCTTTGGAGGAGTTGATGGAGATCGGAGAGCGATTGAATGCAAACATCGCAACATTGGCGGTGGCTATGGGATCATGTACACACCCACAGAATGGTGCGACAATCACAGAGTTACCAGCAGGTGAGATGATGATCGGTATGGGTCAGCACGGTGAGGCAGGAATGGGCGGAAGCCAGCCATTGGTTTCGGCAGATGCTACGGCAGAGTATATGGTTGATCAGTTGGCTACGAAGTTGGGCTACAAGAGCGGCGACAAGGCTGTATTGTATATCAATGGTGTAGGTTCGTCGACATTGATGGAGCAGTTGATCGTCTATCGTGCAGCAGCTAAGCGTTTGGAGTCTATGGGCGTTGAGGTTGTCGATGGCTATGCAGGTGAGTTGTTGACAGTTCAGGAGCAGTCTGGATTCCAGATGATCTCTGCAAAGTTGGATGCAGACCATGTAGATTATATCAAGAATTATTCATCGAACGCTCCATATTGGACACGTAAATAATATATAGGTAAGAGATGAATAAGTTAACAGTATCGGATTTTCAGAAAATGATCGCTGCGGCAGCCTCAGATATTGAGGCTCGCGGCGAGGAGTTCTCAAAGATGGATGCAGCGTTGGGTGATGGCGATCACGGCGAGGCGATCGTTACGGCGATGAAGGTTATCGTTGAGGAGAGCAAGAAGGGTGGTAGCTTCAAGGTTTTGTTGGGCGACATGGGCTTCGGAGTTATGATGCAGACTAGCGGTTCGACATCTTCTCTGTTGGGCGGTTTGTTGTTGGGCATGAGCGATGGCGTTCCAGCGGATGTTGAGGAGTTGACCTTTGCCGATGTACAGTCGATGTTCACTAGCGGCTTGGCAGGTGTTCAGAAGAATACCAAGGCACAGATTGGCGACAAGACGATGATGGACTCCTTGCAGCCAGCTGTTGAGACTTTGGCGGCTGATGCATCGGGCGATATCGCGGTGGCTATGAAGGCGGCTTCGGAGGCTGCGTTGGCAGGTGCAGCGTCGACTTGCGATATGATCGCGAAGTTTGGACGCGCACGTAATTTTGGTGAGAAGTGTATCGGACATGTAGATGCAGGCGCAACGTCGTGGGCACAGATGTTTGTATCGTTCGCACAGACAATAGAGTAATAAAAACAAAAAAAATAGATAGAAGAAAATGGCAGATTTAGATGACATCAGAGACGGTAGTCGTTTCGGAATAGGAACACCAGTAGCAGGAGCAGGAGATTTTCACGTTAAGGGTGCTCAGAACCTACCTTGGGGAATGAAGGATCGTTTGACACGTATGTTCAACAAGGAGAGTGGTAAGAGCGTAATGTTGGCTTTTGACCATGGATTTATCATGGGACCAACCTCTGGTTTGGAGCGTGTCGATTTGACAATCCTACCATTGTTGGAGTATGCTGACACGGTGATGTGTGCACGCGGAATGTTGCGCTCAACAGTGCCTGCAGATACTAACAAGCCAATCTGTTTGCGTGCCGATGGCGGTACATCGTTGCTTACGGAGTTGAACGACAATGTTACTATTGATTGGGAGGATGCTATTCGCATGAATGTATCGGCGTTGGCTATGATGTTGGCGATTGGTGATCCAGCGATGGAGGCAAAGACGGTTCACAACTTATATAATCTATGTAACAATGCAGAGCGTTATGGAATTCCTGTGATGGGAGTTACAGCTGTCGGTCGCGATATGGCTCGTGATTCACGTTACTTCGGTTTGGCTTCACGTATCTGTGCTGAGAATGGTGCAAATATCGTTAAGACTTACTACTGTGATGGTTTCGAGAAGGTTGTTGCAGCGTGTCCAGTGCCAGTTGTGATTGCTGGAGGTAAGACATTGCCTACGTTGGATGCTTTGGATTTGTGCTACCGTGCGATCAATGATGGCGCTGCGGGAGTAGATATGGGTCGTAATGTATTCCAGAATGAGAACCCAGTTGCGATGATTCAGGCTGTTGGTGGTGTGGTTCACAAGGGCCTTACACCTCAGCAGGGTTTGGAGTTGTACAACGAGTTGGCGAAATAAAAATAGTTCGAAAACTAGTCGTAGACTTAGCTAGGTGGAGTATTTTTACTTAGCTAAGTTCTGCGTTTTAAATACTTTAAAACCTAAAAATATGTTTAAAAAATTATTATTCTTGCTAATCTCGGTCAACATCCTCGCATTGGGAGTTGTCAAGGCCGATGATTTGGCATCCATTCAGGAACAGCTCTCTTGGATGAAATACTCTGCTCTGGAGGAGGCTTTTACCAAG
>JBCQUH010000025.1:0-30168 GCA_047174185.1 Rikenellaceae bacterium | reverse complement strand
TGATTTAACTTTGATGTCAGATAAACGCTTCAATTTAGGACGTTACGGGTTCTTGTCCTAAATTTTGGAGTAAAAAATGAAAAATTAGAACCCTCCTATTATTAAACCATGAAGAGAGTTCTATTAACGGTCGCAGCCCTTGTCTGCGCATCGGTTATTGTGGCCAAGCCAACAGTCACAGTCTCATATGTGCCGATAACGGCTAGCGAGACTACGGCCACACCGATCCAAATCTACGACCAACCTACGGAGTTTGGCGCGGTGAAGAGTCAAATCACGTTATATCCCCAGATAAAGTTTCAGACCCTAACGGGAATTGGTGGATGTTTCAACGAGATTGGTGGTGAGGCGTTGGCATCGTTGGATCGTAAGGCGCAGCGACAGGTGATGGAGTCGTTGTTTGGCGAGGATGGAAGTGCATTTACCATCTGCCGTGCATCGATCGGGTCGAGTGACTTTGGAATCGACGCTTATAGCTTCTCGGAGGTGGCCGAGGATTATGAGATGAAGCACTTTAGCCTCGATCGCGAGAAGAGGTATATGTTGCCATATATCAAGTCGGCTCTGAAAATCAACCCCGATATGGTGTTGTTTGGCTCTCCGTGGAGTCCCCCTGCGTGGATGAAGTACTCGGGGTATATGGATCGTGGAGTGGAGTTCCCCGAAAAGAACTTCTTGCGCGACGAGCCGCGAATATATCAAGCTTATGCGCTATACTTCGCCAAGTATGTTGAGGGGTATCGCAAAGAGGGGGTCGAGGTGGATCGTATATTGGTTCAAAACGAGCCAGATCTACACACCAAATACCCATCATGCCGCATGCCACCCGAGCAGATGTACGACTTCGTGGCCAACTACATGCGCCCACTATTCGAAAAACGTGGGTTGGAGACTCAGATCTGGGCTGGAACACTCCGCACACGTGGCGAACGTCAGGCAGCTCAGATCGCGGCTGTGCCAGAGTATCTTAAGGTATTCGATGGAATAGGTATTCAATATATGTTTCCGCAGTATGTCAATGAGTTGCGTCTGATGACAGGCAACACTCCGATCATGCATACCGAGAGTATTTGTAGCAATGGAACGAACACTGCAGCTATGGCCAAGAGTCGATTTGAAGAGATGGCAGGCTACATCAACGCTGGTAGCGAGAACTTCTGCTATTGGAATATGATCCTCAATGAGACATCGTTGAGCGGTTGGGAATGGCGACAAAACTCACTTATAAAGATTGATCGCACGAGTGGTCAGGTGACCTACAACCCAGACTATGCGGTGGTGACGCTTATGAGCCGCACTATGCGCCCAGGTGATGTGCGTATCGCCTCATATTGTAACTCGACAATTATCACGCTCTTCGCACCCGATGGTAGCTATAAGTTGATGTTGCAGAACGATGGCACGAGTGTGGCGAAGCACAAGATTACTATTGGCGACGAGACGATTTTTGTGGAGTTGCCAGCGCAGAGCCTCTGTAGTGTCGTGATCTCGGAGTAGTTGTTGAGGGTTTTCTGGGGATTTCTCTCCTCCCCCCCCTCTGTTAATTATTAAAAAACTCTCCCCCGAATCAATCAGATTCGGGGGAGAGTTTTTTTAATGTTGTTCGAGATTACTTCGAAGCCTCCTGAATAGCAACCGCTACAGCAACTGTAGCACCTACCATTGGGTTGTTACCCATTCCCAAGAATCCCATCATCTCAACGTGAGCTGGAACCGATGAAGAACCTGCGAACTGTGCGTCAGAGTGCATACGACCCATTGTGTCGGTCATACCATATGATGCAGGGCCTGCCGCCATGTTATCTGGGTGCAATGTGCGTCCTGTACCACCACCTGATGCTACTGAGAAGTAGCTCTCGCCTGCCAATACACGCTCCTTCTTGTATGTTCCTGCTACTGGGTGCTGGAAACGAGTTGGGTTTGTTGAGTTACCAGTGATAGATACGTCAACTCCCTCTTTCCACATGATAGCTACACCCTCGCGAACGTCGTCCGCGCCGTAGCACTTAACCTTTGCACGAAGACCCTCTGAGTATGGAGTCTCCTTAACAACTGCTACCTCACCTGTGTAGTAGTCGAACTGAGTCTGAACGTAAGTAAATCCGTTGATACGTGAGATAATCAACGCAGCATCCTTACCCAAACCATTCAAGATAACGCGCAATGGCTCCTTACGAACCTTGTTCGCCATCTCAGCGATCTTGATTGCTCCCTCAGCTGCCGCGAATGACTCGTGACCTGCCAAGAATGCGAAACACTTTGTCTCCTCGCGAAGTAGACGTGCAGCCAAGTTTCCGTGACCGATACCTACCAAACGGTCGTCAGCTACAGATCCAGCGATACAAAATGCCTGAAGACCCTCACCGATAGCCTCGGCTGCGTCAGCTGCAATTGTACAACCCTTCTTGATTGCGATAGCAGCACCTACTACATAAGCCCACTTTGCATTCTCAAACGCGATTGGCTGAGTCTCCTCACATACTGTGTAAGGATCTAAGCCCTTAGAGTCGCAGATAGCCTTAGCATCTTCGATTCCGTTGATACCATATTGTGCAAGTACAGAGTTGATCTTCTCAATTCTGCGCTCGTAACTTTCAAATAAATTTGCCATAATTTTATCTCTATTTACGGTGTTTATTAACTATGATTACTCGTGACGTGGGTCGATATACTTAACTGCATCAGCGAAACGACCGTAAGTTCCCTTAGCCTTTGCCAAAGCCTCGGTAGCATCTACGCCCTTCTTCACCATATCCATAAACTTACCCATGTGAACGAACTCATATCCGATCACCTCACTATTAGCATCTAGAGCCATGCGAGTACAGTAACCCTCAGCCATCTCAAGGTAGCGAACTCCCTTAGCAACAGTTCCAAACATAGTTCCAACCTGTGAACGAAGACCCTTACCCAAATCCTCAAGACCAGCACCGATTGGTAGACCACCCTCAGAGAATGCAGACTGTGTACGACCATAAGCGATCTGCAAGAACAACTCGCGCATTGCGGTGTTGATAGCGTCGCAAACCAAGTCGGTGTTTAAAGCCTCTAGAAGAGTCTTGCCAGGAAGAATCTCCGATGCCATAGCAGCCGAGTGAGTCATACCAGAACATCCTAGAGTCTCAACCAAAGCCTCCTGGATGATACCATCTTTAACGTTGAGTGTCAACTTGCAAGCACCCTGCTGAGGCGCACACCAGCCCACACCGTGAGTGAGTCCAGAGATATCTTTGATCTCCTTTGAGCGAACCCATTTTCCCTCCTCTGGGATTGGTGCAGATCCGTGATTTGCACCCTTAGTAACACAGCACATCTGCTGTACTTCGTGAGAATAAATCATAATATACGAAATTAAATTAAATTTGTTTTGTGTTTAATAAATCCGCCACGAAGTTAATGAATTTTTGTCACTTACCCAAATTTATCCCACACTTTGTTCTCTACTTAACAAAAAAGGGTGTAATGAGGTGGTTGATTTCTAATATTCGCTATTGATAATCTGGCTTAATAGTTGTAATTTTGCGGTATGAACAATAGACGAGTATTAGTTACGGGTGCCAACGGGATGTTGGCCACAAATATAGTAGAGGAGTTGATTGCCCAAGGGTATTGCGTTCGAGGTCTCTTGCGAAAGCGAGAGAGCTATCGAGGGGTGATGGATCCTATTTTGGAGCTTATGGAGGGTGATTTTTGCGACCTTCGCACAATCGAACGGGCTGTGGCCGATTGTGATGGGGTGATCCACTCGGCGGCGATAACCAACCAAAATTTGTTGGACTATAAGGAGTATCGACGCGTGAATGTAGATGCCACGCAGCAGCTTCTGCGAGTTGCCATCGAGGCCAAGGTGTCGAGATTTTTGCACGTCAGCACGGCAAATACAATTGGATTTGGCACCCCTCAATCCCCTGCCGACGAGAGTCGCCCCATGGCCGATGTATTCATCGGGTCGATGTATGCGCGCAGCAAAAAGGAGGCCGAGGATGTGGCGCTGAGTTGTCGAGATCTCATAGATGTGGTGGTGGTCAACCCCACATTCATGGTTGGCCGCTATGGCTCGTCGTCGGGTTCGAACAAGATGTTGGCGATGGTCAAACCGACGGTCGTTGCGACCACGGGGGGCAAGAGCTTTATCGACGTTGTCGAGGTGGCGCGTGGGTGTGTGGCGGCTCTTTGGGGTGGTGTGAGTGGAGAGCGCTATCTCATTAGTGGCGAGAATTTGAGCTACGAGGAGTTTTTTCGACGCTTCACCACTGTGCGACGCGTCATTATAATCCCTCGATTCATCACTCGAGCGGTGGGTGTTGTTGGCGATGCTCTGCGATTTTTGGGTGTCGAGGCTAGCTTCTCGTCGGCCAATTTGAGGATGCTCACCACCCGAGTCTGCTATAGCAACCAGAAGCTGAGTCGCGAGTTGGGATTTACCCCCCGAGGGTTGGCCGATAGTGAGATTATGAAGTGAAAACCTCGTCCGCAATGACGAATAAGATTATTTTGCTACATCTTTGGCCTGCGTTGTATCTTCTCAACGCCATACTCGGCCGCCTCGCCTAGCTCTTCGGCTATGCGTAGCAGTTGGTTGTATTTGGCTGTGCGCTCACCGCGTGAGAGCGATCCACACTTGATCTGTCCCGCGTTGACCGCCACCGCAAGGTCGGCGATGGTCGTATCTTCGCTCTCGCCCGAGCGGTGCGAGATGATGGTGGTGTAGCCTGCGCGGTGTGCCATCTCGATCGCCTCCATGGTCTGGGTGAGTGTGCCGATCTGGTTGACCTTGATGAGGATCGAATTGGCACATCCAAGCTCGATGCCACGCTCCAAAAACTCTACGTTGGTCACAAATAGATCGTCGCCCACCAGCTGGCAGCAGTCGCCCAGACGCTCGGTCAGCAGCTCCCACCCCTGCCAATCGCCCTCGCTCATGCCATCCTCGATGGAGTCGATGGGGTAGGCCTCGACCAACTTGTGCAGATAGGCCACCTGCTCCTCGCTGCTGCGTTTGGGGGCATCGGCACCCTCGAACCGCGAGTAGTCATATTTGTCGCCATCGTAGAACTCCGAGGCTGCACAGTCGAGCGCTATCGATATGTCGCCATCGGCTCGCCCTGGTTTGTAGCCTGCCGCCTCGATGGCCTCGATGATGGTGTCGAGGGCATCTTCGCACCCCTCGAGAGTTGGTGCAAATCCCCCCTCGTCACCCACGGCAGTCGACAATCCGCGCGCCTTGAGCAACCCTTTGAGAGAGTGAAAAACCTCGCTTCCCATCCTCACCGCCTCGGCTATGTTTTGTGCACCGATGGGGCGTATCATAAACTCTTGGAAGGCGATGGGCGAGTCGGAGTGCGAACCTCCGTTGATGATATTCATCATCGGAATGGGCATCACCTTGGCATTTACACCCCCCAAATAGCGGTAGAGCGGCATCTTAAGTCCATCGGCTGCGGCACGTGCTGCGGCCAACGATACGCCCAATATGGCGTTGGCTCCCAACTCCCCTTTGTTGGTGCTGCCATCCAACTCTACCATGCAGTGGTCGATGGCCACTTGGTCACATACGTCGAACCCCACCAGTGCGTTGGATATACGGCCGTTGACACTCTCTACGGCTTGTGCCACACCCAATCCGCCATAGCGGCTTTTGTTGCCGTCGCGCATCTCGATGGCCTCGTTCTGGCCAGTCGATGCTCCGCTTGGCACTGCGGCACGTCCACGTGCACCCGATAGTGTCTCGATGTCGACCTCCAGTGTGGGGTTGCCGCGCGAGTCGAGAATCTCGCGGGCATTTATTCGCATAATCTTCATATTTTGTTATTATTTTAATAATTACTACTCTCTACATTTGCACAGACCTAGCCAAAGAGTGGAGGCGAGGGTAAGATATTTGGGTGTTTACACCACTCGTTTAGTTGCTGCTATACCTATTTATTATATGTATAGCTGGGCGAGAAGCCCCTTTAACCTCTTTTTAACATATATTTCGCCACTCTTAATATGTGATACACAACTTTGTAATATTCGATGCTCAACTTTGCGGTGTGAAAGTTATTTAAGAATTTATAAAATTGAAGATGAATCAGAAGAGAGGTTTTTTATTTGTAACATTGATGTTATTGGCAATGCAGATTGTAGGTGCAGCGACATTCAAGGGGGTAGTAGTAGATAGCACTACTGGCGAGTCGTTGTTGGGTGCGTCGATCATGATTAAGGGTACGACCAACGGAGCGGCTACAGGTTTGAGTGGTGAGTTTGAGCTTAATGGTGAGGCACCGATGACAATCATTGTTTCATACATTTCATACATAACACAAGAGGTAGTTCTTAACTCGGCCGCAGCGGATATCAAGATCAAGCTAGAGCCAGATGTTCAACGTATTGATCAGGTGCAGGTTGTAACTCGAGGAGTCCAAGAGAGCGAGGCGAGTCTGCAGGTGGAGCGTTTCGAGGCGGCAGTAGCAATCGAGAATATCGGTATCAAGGAGATGTCGCTCAAGGGTCTGTCGAATGCCGAGGCTGGAGTCAAGAAGATGACGGGAATCACGATTGCCGATGCAGGCGAGGTGGTTGTGCGCGGATTGGGCGATCGTTACTCGCTCACAACACTCAATGGAGTGCCTATTGCATCGCCCAACCCCGATAATAAATTGATACCGTTGGATATATTCCCATCGTCGACAATCAAGAATATCACCGTGAGCAAGGTCTTTAAGGTTAGCTCGTTTGCCGACTACTCTGGAGCGTTGATCGACATCGCCACAAAGGATATGGTCTCGGAGAACTTCTTCTCGGTGTCGGTATCGTTGGGTGGTAACTTCTCGTCGACGGGTCGCGATTTCTACCAGATGGAGCGCGCAGGTTCTCTATTGACCACACCTAGCATGCCCGAGGGTATGGATAATTTGGGCAAGAGCACCGATTTCGACAACTATATCAAGAGCAACGACATATTCGACACATCGTTTGCCGTCGAGAAGCGCACGTCGCTGCCCGATGCTAGCGTTCAGGTGGGATATGGCCACACATGGGATGTGGGTGTTCGCAACAATTTGGATCTGTTGTTGTCGTTGGGCGTAAAGCGTGGCGAGGATATAACGACTGGTTACATGGCCGACATCTGGTCGGATGGAACCGTAGCGTCGAACTTCTCATACGACTCATACTCCGAGACGTTGGAGATCTCGAGCCTTGCCTCGTTGGGTTATAGCTTCGGAGTGGGTCAACACATCGGATACTCGATGTTCTATGCTCGCAATGCCGAGGATAACTATCGCCTTCGCGAGGGTAGTGTCGACAAGGAGAATCTCGACGGTGTGGTTGGATCCAACTCTGTGTTGCGCGTCTACTCGCTGTTGAACAACCAGTTGAGCGGTCAACATATGTTGAACGACAAGTGGGAGTTGGATTGGATTGGATCATACTCGCAGACGGTGAGTAGCGAGCCAGATCGTCGTCAGGTGATGTTTATCGCTCAGGACGATGATACATATAGCGCATTTACCGACAATGCTCAGGAGACGATGCGTTTCTTTGGCGAGTTGAACGAGTCGGAGGTTGTGGCACACTCTCAGGCCAAGTATAAGCTCAATGCCAAGAATGAGTTGCGTTTCGGAGGTGCATACCGTCGCAAGGATCGTGACTACCAATCGATGAAGTTCTACTACGACTACGTTACGGCCGAGACACTCTTTGACGATGTATACGATACGAGCAGCTCGCTCAACTACTCGAATATTCAGAGCGGAGCGTTGGATATAGATCTTAGCATGCAGCCTAGCGACAAGTACTTCGCAGCCTCACGAGTGGTGGCAGGATTTGCAGAGGTCGACTACTACTTCGGTAAGTTGATGGTGAATGCTGGTGTGCGCTACGAGAATTCGTTGCAGGCGGTTACCTACTGGACGGATGGTGCTATTGAGCAGATGAGTTCATATAATGATCTTCTAGGGAGTGATCTCTTCCCATCGCTCAACTTGAAGTACTCGACAACCCCTAAGAGTGCCGTGCGTGCCTCGTTGTCAAAGACGGTTACTCGCCCATCGTTTATCGAGATGTCGCCATTTCTCTATAAGGAGTCTTATGGATCGGGTCAGATCCGAGGTAATGAGGATTTGGAGAATGGTTACAACTACAATGCCGATCTGCGTTATGAGTTTTTCCAGGGAGGTGGAGGCGATATGTTCTCGTTTGGAGTCTACTACAAATATCTAGAGTCGCCCATCGAGCGTGTTCAAGAGGATGCAGGAGGATCGACTCAGTATACCTTTCTCAACACTGACAATGGAACGGCAGCAGGAGTGGAGTTCGAGGCGCGCAAGTCGTTTGCTAGACACTTTAGATTTGGTCTCAATGCCTCGTATATTTATACTCGTGTTGTGTTGGACGAGGGAGGGGGAATCTATACCGACATGGAGCGTGAGTTGCAGGGTGCATCGCCATACTTGATCAATGCCGACATCAGCTACGCCTTCAAGCCCAACGATAAGGCAAATCTCTCGATGACGCTTCTCTATAACTTGCAGGGGCCACGTATCGATGCTGTGGGTGTCAACAACTGCCACAACGTAATTCAGGGGGCGATCAACACATTGGATTTTGTAGCCAACTACTCGTTCAACGACCATATGTCGCTATCGTTGAAGTTAGATAATCTGCTCGACGAAGAGATTGTATATACGCAGTATGTCGAGAGCTACGCAGCCGATATGGTTCTTGGAAGCTACAAGAAGGGGGTATCGGGTTCGATAGGTCTTAGCTATAAATTTTAAATAACAAACAAATTAATATTAACTTTTTTCTTAAAAAACAAACAAAAAAATGAAAGCAATTTTTTTCAAATTCGCAACAATTGCACTATGTGCAGTAGCGGTAGTATCATGTGACGATGCATCTTCTGATGGTGATGTTACAGTTGGTGGAACAACCGAGGTATTGTACGGTTCACTATCGGAGAACAAGACTCTTGCAGCAAACACAACTTATGAGTTGTCGGGAGCCTACACCGTAGAGTCGGGAGCTACACTTACAATCGAGGAGGGTGTTCAGATCATCGCTCAGGATGACAGCACCGTAGATTACATCTTGATCGAGCAGGGCGCAAAGATCGATGCTCGCGGTACAGCCTCTAACCCAATCGTTATGACTTCTGAGCTTAAGGAGCACGGTGCATGGGGTGGTTTTCACATCTGTGGATATGCTAAGATCAACTGTGGATCGGGCGCAGAGGGTACAATCACTGCAAAGTCTGAGATCGGAAACTCAACTTATGGTGGCGACAACGATGCCGACAACTCAGGTACATTGTCTTACATCCGTATCGAGTACGCAGGTTACGCATTCTCTGAGGATTCAGAGGCTAACGGATTCTCATTCTATGGTGTAGGATCGGGCACAACTCTTGAGTACTTGCAGGCTTACAAGGGTGGTGACGACGGTTTCGAGTGGTTTGGTGGATGTGTAGATGCTAAGTATCTTATCGCTACCGACAACAACGACGACTCATTCGATTGGACTTATGGCTACCGCGGAAAGATCCAGTACGCTATCGCTGAGCAGGGCGAGGGTTGCGACTGTTTGATCGAGGCTGATAGCAACTCAGAGTCTACATACAACACTGTAGTATCTCACGTAGCTCTATCTAACGTAACTTTCACAGGTGTTGACAAGTCTAGCAGCTCTAGCGATAGCTTCGTTAAGGTTCGCGTAGGTAGCGAGATCGAGTTCTACAACGCTATCCTTAAGGGGGCTAAGAACTATGCGTTCCACATCTCGGGTGACCGCACTCACGAGTCTATCACATCGGGTAGCAGCAAGTTCGCTGGTATCTATGCTGACAACACAACAGCATCGTTCACAACAGCTGCGTTCTACTCAGATTTGGGTTCTGATCTTGGAATCTCATTCGCTGGTACAACATCTGCAGCAGCATCGGCTACTCCAGTATCGGTTGATGGTTTCGAGGCGACAGACTTCGTTGGAGCAGTAGGTTCAGTAGATTGGACTTCTGGTTGGTCATTGGCTTTGTAGTCTCGGGTCTGAGATCTATATAATATGGGTTGGCAACAGTTTGGTTGCCAACCTTTTTTTGTCGGAGTGTGTTATGTCGGGGTGTTTGTTGGGGTGTGTCGGCTCTTGCGAGCCGAAGCCCTCCTAGGCGACTTTTCAAAGGAAAAGTCGCTTTTAGGAGTGTCGGGCTGTTGCTTACGCACCACTGCCCTGCGCGGGCGGCGGCGGCGTGCTCGCCGCGGAGCTGCGAGAAACTGCGTTTCTCTTTTGTTCTTGTTGTTGGGCGCACCGACCACTGCCCTGCGCGGGCGGCAGCGTGCTCGCCGCGGAGCTAATTATTAGAAGCCGCCCCCCAACGCTTTATAGAGATCGACGTAGCTGATGTACTGCTCGGCAACAACATTGACCAGCGTCTGCTGCGCGCTATATAACTCGCGTTGTGCGTCAATTACATTGAGATAATTCTCCATGCCACTATCGTAGAGCGCCCCCACCAAATAGGCTATGCGTTGATTGGCCACAACCAGTCGCGTGGCCGAGGTGCGCTGTTGCCCATAGGTGGCGATGGCAATGAGCGCTCGCTCGACATCGCCAAAGGCGCTCAGCATGCTCTGTTCGTAATCGAGCATACTCGCAACATAGGCCTCGCGCGCCATCTGCTCGCGACCCTTTAGTTTGCCAAAGCTAAATATCGGTTGCACAATGTCGGCCGTAGCACTCCATGCCCACGCCCCGTTGAACAGCTCTTTGAGCGTCGTGCTCACCAATCCGCCTGCGGCCGTGAGGGCGATGGTGGGGTAGCGCTCGGCACGTGCTATGCCCACCTTGGCGGCGGCACTCTGCATGTTGTAATAGGCCTCGGCAATGTCGGGGCGACGTGTGAGCAGCTGCGACGGTATGCCGATGGGGATGGTGGGCGGAAGTGGTGTGTCACCCACCTCGCCAACCGTTGTGCCGATGGTGGCCGATGGGTTTTCGCCCAGCAGCGTGGCCAACGACATGTGGCTCTGCTCCATAGCTCGTCGATAGGTGGATATGTCGCTCTGCGCAGCGTAGAGCAGCGATCGCGACTGCTCCAAGTCGATGGCGCTACTCATGCCATAGCGATACATCGAGTCGGTGAGGGCGCTGTTGGCCAACCGCAGATCGTAGGTGTGTTGTGCGATGTGCAGATTGCTCGTGGCCTGTTGGAGCGTGAAGTAGGTGGTGGCAACTTGGGCTGCCATCGAGAGCTGCACTCCGCGATAGCTCCAACGCATAGCCTCTAACGAGGCTTGGGCGCTGCGTTTTTCGTTGCGCAAAGCCCCAAATAGCGATAGCTCCCAGCTGAGGGCTGGCTCTAGGGTATATGTCTGTATCGTTCCATACTCTTTGGTGTGCTCCACCTCGCCCTCTGCGTTGGCCGTGAGCGAGGGTAGATACTCCGCCCTCACGACGCGGATGTCGAGCTGCGCTGAACGTACATTGGCGGCCGCCACCGCCACATCGCGATTGTAGGTTAGGGCGTGTGTCACCAATGCGTTGAGGGTCGTATCGCCAAAGCTCTCCCACCAATTGAGGGGCAACTGCAATGAATCTTGTGAATAACCCTCGCCATATATCCACTCGTCGGGCGGTGTGTCGGTCGAGGTGGCCAACTTAGGGGCGCACCCTACGAAACAGATCATGGCGACAATGATAGCGGCCATTTTACCCCCTCTGCCGCTCACCTTTGCCACCATATAGTAGAGCGCAGGGTAGATGAACACCCCGAAGATGGTGGCAAACAAAACCCCTCCAACCAACGTTACACCCATGATGTTGCGTGCCGTGGAGTATACCCCCGAGGCGAAGATCAATGGCGTAACGCCCAATATAAAGGCGAAGGCGGTCATGATGATGGGGCGTACACGCAATTTGGCCGCCTCGACTGTGGCATCGAGCAGATCGCGCCCCTCCTCTTCGAGCAGGCGGTTGGCATACTCCACCACGAGGATGGCGTTTTTGGCAGCTAGCGCGATCAGCATAACCAAAGATATCTGCATATATATATCGTTGACATATAGTGGCTTGATAAGGTGCGCGAAGCCCGTGAAACAGAGCGCTCCGACGATGGCAATCGGGATCGCCAATATGATCGACAGTGGCAACGACCACGAGTTATAGAGCGCAGCAAGTGTCAAAAACACAAAGGCCAAGGCCAACACATACAACATATTTCCACTCTGTGAGGCCACTGCCTGCTCATATGACACACCGCTCCACGCAATGCCGATGTCGGGCGGCAGTGTGGTGTTGGCCATGTTGCTAATGAGCGACATCGCCTCGGCCGACGACACCTTGTCGGCTGGCATCAATGTCACCGAGATCGAGCGATAGAGGTTGAACTGCGAGACGTAGGCTACGCCACTGCTCTCGACAAACTCTGCCACGCTACTCAACGCGATCTGCTCGCCCGAGGTCGAGGTGACGTAGATCGAGCCAAGCGACTGCTCGTCGGCACGGAATTGGGGTGCCGCCTCGACATAGGTCTCATAGATGCGTCCGAAGCGGTTGAAGTTGTTGATGTAGCTGCTGCCAAACATTGTCCCCACCACCGTATATAGCTCCGAGGGTTCTATGCCCAATTCGATGGCGTGTTCGATGTCGATGTGGAGCGTGCGTTGCGATATTCCGCTCTGATACTGCGTGGTGACCGACGCGGTGAGGGGCGAGCGACGCAGCGTATCCATAAATCGTTGGGCGTTGTCCCATAGGTAATCTTCGCCTCGACCTTCGAGATCCTGCACCTCGAACGTAGCACCCGAGTTGAGTCCCAACCCTGGGATGGCAGGTGGGATAAAGGCGTAGGCAAAGGCCTCGGGGACAGCGACATACAGCTCTGCGTTGATCTGCGAGGCGATCTGTGCCGCGGTGAGCGTTCGGTCTGAGTAGTCGACCAACTCGGCAAATAGAATTCCGTTGTTGGTCGAGCTGATCCCTGCCAACATATTATACCCTGCGGCATAGGAGACCGATGCCACGCTCGGCAGCGAGTTGATGGCGGCCGCCACGCGGTGCATCGCCTCGGCAGTGGTGGTGACCGATGAGTTGTTGAGGGTGGTCACCGAGACCATCACATAGCCCTGATCCTCCTCGGGCAGAAACCCTTGGGGGATGAGTTGCCACCCCCCGACGAGGGCGGCCACGATCACCACGATGGCGATGGCAGTGCGACGTGTACGACGTGCCACAGCGCCTACCGACGCGGTGTAGCGCGTGATGGTGCGGTCGAACCAGCGGTTGAAGGTGGCAAAAAATCCCTCGCTAGCTGGCTCTTTGTGGCGCAGCAGCGTGGCACAGAGGGCAGGCGAGAGGGTGAGGGCGTTGATTGCCGAGATCACCACCGACACGGCCAACACGATGGCGAATTGCTGAAATAGCAACCCCGTGATGCTCGGCATAAACGACACTGGGATAAAGACCGCCAACAATACGATGGTGGTGGCGATGATGGGCGAGGTGACACTCTGCATCGCCTTTTGGGCACCCTCGGCAGGGGTCATGCCGCGCGATATATTGAGCTGCACCGCCTCGACCACCACAATAGCGTCGTCGACCACCAATCCGATCGCCAACACCAGACCCAACAGCGAGATGATGTTGATCGAGAAGCCCATCAGCGGAAAGAGAATAAACGCCCCCAATAGCGATACGGGGATGGCAATGAGCGGTATGAGCGTGGCGCGCCAATCCTGCAAGAAGAGATATATGATGAAGATCACCAGCGCCAATGCGATGAGCAGTGTGCGGAAGATGTCGCGAATACCAGCCTCGATACTCTGCGAGCTATCGACCACCAGTGCGCACTCCATGCCGCTGGGGTATCGCTTGTCGAGTTTGGCCATTGTGGCTTTGACCCTCTGGCTCACCTCCACAGCGTTCGATCCCGAGGTTTGGTAGATCACGATCATGGCCGATGGCGCAGTGTCGTAGAATCCCATAACGTCGTAGCTCTGTGACCCTAGCTCCACATGCGCCACGTCGCTCAGGCGGATTGTCCCCTCGGCCGCAGTGGCGCGCAGGATGATCGAGCCAAACTCCTCGGCCGTCGAGAGTTGGGGTGGCAACACTATAGTGTAGGTGAAGGGTTGTGACCCATCGTTGGGCATTGCCCCCAATTTGCCTGCTGGATAGACTCCGCCCTGCACCGCGATGGCATCGGAGATCTCGGTGAGCGTGATGCCATAATAGCTCATCTTTTGGGGGTCGACCCACACGCGCATGGCATACTCGCCTGCCCCCATTATCATCACATCGCCCACGCCCGAGATCTTGAGCAGCTCATCTTTGATATTGATATCGGCATAGTTGGTCAGAAATATATCGTCGTACTGCGAGCGGCTGTAGAGCGAATAGATCATCATAAAAGAGGTCATGGTTTTGGAGGTGACAACCCCCTGCTCCTTGACCGACTCGGGGAGCATGGGCGAGGCTATCGCCACGCGGTTTTGGGTCATGATAGCGTTGATGTCGGGGTCGGTGCCGATGTCGAATATCGCCTGGATAGTCATCGAACCGTCGTTGGCGCTTGTGGTCTGCATATATAATAGGTTGTCGATTCCCATTATATCCTCGGCAATGGGGGTGGCCACCGCGTTGTTGACACTCTCGGCATCGGCACCATCGTAGGTGGCCTGCACCTGCACAACAGGAGGGGTAATGTCGGGATACTGCTCGACGGCCAACATCGTCAGTGCGATGGAGCCGATGAGCGCGGTGGCAATCGCTATGGCGATGGCAAATATTGGATGATGTATGAAAAATTTCCCCATGGCGTACTATATATTTGTGGTTGTTATCTTGGGGGTAACCTTCATCCCCTCGTGGAGTTTGAGCTGTCCCGAGGTGGCTACCACCTCGCCAGTGCTCAGCCCCGACCTCACCTCCCACATCGAGCCGTGGACTCTGCCCATCGTCACGCGTCGGTTGTGAGCCGTACTGTCGGCTGCGACCACCCATACCGAGGTTGTGCCCTGCAACTGAACGACCGCCTGTTGGGGGATTACCACACGTGGGGTCGAGCGGCCAATGTTGGATCGCACGCGTGCAAACATACCAGCCTTGAGCTGCTGCTGGGGGTTGGCGAAGTTGACCACCACCACGATCGACGAGTTGTAGGACGAGGCATTCTGCTCGGTATAGGCGTAGCTGCCCACTATGGGGTATTGGGAGCTGTCGGCCAAGATGAGCGTTATGTCGCTCAGCAGACGGCTATTGTCGTAGCTCTCTGCGGTCGACGAGTGGCGCAGGTAGGTGGCCGTGGGGATGGCCAATGGCAGTTGTAGTGTGTCGATATTGTTGATGGTGGTGAGGGTGGTGTACTCGGTGCCTACCCCCACGTAGTCGCCCACGGTGGCCGAGGTGTTGGCCACTAGCCCTGCGATGGGCGAGGTGATGGTGGCGTAGGAGAGGTTGAGGCGTGCATTGCGTAGCGCCTGTTTGGCCGATGCTACATCGGCTGTGGCCGAGGCGTAGTTGGCGCGATAGCTATCGAGTGTCGAGCGGCTAATGGCATTGATGTCGGCCATCGGTTTGGCTCGCTCGTAGTTGTTGCGCGCCTCGACGAGTGTGGCCTCGGCCGAGGCGAGTGTGGCTTCGGCCTCCAAACAGAGGGTGGTCAATTGGTCGGTGTCGATGGTGTAGAGCAGCTCCCCTGCCGCCACTAGCTCACCACTCTTGGGGGTGGCTGAGGTGAGGAAACCACTCACGCGAGGTTCGATCACCGCGGTTTGAATCGCTTGGGTGGTGGTGGTGAACCATATCTGGTCGCAGATGTTTTGGGTAGTGGCTGTTTGACACTCAATCTCGAGTGTTGGCGAGTCGCTGGTGGCCTTAGGGTGTGTTTTGCACCCTACGACGATGAGTAGAGCGGTGGCGATAAACCACCATGAGAGATTGTTTTGCATGATCTAGATCTATTTTTTGTGTAATCAATTTTACAAAAAACATACCCGACGTATATTTTTTTGCGTATTTACACGATTTTCTAACGATTTTCTTTGGAGTCCGTGATTTTTTTATTAGATTTGCGTTAGCCCGAGTGGGATTTAGTCTAGCGAAACGAAAAACAACACTAATATTAATTTAAAAACTTAAACAAAATTATGGAAAATTTACTATCTCAAATCAAGGAGCAAATGGAGGTATTTGCAGTTAATGCAGATGCTCAGGTAGCTAAGAACAACAAGGCAGCTGGTACACGTGCACGTAAGGCAGCGTTGGAGATCTCAAAGCTAATGAAGGATTTCCGCAAGGCATCTGTTGAGGCTTCGAAATAATTTTTTTCGTAATCGAGATTTGAGATCGATTCGCCAAGGTGGCGGATCGATCTTTTTTTGTGGTTACTCCTATTCGGTCTCGATGGATTGCGGCTTTGGTTTGGCACGCTGCAAGAGGGTGTCGTAGGCGTATAACCCTCCGCCCGAGATGAGGATGTATATATATATAAATATGTATGTTGTGTGCAGCTCCATCTCGACCTTGGAGGTTGATGGGAAGTAGATGGTCATATATAGTATCGTCCCGATGGCTAGTGTCGCAGCGGCCAATCTCACCTTCAACCCGATGATCAACATTAGAGCTGTGGCCGACTCTACGGCCGCAAAGAGGATGAACCAGAATTGTGCCGAGAGCCTCTCCAGAGGGTGATACTCACCGAGTGAGATGTTGTAGTTTTGAAACTTCGAAATATTACTCAGCAGTAACAATCCACCAATTGTGATGCGTAGATATAGTTGTGCGATGTTTAGCGTTTTCATCTTCAGGAGGTTGTGATGGTTTGTGTGGTATATGTATGGATTGTGGTCGATCGCAAAATTCATTCCAGCCGATCAGTTTTTATTTGGATATTAATTTTTTTTTATCTATCTTTGCCCACGCTTACGAGCACCAGGATTGAGCTATGGTGTAATGGTAACACAGCAGATTTTGGTTCTGTCGTTCATGGTTCGAATCCATGTAGCTCAACAAATTTTAATTTAAGTGGCAAGGCGCAAGTGATATAGTAGGTACTATTCGGATTGTCGAGCGCGCGTGAACCACACCTAAGTTCTTGAAAAAGTATGTTAAGTAGACGATTATTGCGTATCAAGGTAGTCAAGGCTATCTACGCTCATCTTCAAAGCAATAGCGACAATTTGATTGCGTCGCAGAAAAGTCTCATGTCGTCGATCGACAAATCTTATGATCTCTACTTTCTACTGTTGCAACTCCCTGTTGCAATGGCCGACCATGCGCGTCGCCTTCAAGAGATCGCCAAAGAGAAACATCTGGCTACGGCCGAGGATCTAAATCCCAATACCCGATTTGTGGATAGTGCATTGGTGCACTTGATCGAGAATAGCGACCTGCTCAACGACCATATGAGTCGTCGTTCGCTGGGTTGGTCACAACACCCCGAGCTTATAAAGTTGCTATATAATCAGTTGAGCGAGAGCGGGAAGTTTCAAGAGTATATCTCGAACCCTACCAGCCGCAACATCAAGGAGGATCTGGCGTTGATGGAGCACTTTTATGTCACGTTGTTGCAGGAGTGCGACGAGGTGGAGGATGCTGTGGAGTCGATGTCGATGGATTTGTGTGGCGATCTGCCATATGTGTTGCCGTTGGTTATGCGCACTCTGAGCAATGTTCGCGCTTCGCATACGGAGCTTAAGATCGTATCGCAGTTTAAGGGGGATGATGATCGCGATTTTGTCCGCTCTCTGTTTGAGCGTTCGTTGGTCAACTATGCGAAGTATCAGCTTAGTGTAGAGTCGTTCATGCGCAACTGGGACTTGGAACGTGTGGTGCTGATCGACAACATGATATTGGT
Source organism: Rikenellaceae bacterium (assembly GCA_047174185.1). Taxonomy (GTDB): domain Bacteria; phylum Bacteroidota; class Bacteroidia; order Bacteroidales; family Rikenellaceae; genus Alistipes. Next base: position 12,335 of record JBCQUH010000025.1, on the reverse strand, counting down.
TGTTGCCATGGCTGAGTTGATCCACTTCCCAGCGATCCCTACTCGCGTTACGATGGATGAGTATATCGAGATCTCGAAGTTCTACTCCACACCCAATAGTAGCACCTTTGTCAATGGAATTTTGGATCGCATGACCGATTCGTTGACACAACAGGGGTTGATTCAAAAAAGTGGTCGCGGATTGATCTAATCCTCGCAGGCTCGTTTCGAGGTCGTAAACTTGCAAAATGGTTGAAAAATTGTTTGCGTGGTGTTGATTGCCACGCAAAAATTTTCTAACTTTGTAGGGTCTATATACTTTTGTGAAATGCTGAGCCTGCTCTTCTATGTTTTTCTGGTTATAATATGCACAATTTTTATTGTGCTGTCGTTTGTCGCACTGGTGTTGTGTGCGCCATTTGACCCTGCTCGTCGCGTTGTACATTCGTTTTCGCGTGTGTTGGTGCGGATCTTTTTTGCTGTTCCGCCCTTTTGGCGACAACGTGTCGAGGGGTTGGAGAACATTGACCCTAAGCGGAGTTATGTTGTGGTTATTAACCACAACTCGATGCTCGACATACCAGTGTTGTATAAACTACCGCTTAACTTTCGGTGGGTTTCGAAACGCGAGGTGTTTAACATTCCAATATTTGGACAATTTTTGCTGCTGCATGGCGACATAGCTATCCAGCGTGGCAATGGTGCCGAGGCGATGGCGCAGGTGTTGCGCGAGGGTCGTGGGTGGCTCGATCGTGGGGCATCGGTTGCGATCTTTCCCGAGGGTACTCGCTCGAAGAGTGGAGGTATCGGGCGATTCAAGGCTGGGGCGTTTAACTTGGCTCGCGAGAGTGGTTGCGAGATCTTGCCTGTGGTGATGTGGGGTACGCGAGATATGTTGGATTCGCGTGGGCGATTCAATTGGCGTAGCGATATTGTGTTGCGTGTTTTGCCTGCGGTGCAGTGCAGTGGCGACACGGTGGGCGATATGAAGGTGGTGCGCGAATCGATGGTCGAGGCATTGTCCCAGATTAGAGAGTAGACAACAAGGAGTAGTGTAGTGCAGAGTGTAGAACCAAATGAGGTGGCTAAAGAGAGCTAGCTTGCTAAAATAAAAACCATAACTATGACAGATAAGTTGAATCTAACGCCCGATAATAACTATGGCGACGATGCGATTGTGACATTGTCGCCGAGGGAGCATATTCGTCTGCGCCCAGGAATGTATATCGGAAAGTTGGGCGATGGTACCCAGAGTGACGATGGAATATATGTGTTGATCAAGGAGGTTGTCGACAACTCGGTCGATGAGTTTATTATGGGTTCGGGCAAGCGTATCGAGATCACCGTCGAGGATGGGGTAGTGACGATCCGCGACTATGGTCGAGGTATTCCGTTGGGTTCGCTGAATAAGGCGGTGAGCGAGATGAATACGGGTGGTAAGTATGGTGGTACGGCCTTCAAAAAGACTGTGGGTCTGAATGGAGTGGGAGTCAAGGCGGTGAATATGCTCTCGTCGGAGTTTGTTGCGTGCTCGGTTCGCGATGGCGAGTCGCGCACAGTGAGTTTCGCGCAGGGTCTAGAGGTTAGCGACCGTTGGGAGAGCGATGTGCGGCAGAAGAATGGTACGATGATTCGCTTCCGTGTCGACACGGAGGTGTTTGGCGAGTATAGCTACAATATGGAGTATGTCGAGCAGTTGGTGCGTAACTATACCTACCTCAATTTGGGCTTGACATTGGTGTTGAATGGTCAGTCGTATATCTCGAAAAATGGTCTGTTGGATCTGTTGAATGAGAATATGAATGAGTCGCCGTTGTATGCTCCGATCCATCTATCGGGGGCTGATATAGAGGTGGCGATAGCCCATGGCGTAGGTTATGGCGAGAGCTACTACTCGTTTGTCAATGGCCAGTATACCTCGCAGGGTGGTACCCATCAGGCGGCTTTTCGCGAGGCGATAGTCAAGACGATCAAGGATTTTTACCACAAGGATTACGACGCGTCGGATATTCGCACCTCGATCATCGCTGCGGTCTCGGTCAAGGTTGCCGACCCTGTCTTTGAGTCGCAGACCAAGATCAAGTTGGGTTCGAAGGAGGTTGAGCCAGGGGTGTCGATGCGCAACTTTGTGATCGACTTTTTGACTCAACATTTGGATAACTATCTGCATAAGAATCCCGAGACAGCGCAGATCTTGCAGCGCAAGATTGTGGAGAACGAGAAGGAGCGTAAGGCGATCTCGGGAGTGCAGAAGAAGGCGAGGGAGATCGCCAAGAAGGTGTCGTTGAATAATAGGAAGTTGAGGGATTGCAAGGTGCATTTAACCTCGAAGAGTGAGTTGGCCGAACAGTCGATGATCTTTATCACCGAGGGAGACTCGGCATCGGGATCGATCACATCGAGTCGAGATGTTCGCACGCAGGCGGTCTTTTCGCTGAGGGGTAAGCCGCTGAATTGTTATGGTTTGACCAAGAAGATTGTCTACGAGAACGAGGAGTTCAACCTGTTGCAGGCGGCATTGAATATCGAGGAGGATATGGAGAATCTGCGCTACAACAAGGTTGTGATCGCTACGGATGCCGATGTCGATGGAATGCATATTCGTCTGTTGCTCATGACCTTCTTTTTGCAATTTTTCCCAGATGTCATTCGCGGAGGGCATCTGTATATCTTGCAGACACCTCTGTTTAGGGTGCGCAACAAGAAGTTGACGTTTTATTGCTATACGGACGAGGAGCGCGTGAAGGCGATCGAGAAGTGTGGAGCGTCGGCCGAGATTACACGATTCAAAGGATTGGGCGAGATTTCAGCCTCGGAGTTCAAGGAGTTTATCGGCGAGGATATGCGTCTGGATAAGGTTCGTATGACCAAGGATGATCCGATACACGATATGTTGGAGTTCTATATGGGAAAGAATAGTTTCGAGCGTCAAGGGTTTATAATCAACAACTTGAGGGTCGAAGAGGATATTGTCGAGGCCGATAATTAATAGAGGTGGATATGATAAACGAAGATATGGACAGGGTGGTCGACGAGGCGGTTGAGACCCCTGCGGAGCCAAAGAAGATGGGCAAATATAGTAAGTTGACAAGCGAGGAGGCCTCGATGCGCAAACTTACGGGTATGTACAAGAGTTGGTTCTTGGACTATGCGTCGTATGTTATTTTGGAGCGTGCTGTGCCCCATCTCTACGATGGATTGAAGCCTGTGCAGCGTCGTATTTTGCATGCGATGAAGGTGGTCGACGATGGACGATTTAATAAGGTTGCCAATATCGTTGGTCAGACGATGCAGTACCATCCGCATGGCGATGCCTCGATTAAGGATGCCATGGTGCAGATTGGTCAGAAGGATCTATTGATCGAGTGTCAGGGTAACTGGGGTAACATCTTGACGGGCGATTCGGCCGCTGCGGGTCGATATATCGAGGCTCGATTGTCGAAGTTCGCGTTGGAGGTTGTGTTTAATCGTAAGACTACCGAGTGGATGTTGTCGTATGATGGTCGCAAGGAGGAGCCAGTGACGCTGCCTATCAAGTTCCCATTGCTGTTGGCTCAGGGTTCGGATGGTATCGCGGTTGGTTTGGCCTCGAAGATTCTGCCTCACAACTTTTTGGAGTTGATAGATGCCTCGATAGCGCATCTGAGTGGCGAGGAGTTTGAGTTGCTGCCCGATTTCATGACGGGCGGAATGATGGATGCCACCAACTACAACGATGGTTTGCGAGGTGGCGCGGTGAAGGTGCGTGCCAAGATCTCGAAGATCGATAAACGTACGTTAGCCATCACCGAGATTCCGTATGGTACGACCACTGAGTCGATCAAACAGTCGATCATCAAGGCCAACGAGAGGGGTAAGATTAAGATCCGCAAGGTGGATGACAACACTGCGGAGAGGGTGGAGATTGTGGTTCAGGTGGCCAACGATGAGTCGAGCGATAGGACGATCGACGCGTTGTATGCCTTTACGGATTGCGAGGTCTCGATCTCGCCCAATTCGTGTATAATTTTGGATAACAAGCCGCACTTCATGGGTGTGAGCGAGATTTTGCGTCGTACGGCCGAGCAGACCAAGGATCTGTTGGGGTTGGAGCTGCGCATCAAGTTGGGGGAGTTGAACGAGAGGTGGCACGCAGCGTCGTTGGAGCGGATCTTTATCGAGAATAAGTTGTATCAACTAATCGAGGGTTGCACGAGCCGCGACGAGGCTTATGACGCGGTGGATGGCGGTTTGGAGCCGTTTAAGAGGTTGTTGCGTCGCGAGGTTACGCGTGAGGATGTGGAGCGATTGACGGAGCTGAAGTTTATCCGTATCTCGCGTTACGATAGCGATAAGGCCGACAACGAGATTCGGAGCGTCGAGGATGAGATCAAAAAGACACAATATTCGCTCGACCATCTAACGGACTATGCTGTGGAGTACTACCAGCGTATCCGCGATAAGTATGGCAAGGGTCGCGAGCGACGCACGGAGTTGAGAGAGTTTGACCAGATTGAGGCGGCGAAGGTGGCCGTGACCAATGCGAAGTTGTATGTCGACCGTGCGGAGGGCTTCTTTGGTATGGGTCGCTCGATGAAGGATTGTGAGTGTGTGGGCGAGTGTTCGGATATAGATGATGTTATCGTGATGATGCGCGATGGGCGCTATATCATCACCAAGATTAGCGACAAGGCCTTCTTTGCCAAGGGGATCTACTACATCGGGGTGTTTAAGCGCAACGACGAACGTACGATCTACAATGTGTTGTATCGCGATGGCAAGGATGGCGCAATCATGATGAAGAGGTGTGCGATCAAGGGTATCACGCGCGATAAGGAGTATAACCTCACGAAGGGGACTCCGCATAGCGACCTGTTGTATCTGTCGGTTAACCCCAATGGTGAGGCCGAGGTGTTGAAGATTCACTTCAAGCCAAGACCGAGGTTGAAGAAGCTGGTGGTAGATTTGGATCTGTCGCAGTTGGCCATCAAGGGGCGGTCGAGTCAGGGAAATTTGTTCTCGCGCTATGGCATCCACAAGATCTCGGTCAAGCAGCGCGGAGTATCGACTCTGGCGAGCCAGAGTATTTGGTACGATGCCGATGTGCGCAGATTGAACAACGACGAGCATGGAGAGCTGTTGGGTGAGTTCAAGGGGGATGATCGAATTGTGGTGTGGACGGCTCGTAACCAATACTATATCACGGGATTTGATATTATGCAACACTTCCCCGATGATACGGTGTGTGTGGAGAAGTATCAACCCAATATGGTCTATAATGTCTGTTATTTTGACCGCGAGCAGGGGTATAGCTATATGAAGCGTTTCGAGTTGGAGTTGAGCGATAGGTTGCAATACTTCTTGAGCGAGGATGGACAGTCGGATCTGCTCTGTAAATCGTCGGGCGATGGTGCGAAACTTATCGTTACATATAAGGGTGCACACGCTACGCGTCCAGCCGACGAGGTGGATGTTGACTCGTTTATCGGTGTCAAGAGCCATCGTGCCAAGGGTAAGCGCTTGACACAGATGGAGGTCGACACGCTACGCTTTGTGGAGTGCGAGAGGGTTGTGGCGCAGATCGACGAAGATGTGGATGACGATGAGATGGAGGGTGAGAATGAGTTGGCGCAGGTTGAGGAGAGTGAGGGCAACGAACAGCTAAATCTATTTTAATATGCAGCTCTTTTTGATTGGGTATATGGGTTGCGGCAAGAGTACGATAGGTCGTAAATTGTCGTCGAAACTGGGGTGTAAGTTGATCGACACGGATGGCGAGATCGAGCGCAGAGAGAGGTGCAGTGTGGGCGAGATCTTTGAGCGTCGTGGCGAGGATTATTTTCGCGCGGCAGAGCGACAACTGCTGGATGAGATCTTGGCCTCGGGCGAGGATTGCATCGTCTCGACGGGTGGTGGATTGCCCATGTGGGGCGACAATATGGATCGCATGACGCAGAGTGCGCATACGATCTATCTGCGTCGCACGGCCGAGAATATCGCCTCGCGATTGAGTGCTGCGGGTCGTGCCCGAAGGCCAAAGTTGCGTGGGTTGTCGGACGAGGAGTTGGTGGCATTTATGCAAGCTAATATCGCTGAGCGTGAGGGGGTCTACAATCGAGCATCGGTTGTGGTGGAGGCCAATCCGTTGAGTGATAGCGAGATATTGAGTATTATAGCGGCTATAAAGTAGTGTGATGAATAGTTCACCGATAGGTATCTATGACTCTGGATTTGGGGGTTTGACTCTGTGGCGTGCGGTCAGAGAGTTGTTGCCGCATGAGTCGTTGATCTATCTGGGGGATGGTGCCAATTGCCCCTATGGGTCGCGTCGACGCAGCGAGATCGAGGCGTTGGCCGATCGAGCAGTTGGCGAGTTATTGGCGCATGGGTGTAAGATTGTGGTGGTGGCGTGCAATACGGCAACGGCTGCGGCGATCGACTTTTTGAGAGCCAAATATGTGGGTGTCGATATTGTGGGGATGGAGCCAGCAGTAAAACCAGCGTGTGAGTTGACACGCAGTGGGGTAGTGGGCGTTTTGGCCACGGAGCGTAGTCTGGAGGGTGATCTGTTTCACCGTACAGCGGCCAAGTATTCGTCGAATGTGCGCGTTGTAGCGCGTTTTGGTCGCGGATTTGTGGAGTTGGTCGAGGGTGATTTGGAGGATAGTGCCGAGGCTGAGAGAGTTGTGCGCGCAGTTGTCGAGCCGATGGTCGAAGAGGGTGTCGACCAGATTGTGTTGGGGTGCACGCACTATCCATTTTTGATTCCTGTGTTGGAGCGAGTAGCCCCTGGGGTCAATATTATCGATCCGTCGATGGCTGTAGCCCGACGAGTCGAGAGTTTGTTGTCGAGCCGAGGGGCGTTGGCGGCGGTGCACAATAGTGCGTACTATCGCTTCGAGACCTTTGCCGACGAGGAGTATCGCCAGCGCTTGGCGGCAAAGGCGCAGAGTATTAGTCGAAAAAAATAGGGAGGAGATAGATATTATGAAGAGGAGTCAGAGACCTGCGAGCGGAGCAGCCGCAGGGGGTAAAAGAGGAGCGCAGCAGAGCAATGTCGAGCAGTCGAATAGAGACTCTATACGTTGGGTTGTGGGGTTGATAATGGGTATGATCGGTCTATTTGTGCTGGTCTCTATCCTATGTTATTTCTTTGTGTGGAAGAGCGATTTCGACCTTGTGACATATAGTGTGTCGGAGCGTCCAGAGTTAGAGTTTCGCAATGTTGCCAATATCTGTGGGCCATTTGGCGCATGGGTGGCGGAGCAGTTGGTAGGTAAGTCGTTTGGATTGTTTGGAGTTGTGATACCCATCTTTTTGATCTCGTTGGGTGTGCGTATTGCATTGCGTAAACCGTTGAGGTTGAATAGGATATCAATTTTGTTGTTGTCGTTATTGTTCGTTGGTTCTACTACGTTGGGATTCTTTTTGAGCGATAACTTCCCCATCTTTCATAGCGGTTGGGGCGGAGCTTATGGATTGGAGATCACGGAGTTTATCGAGGGTTATATCGGCTTCTTCGGAACGTTCATTCTGGTTGTCGTGGGGTGGTTATTGATCGGTGTCTTTGTCAACCACAACTTTATCGGTGCGGTGAATCGTGTGGGTAAAGGGGTTGTGGATCAGGGTGCTAGATTTGTGAATATCGTGAAACGAGACCGCACGACCCAATCCAATGGCGAGGTGGCGGATAGTGTGGCAGCCGAGCCGCAGAGCGACGAGCCATCGGTTGCGGAGGGTGTGTCGGAGCAGTCACCATTTTTGGACGATGGTGAGAGTGGTCTCGACGAAGGGGTCGATACAGCTGCGATATTGGATGGTTTGGATGAGAACTCTGATGCACAGTCACCTGTCGATGGTGATGATGCGGAGACGTTGGAGCCTCAAGGGGCGGTGATTACGGTGGTTGAGAATGAGCTGGAGACGGTCGAGACCGATGCTCCAGTGGATCTCTACGACCCTAAGTTGGATCTGCATAGCTACGAGGCACCCTCGCCACTGCTATTGACCGAGTATGCCGATACGTCGCGAGTGACCTCTGAAGAGATATTGGAGAATAAGATCAAGATCGAGGAGACACTTAAACACTTCGGAATCACGATCCAAAATATCTCGGCTACCGTCGGGCCAACCATCACGTTGTATGAGATTATTCAGGCACAGGGTATCAAGATCTCGAAGATTCAAGGTCTGGAGAACGATATTGCCCAGAGCCTCAAGGCCTCGGGGATTCGAATTATCGCCCCAATCCCAGGGCGCGGAACGATCGGTATCGAGGTTCCAAATCGTAACATGCAGATCGTGTCGATGTATTCGTCGGTCAAATCGACGAAGTTCCACGACTTCAAGGGGGAGCTGCCGATCGTTATCGGTAGCACGATCCAAAATGAGAGCTATGTTTTTGACCTAGCGAAGATGCCTCACTTGTTGGTTGCAGGAGCTACGGGTCAGGGTAAGTCTGTGGGTTTGAATGCAATTATCACTTCGTTGCTCTATCGCAAACACCCTGCGGAGTTGAAGTTGGTGATGATCGACCCTAAGATGGTTGAGTTTATGCCCTACAAGGGTTTGGAACACCACTTTTTGGCAAAGATGGAGTCGGAGGATGATGCCATTATCACCGATCCTAAGAAGGCGGTCTACACCCTCAACTCGCTGTGTGAGGAGATGGAGAAGCGATTGACCCTTCTGTCGAAGTGCGGAGCGCGTAATATTGTGGAGTACAACGACAAGTTTAAACATCGCAAGGTGAATCCCGAGAATGGGCACTTCTTTATGCCATATATCGTTGTGATCGTCGACGAGTTTGCCGATCTGATATTGATGACTCGCGAGGTGGAGAAGCCCGTGATGCGTCTGGCACAGAAGGCTCGTGCGGTGGGTATCCACCTGATCATCGCCACTCAGCGCCCCGATGTAAAGGTTATCACGGGAGGAATCAAGGCCAACTTCCCAGCGCGTATCGCCTTCCGCGTGATGCAGATGATCGATTCGCGAACCATTATCGATCAACCAGGTGCCAACCAGCTGATCGGTCGTGGCGATATGCTATTCTCCAAGGATGGCGTGTTGAGCCGTATCCAATGTTCGTTGGTCGAGACCGACGAGGTGAATCGTATCGTGTCGCATATCGCCTCGCAGCAGGGTTACACCGAGCCATATCAACTCCCCGACTTCGCACCCGATGGTGGCGAGATGGAGGATTTTGGCGGTGGCGATAGTGGCTCTGCGATCAAGTACGATACGCTGTTTGGCGAGATCGCACGTGTGGCGGTCAATAACGGTACAATCTCGACATCGTTCATACAGCGTAACTTCGAGGTCGGATTCAATCGTGCAGGTCGCATCATGACACAGCTCGAACGGGCAGGTATCGTGGGGCGTGCCGAGGGTGCTAAACCTCGCGAGATACTCTACCACGACCTGCCATCGCTAGAGGCCAAGATGCAGAGTCTCGGGGTTTATTAGTTGTGAGTTATAAGTTATGAGTTATGAGTTATAATGTTTAATAGGTCTCAGCCTGTCTCAGAAATTCTCAGAACTTGCTGAGAAAAACTGAGTCTCGCTGAGAATTTCCAACCCACAAAAACATTTACGATTATGAGAAGAGTTTATTTTTTAGTAGTTTTTCTGTTTTTGATTTTTGGTGCCATGGCGAGTGAGGAGGTTCGTCTGCGCGATTTGACGCGTGCTATGCGTGAGTTGACGAGCTATCGTGTGACCTTCGAGATGGCGGTCAATGGTGAGCGCATGGATTTTGTGGGTGGGTATATCGTCGTTGGCGATCGCTATCAATTGACGATGCCTGGTCAGGTGATTCTGGGCGACTCTTTGGTTCGCTACACCATAGATGACAACAATGGTGAGGTGGTTGTCGAGAGGGTTGATCCATCGAGTGTTCCGATGGTTATTTCGAACCCTGCGCGTGCCTTCACGGTGTTGGATCAAGCCTTTGCGGCCTCGTTGAAATTTACAGGTTCCGAATACTATACGTTGTGGCTGCGCCCTAAGATGGGTGATCCGATTGTGCGCGTTGCGGAGTTGCAGATCTCGCACAAGAGCCATCTGCCCATGTCGATTGCCTACACCTCGCACGAGGGTGATCGTGTCGAGGTCACGCTCGACATTACGCAGGATTCGACCCTCGTCATTCAACCCCTCGATAGCACGCTCTACCCCTCGGGCTACGAGGTGATAGATTTCCGCTAGCACTCCCGAATAGGACAAACACAAATAGGGTGGATATTGAATTCAATATCCACCCTATTTCTAGTTATGAGCCACTCCACACAGGTTGTGGGGAGCAGCGATTTGAGAGACTACAATACGCCAGTCTCTGTAAGTACACCGTTCATCTTGCGAACTGCATCAGCAGATGCTACGAATGCAGCCTGCTCAGCCTCGTTAAGCTCGATCTCAACGATCTTCTCGATACCATCGCGACCGATTACCGCTGGAACACCTACGCAGATGTCGCTCTGGCCATACTCACCCTCTAGGTAGCATGAGCAAGGGATGATACGCTTCTGATCCTTGATGATAGACTCTACAACAGACGATGCAGCAGCTCCTGGAGCATACCATGCCGATGTTCCCAAAAGACCTGTTAGAGTAGCACCTCCGACCATTGTGTCAGCCGATACCTTTGCTAGCTGCTCCTCGCTAAGGAATGCCGATGCTGGGATACCCTTGATAGATGCCTTTGCTGTAAGAGGGATCATCGTAGTATCACCGTGACCACCGATCACCATACCCTCGATGTCTGCGATAGGCACACCCGAAGCCAATGACAAATATGTGCGGAAACGTGAAGAGTCCAATGCGCCACCCATACCGATGATACGGTTCTTAGCCACACCTGTAGACTTCAATGCAAGATATGTCAAAGTATCCATTGGGTTTGAAACAACCACGATGATAGCCTCTGGCGAGTACTCAACAACATTTGCGATCACCGACTTAACGATGTTTGCGTTGGTGCCGATCAACTCCTCGCGAGTCATACCTGGCTTACGTGGGATACCCGATGTGATAACCACTACATCTGAATTAGCAGTCTTCGAGTAGTCGTTTGTCGCACCCACCATCTTGGTGTTGAAGTCCATTGTCACCGATGCCTGCATCATATCGAGCATCTTACCCTCTGACAATCCCTCCTTGATATCGATCAAGACTACCTCGTTTGCAACCTCGCGGATTGCCAATACGTTTGCGCACGTAGCACCTACTGCTCCTGCGCCTACAACTGTTACTTTTGACATATTTTTATTTTTTAGTGTTGATATTCTATACAAATATTCAAGGGCAAATATAACTGTTATTTTCTTAACATCTAAATTTTTTCACCACTTTTTTTGCTCAAAACCACAATCAATTACTTTAAAGCTTTTCTAATGTACTTCGACGCGTGCTCGCCAAGCCATTTATACCCATCCTCGGTGAAGTGAACATTTGCCTTCTGCTGCCACTCTGGTTTACTCTTCGAGGCTTCGTAGAGGTCGTTGATCTCGATCCTCTTGAACTCTTTGGCCACTCGACGCGCCACTGCGTTGTAGCGTGCATCGTCGCCTAGATCGCGACGTGGAGTAACCCCCTCGGGGACGTACGTTGTTGAAGCCCAGATCACCTTGGCTCCTGTCGCCTGTAGCTTGGCAAATATGGCGCGAAGATTCTCCTCATAGCGATCGAGCGGCACATCTTGGTGGTCGTCGCTGAGGGTGTATTTCAGGTCGTGAAGCCCTAGATTGATGTGGATCACATCCCACTTCATATCGCTCAACCACAAATCGAGGCGCTGCATCGCCTTGTCGCTGCTACCGCTATTCTCGGGTATGCGATATATATTGGCCTCTCCAGCCAACTCTTGGCGAACAAATGGTGTGTAGCCAATCGAGATCGAGTTGCCGATGATCAACACATTGGGCAGAGACTCATCACCCTCGAAGAATTTGAATGCTGGACGACCGAGCAACGGCTTTGCCACCTTATTCCATAGCTCGCGATCTGTGTAGTAGTTGCCAATTGCCACATCTGTACGTGTATAAATATATGTAGAGCTAGCCTTCGACACTCCGTCGCTCGCCGTCACCGTGATGCTTGTGGTTGTGGCGTTGCCCATATTTACGATGTCGTACTGGTCGTACTTCTCGATCGAGGTCTCGGCATTGGAACTCTTGTAGCTCAGCGTAACCTTATCCGCGTCGCCATTGTGGCGTGTCTGGAGTACGGCGATGTAGACATCGGCCTCGGGTGAGATCTCCTCTACAACAAAGGAGTGGATCTTGAGCGGCTCGGCTGCATAGCTAAAGATTGCGACGCAGAGTGCGGCCATCATTAATAGTAATCGTTTCAACTTTTTGGTTTTTAGTAAGGTGGGT
>JBCQUH010000024.1:0-30209 GCA_047174185.1 Rikenellaceae bacterium | reverse complement strand
CGATGGACACCCTTGTCTTGGGCTATGCGCTTCCCACTATCAGGGCACGCTCGGGACTTACACCCGTTAGAGTTCGCCCATGCTGGGCGAACCAAAAAACAAAGCAACCCTCCGCAGAGGGTCGCTTTTACAGAGCCTTAAACATTTAGAATCTCCGACAGACAACAATCTAACATATACAGCTCATGATCGTGTTGTGTAACATGATGCAGCAGCATATCGTGGTCGCTCATTTGATCCGAGATCTCGGCCGTAGCTAGTGCATCTGTGTTTTGATTGTAATACTCTTGTTCAGTGTCAATTTTACCCATAGGCCAAATCCGCATTTTTTAGATTAATGAGCGTGAGAGACTCCCTCGCTTTTAATTAGAGAACGCAGCAGATGACCCTTTATTGTGTAGGGCAAAAAAATCTAAACCAATGCTAACTGACGCTCCTTGACCATCTTACGCATATTAATCAGAGCGTAACGCATACGCCCCAATGCGGTATTGATGCTCACCCCCGTCTGCTCGGCTATCTCGTTGAAACTAAGATTGGAGTAGTAGCGCAGACGCACCACCTCCTGTTGGTCGTCGGGCAACAACGTCACCAGATCACGCACCTGAGCCAATGTCTCCTCGTGCATTATTCGATCCTCGGCAGCCGACTCGGTGTGGCGCACGCCACCCAAAATATCGTACCCTGCCTCGGCCTCGTTGGTCACGGGGCGGCTCTTGGTCGAACGGAAGTGGTCTATGGCCATATTATGGGCTATGCGTAGCACCCACGACAAGAAGCGTCCTTGGTCGTTGTAGCGGCCATCGCGCACAATGGTTATGGCCTTAATCAGTGTATCTTGAAGTATATCCTCGGCTCGAGCATCGTCACGCAACATCAGACGCAGATAGCTGCGTATGCGTGAGGTGTATCTCTCTATTAGGATTCCAATTGCCTCTTCGTCACCCGCCACAAAAGCGCGGATTAACTCTTGGTCACTTAACTTTACTGTACTCATTACGGTAATATGTATAAATTACGTTCTTAACTAATTATTTGAGTAGAGTTATGCTATAGGCAATCTTTATTTTTGAATTATTAAAACTATCACAACGTTGATCTATCAATCATATTGTATTGCAAAGTAGCGATTTTTTCGCGAGAGTTCCAAATCTTTTTCGACATTTTTCCCCTCCTCGCCACCAAAATACACAATTACCATGCCGAAACCGACCGATTTATCTACCAAATCGAACCAGCAAAACATTGATATCCGAGGGCGAAACGCCTGGTACTCGCGATGCCTGACCTATGGTGCGTGGCGCAACACGCGTGAGCTTCTGTCGCGCCTCGATGGTCAAGGCCTGAAACGACATATAATCGAACCCCTCGGGGATCGCAATAGAATCCAAACGCACCAACTTCTCGGCAATCGAGCGTTCGCGTTCGATATAGCCCCGATACTTAACCTGAATCTCGCACTGCTCCAACACCTCGACGGTGGCATCGTCACGCTTCACAAAGCGCTCAATAGCCGAGTGGCACCCAGCCAACCCATCGATAGTGACACCATTGCGCGCCAACAACTCGCTCGCCTTGCGCCCCTGAGTGATTGGCTCTTGACCAATCGAGACGAGGTAGTCGCTCGCCGCCGAGGCCTTGATACTTGTGTTCGACAACAGCTCCATAAGCTCCTCGACAGCCCCTCGCTTCGCCTCGAACTCACCCCACTGCACATCGCCCACCAACCCCACGCGACGACCGATGGGTGTCAAACGTAGATCGGCATTGTCTTGACGCAGCAATATACGATGCTCCGCACGCGAAGTAAACATACGATATGGCTCGTCGACACCCTTGCTCACCAAATCGTCGATCAACACACCGATATAGGCCTCGTCGCGCGCCAAGACGAGTTGATCACGCCCCTGCACCTTGAGCGCAGCGTTGAGACCAGCCATAAGACCTTGGGCAGCCGCCTCCTCGTAGCCCGTCGTACCGTTGATCTGACCAGCGAAGTATAGATTGTCGACCAACTTTGTCTCCAACGTCGCACGCAACTGGGTCGGAGGAAAGTAATCATACTCGATGGCGTAACCAGGACGGAAGATATGCACCGACTCAAACCCCTCGATACCTCGCAGCGCCTCCATCTGCACCTGCCACGGCAGCGACGACGAGAATCCATTGAGATAATACTCCGTCGTATCGCGCCCCTCAGGCTCCAGAAATAGTTGATGCTGATCCTTATCAGCAAAGGTGCGCAACTTATCCTCGATGCTAGGGCAGTAGCGAGGGCCTATGCCCTTGATCGTACCATTGAACAGCGGTGATTGGTCAAACCCCGTGCGTAACATATCATGCACATCCTTAGATGTATATACAAGGTAGCATGGTAGCTGATCCGACACCGCATGAGTAGAGGTAGAGTATGAGAATTTAGACGGTTGCTCATCGCCCGCCTGCTCCTCGAGCTTTGCAAAGTCGATAGTTCGCGCATCCAATCGCGCTGGTGTACCAGTCTTCATGCGCCCCACTTCGAACCCCACCGCAGCCAACGACTCACTCACACCCTCGGATGATTGGTCGCCTGCGCGGCCACCCTTGGCCTGTGCCGCTCCACAGTGCATGAGTCCGCCCATAAACGTACCACTCGTAAGCACCACTGCCGAGGCGGTAAACTCCACCCCCATCGCTGTGCGCACACCGCGCATTGTGCGCTCTGCATCGAACAGCACTTCGACCACGCTATCTTGCCACAAATAGAGACACTCCTGCAACTCCAGTGCACGTCGCCACTCGGCCGAAAAACGCGCCTTGTCGCACTGCGCACGAGGCGACCACATGGCAGCCCCCTTCGAACGATTTAGCATACGGAACTGAATGGTACTCAGGTCGGTAATGCGACCCATCTCACCCCCCAGTGCATCGATCTCGCGCACGATCTGCCCCTTGGCCACACCACCCACCGCAGGGTTGCACGACATGTTAGCAAATTTGGTCATATCCTGTGTAATCAACAGCGTGCGACACCCCATACGGGCTGCAGCCATTGCCGCCTCGCAACCTGCGTGTCCAGCCCCCACAACGACTATATCATAGATCAACTCCATAGCTAAAAATCTCCTAATTATAACAACACCACAAAGGTAGTGTTTTTTTTCTAACTATAGCATCCGTACAGTTTCGATATATTTGCACCAAGGCAGTGTTTTTGATAACGAGAGTGAAGTTGACGAAAAAATGTGTTATAATATATAGGTCAAGGGGTGAAAAAATTGGGGGAAAGTTGGAGAACCTTGGTTTTTTTGTATATCTTTGATGCTGTTATCGAGAAGTTAATAGACGGTAAACACAAATTTTAAATAATTATAACGTTATGACAAACACCAAAAAGGAGAGCCTATTTGCTGAATTTCCTCCAGTCGCTACGGAGGATTGGGAGAAGGTCATCGAAAAAGACCTCAAGGGTGCCGATTACGAGCGTAAGTTGGTTTGGAAAACTGCCGAAGGGTTTAATGTTCGTCCATACTATCGCGCAGAGGATCTGGAGAAGATCAAGTTCTTGGATTCTGAGGCAGGACAATTCCCATTTGTACGCGGAGTACGTCCCCACAACAAGTGGAGAATTCACCAATCAATCACCATCAAATCGGTCGAAGAGGCTAACAAAGAGGCGTTGGAGATCTTGATGAAGGGCGTCGACTCACTCGGATTTGTAGTGGGAGCTGATGGGTTAACAGCAGAGCAACTTGATGTGTTGCTTGAGGGTATCGACCTACCATCAATTAGCATCGCCTTTTCGGGTAAGAAGATCTCTGCTACGGCTCGCTTGTTCATCGCTAAGATGGATCGCGAGGGTGTAGCGAAGGAGTCTATCCACGCCCGTTTTGCAGTCGATCCAATCATCAATAACCTCACAAAAGAGGGTGAGTATGTATACGGAGGCGACGGAGCAGCTTGTTTCGAGACGGTTGCCGAGATCATGAAGTTGAGCGCAGAGTATCACCACATACGAGTGATTACGGTACACGGTTCGGCACTTTCAAACTCGGGTTCGACCATCGTCGAGGAGTTGGCATTCTCGCTCGCGGCCGCTCACGACTACATCGTGCGAATAATGGAGGAGGGGCTTTCGATTGATCAGGTAGCTAGCAAGATCATGTTCGAGATGAGCGTTACGTCGAACTACTTTATGGAGATTGCGAAGTTCCGTGCAGCACGCCTATTGTGGGCTAATATCGTCAAGGCCTATGCACCCGAGAATGAGTGTGTTTGCAAGATGCAGGCGCATGCGGTCACTTCAGAGTGGAACCAGACAGCTTATGATCCATATGTAAATATGTTGCGTGGTACGACCGAGGCTATGTCGGCAGCTATCGCTGGTGTATACTCGTTGGAGGTACTTCCATTTAACTACGCTTATGAGGAGGCGGATGTGTTCTCGAAGCGTATTGCTCGCAACACCGAGTTGTTGTTGAAGCATGAGTCGCACTTCGATCAGGTAGTTGACCCATCGGGTGGATCGTACTATATCGAGAATTTGACATCGAGCATCGCCGATCAGGCGTGGGCGTTGTTCCTCGAGGTGGAGCAGATGGGGGGATATCGCGCAGCTCATGCAGCAGGATTCGTTGTCGAGAGTGTCAATAAATCGGCTGCTACGAAGGATAAGAATATCGCAACACGTCGCCAGATTTTGTTGGGCGCAAACCAATACCCTAACTTCACGGAGGAGGCTGGTGAGTCGTTGAGCGTCGAGGCTGTGAGCAAGTGCGAACCATCGGCCAACAAACTTACGCCATACCGCGGAGCGATGGCCTTTGAGCAGATGCGTTTGGGCGTTGACCGCTCCGAGAAGGAGTTGAAGGCCTTTATGTTGACGTGTGGTAACTTGGGAATGGCACGTGCTCGTTCGCAGTTTGCATGCAACTTCTTTGCATGTGCTGGTATCAAGGTTATGGACAACACGTACTTCAAGACAATTGAAGAGGGAGTGGCAGCAGCCAAAGCTACGAAGGCAGATATCGTTGTTGTATGTTCGTCGGACGACGACTACGCTACTTTGGCACCACAGATCAAGGAGCAGTTGGCAGGCGAGGCGATCCTCGTTATTGCAGGTGCTCCAGCGTGCAGCGCAGAGCTTGAGGCACAGGGCATCACCAACTTTATCAGCGTGAAGAGCAACGTGCTAGAGACATTGAAGTCTTACCTTAAAGAACTCGGATTGTAATTATGAGAGCAAAATTTTCAGATCTAAATTACGCAGCAGGCCAGAGCAGCTGTTGTAAAAAGACAAAAGGCGGTCAGGCCGAACCATGGTTGACCGCAGAGCAGATTCCAGTCAAGGGTTCATACTCGGCCGAGGATCTGGCAGGCATGGAGCATTTGAACTATGCAGCAGGTATGGCACCGTTCCTACGTGGCCCATACTCTACGATGTATGTTATGCGTCCATGGACTATTCGTCAGTATGCAGGATTCTCGACTGCCGAGGAGTCAAACGCATTCTATCGTCGTAACTTGGCCGCAGGTCAGAAGGGATTGTCGGTGGCATTTGACTTGGCAACTCACCGCGGCTACGATGCCGACCATCCACGTGTAGTGGGCGATGTTGGTAAGGCTGGAGTGTCGATCTGCTCGGTAGAGGATATGAAGGTGCTATTCAACGGAATTCCACTCGACAAAATGTCGGTCTCGATGACCATGAATGGTGCGGTACTTCCAGTCTTGGCATTCTACATCGTGACTGGTTTGGAGCAGGGATGCACACTCGATCAGTTGGCAGGTACGATCCAGAACGATATTTTGAAGGAGTTTATGGTGCGTAACACCTATATCTATCCTCCGAAGTTCTCGATGAAGATCATTGCCGATATCTTTGAGTACACGTCTCAGAATATGCCTAAGTTCAACTCGATCTCTATTTCGGGTTACCATATGCAGGAGGCGGGAGCTACGGCTGACATCGAGTTGGCATACACTTTGGCCGATGGATTGGAGTATTTGCGCGCAGGAGTCAACGCAGGTATGTCGATCGATGCCTTTGCACCACGCTTGTCGTTCTTCTGGGCAATCGGCATGAACCACTTTATGGAGATCGCAAAGATGCGTGCAGCGCGTATGTTGTGGGCGAAGATCGTAAAGCAGTTCAACCCTCAGAATCCAAAGTCCTTGGCACTTCGTACCCACTCTCAGACATCGGGATGGTCGCTTACGGAGCAGGATCCATTCAACAACGTAGCACGTACGGCTATCGAGGCGATGGGTGCAGCGTTGGGTCACACACAGTCATTGCATACCAATGCGTTGGATGAGGCGATTGCATTGCCAACCGACTTCTCAGCACGTATTGCTCGTAACACTCAGATCTATATTCAGGAGGAGACAAACATATGCCGCGAGGTTGATCCATGGGCTGGTTCTTACTATATCGAGAGCTTGACTAACGAGATTGCCGAGAAGGCATGGGCGTTGATTCAGGAGGTCGAGGAGTTGGGCGGAATGGCCAAAGCGATCGAGACAGGATTGCCAAAGATGCGTATCGAGGAGGCATCGGCTCGCAAGCAGGCTCGTATCGACTCGGGCAGCGAGAAGATCATCGGTATCAATGAGTACCGTTTGGAGAAGGAGGATCCGATCGACATCTTGGCCGTAGACAACACAGCGGTACGTTTGAGCCAGATCGAGCGATTGAATGCATTGCGTGCAGAGCGCGACGAGGCAGCTGTGAAGGCTGCGTTGGAGGCTATTACAGCGTGTGTCAAGAGTGGCGAGGGTAACTTGTTGGCGTTGGCCGTAGAGGCTGCTAAGTTGCGTGCATCGTTGGGCGAGATCTCAGATGCATGCGAGGATATTGTTGGTCGTTATCAGGCCGTTATTCGTTCAATTTCAGGAATTTATAGTTCAGAGGTGAAGACAGATGTATCGTTCCAGAAGGCAACAGCAATGGCTGCGGACTTCGCAAAGAGAGAGGGTCGTCAGCCACGTATCATGATTGCGAAGTTGGGTCAGGATGGCCACGATCGTGGAGCGAAGGTTGTAGCGACTGGTTATGCAGATATCGGATTTGATGTCGACATGGGCCCATTGTTCCAGACTCCCGAGGAGGCTGCTAAGCAGGCTGTGGAGAATGACGTTCACGTTGTTGGAGTGTCGTCGTTGGCGGCAGGTCACTTGACACTTGTACCCCAGATCATCGGCGAGTTGGCGAAGTTGGGTCGCGAGGATATTGTGGTTATCGTGGGAGGAGTTATCCCAGCACAGGACTACGACCAGTTGTATAAGGATGGTGCAGCGGCAATCTTTGGCCCTGGAACACCAATCTCGACTGCTGCGATCAAGATCTTGGAGATCTTGGGCGAGGAGTAATCCTCCACGGAATATCAATAGTAAAGGGTGTGACTCGAATTGCGAGTCACACCCTTTTTACTTAGCTCTAAGGGCTATCCTACTACCTCTTGACCACCTTTGCCCAAGAGTCCTTGAGTGTCACGGTGCGGTTGAAAACCATCTTTTCGGCTGTCGAGTCCTTGTCGGCACAGAAGTATCCGACGCGCTCGAACTGATATGTCACACCTGGTTTAGCATCGGCGAGTGATGGCTCCAAGTATCCCTTAATCTCGACCATTGAGTCGGCATTTAGATTGCTCTCCCACGTCTCACCCTCGGCACAATCGTCGGGTGACTCCTTGACAAAGAGTGGCGAGAATAGACGTACCGTAGCCTCCACAGCGTCGCGAGCCGATACCCAGTGGATCACACCCTTAGTCTTGCGGCCATCGCTCGACGAACCACCACCCGACATCGGGTCGATGGTACACAACAGCTCGATAACCTCGCCATTGGCATCGCGAACCACATCCTCGCACTTCAACAAGTATGAATAGCGCAAACGCACCTCACCGCCGATACTCAACCGGTAGAACTTCTTAGGAGGGTTCTCCATAAAGTCATCACGCTCGATCCACAGCTCACGACTAAATGGCACTTCGCGACTTCCTGCCTCGACATTCTCGGGATTATTCACCGCCTTGAACAGCTCTCTTTGCGCCTCATCGTAGTTGGTCACCGTCACCTTGAGTGGATTCAACACCGCCATGCGACGATCGGCCACCTTGTTGAGATACTCTCTCACGCAGTACTCCAACTTACCCAGATCAATAATATTATCGCGCTTGGCAACACCCACCATCTCGGCAAATGCTCTCACCGACGCAGGGGTATATCCACGACGACGCAATCCACAAATAGTGGGCATGCGAGGGTCGTCCCACCCCATCACCACACCATCCTCGACCAACTTCAATAATCGTCGTTTCGACATCATGGTATATGTAAGATTGAGGCGCGCGAACTCATACTGATGTGATGGATAGATCTCCAACGCCTCGATAAACCAGTCATACAACGGACGGTGTACATCGAACTCCAGAGTACAGATCGAGTGTGTGATCTGCTCCAAAGAGTCGCTCTGACCATGGGCATAGTCATACATCGGATAGATGCACCACTTATCGCCCGTGCGGTGGTGCTCGGTGTGCAACACACGATACATGATCGGGTCGCGCATCAACATATTTGGGTGCGCCATATCCAACTTCGCACGCAACACCTTCTCGCCATCGGCAAACTCTCCAGCGCGCATACGCTCAAAGAGATCGACATTCTCCTCGACCCCACGATCGCGATATGGCGAGTTAGTACCAGGCACCGATACCGTGCCTCGCGTCTCGCGGATCTGCTCCTGAGTCTGATCGTCAACATAGGCCAACCCCTTGCGGATCAACACCAATGCCCACTCATAGAGATCCTCGAAGTAATCCGACGCATAACACTCCTTAGCCCACTCGAATCCCAACCACTTGATATCCTCCTTAATAGCATCGACATACTCCACATCCTCCTTAGTCGGATTCGTGTCGTCGAAGCGCAGATTACACAGACCACCATAGCGCTGTGCCAACCCAAAATTGATACAAATACTCTTAGCATGACCTATATGTAGGTAACCATTCGGCTCTGGTGGGAAACGGGTCTGCACCCTCTTATTTCCATTCGCAATTGAGTTTTCAATAATCTCTTCCAAGAAGTTCAACGACCTATCTTTCGTCTGTACGACTCTCTCTATATCTTGTGCCATGATCTATAAATTATATTCGTTATTTACCCTTATATACTATCTTACCTAGCTTGACGCTAAGCTCCAATATCTGTTGATTAGCCACCCCTTCAGCATTTGTATGAAACACCAATTGGCCTCGCAAGCGCACTCTGCCACCTCCAAACACGCGATCGTAACTCAATGCCGATCGATTGTAGTAACCACCATCGGTGCGAAAATCTTGCGCGCCAAAATACAACATATCACCATACGTCACCACCGTCCCATCGTCGAGCGTATGTCCATCATACAACGGTTGCAGATTGTCACCCAAATAGAGTTGATTCTCAATCGTAAAGCCCCATCTACTAACCCCAAATCCGAACTCCCACATAGCAGGCGTTTGCCACCCATCCTCATAACGACGATCCTGCTGCAGTGATTGCAGATACCCAACACGCAGATCAAACAACAATCCACCATCAAAGCGATGACCATACCCTATATATGGTGCTACCAAACCATTATCTACCACATTGTCCAAACCCGAGACTTTCTGCCCTGCAAAGTGCATCATCGACAAATTGTAACCCAATACAAAATCACCAAATTGATGACATCCTGCTGAGTAGACCACAAAACGCTCACGAGTCGATGTCGAGGGTTGTCCCATCCAATCACACGCCATCTCAAAAAACGACTCTCCATTGCGATAGGCTCCCAGCAAACCGCTCATCACACGACTATAGAAGCGATACTCCGACGAGAAAAAAGCCTCGCCATAACTCTCCATCGACATCTGAGCCATCGAAAACATACCAGTCACAACACGCCATCGACCTGCGTTTAACGTATAGTAGATCAAGCTTTTTATGTCATAATAATATGACTCACTCTTAACTCCATCCTCCGTCGACGATCCCACACTACCAAAGGGCACGACCCAATCGACACCTACCGTAAGTGATTCGCTACGACTAAATTGCCACGAGAGCGTAGGCATCAATCTAGCCGCCAGATCGCTCCCCGACTCACCACTCGTTTTGGCATACTCTCGATTGTCAAAATAGCTCTCGAAATCGACACCTAGCGACACCTCATAAGCCACCCCAGAATCCTGAGCCGACACCACAAACGAGGTCATAATCAAAAATAGAGATAGCAAATAACGCATTGACGCCATATTAAACAATAAAATATTTTACAAATTTACACAAAAATATTCGAATTAGAAACCCATAGAGGCAAAAAAATAGCCCACCCACCCTCGAAATAGATATATCCACCCCAATCGAAGCCCATCAAGTATGAAATTCAACAGAATCGTTTTTTGTATTTATAGTAGGAATGTAACGTTTTTTTTATACATTTGCCATATATTAAGATAGAAGATAATGCAAAAAATATCAAATCAACAACTCAATCGCCCAACACCTGAACAGTATGCACAACAACCTAGAATATCGGTAGTTGTAGTGCTTGACAATATACGTTCAGCTCAAAATATCGGTGCTTTTTTTCGCACCTGCGACGCTTTTGCCATTCGCTCGATAGCCCTCTGCGGTATCACTGCAACGCCTCCGAGCAAAGATATTCACAAAAGTGCTCTAGGAGCTGAGATGACCGTCGAGTGGCAACACTTCGACTCTACGATCGAGTGCCTCGAAGAGCTACATAACCAAGGATATAAATCCATCGCCATAGAGCAGGTCGAGGGGGCTGTAATGCTCGACAAATATAGATTCCAAAGCGACGAGAAGTACGCCCTTATATTTGGCAACGAAGTGATGGGAGTCGATCAAACAGTAGTCGACAAGTGCCATCAAGCTGTCGAAATCCCTCAAATGGGGAGTAAACATTCGATCAACGTATCGGTCGCTGGCGGAGTGGTGCTATGGCGCGCCTTCGAAGATCTAAAATCAACACTAACAAAGTAAAAAATATGTCTACAGAGAGCAACATAAGAGCCGTCACAACATATCGTCTCACCGAGATGAAGCAGCGCGGCGAAAAGATCTCAATGCTAACGGCCTACGACTATACGATGGCCAAAATTGTGGATGCAGCAGGTATCGATGTAATATTAGTTGGTGACTCTGCAGCCAACGTTATGGCAGGCTACACCACCACACTCCCCATCACACTCGACATGATGATCTATCATGGACGTTCGGTAGTGCGTGCCGTAAATCGCGCGTTGGTGGTAGTCGATCTGCCATTTGGAACCTATCAAGGAAACTCGAAGGTGGCACTCGACTCGGCGATAAGAATCATGAAGGAGACCGAGGCCGATGCTGTAAAGATGGAGGGAGGAGAGGAGATCATCGAATCGGTAACGAGAATCATCTCTGCTGGAATACCCGTGATGGGACATCTCGGACTAACACCTCAATCAATCAATAAATTTGGAACATATACCGTACGTGCGAAGGAGGAGGCCGAGGCTGAGAAATTGCTTCACGATGCTCGATTGCTCAGCCAAGCTGGATGCTTTGGAATAGTGCTCGAGAAGATCCCTGCGAAGCTAGCCACTCAGGTAGCTCAGGAGGTTAAAACCCCAATTATCGGCATTGGAGCTGGTAGCGGAGTCGATGGACAGGTGCTCGTGATCCACGATATGTTGGGTATCAACAACGACTTTTCGCCTAGATTCCTACGACGATATGCCGACCTACACACCCAAATGACATCGGCCATCGAACACTACATCTCGGATGTCAAAGAGATGAACTTCCCTAACGAGAAGGAGCAGTACTAGAGACTATAGGGAGCTGCCCTGCACAGGCAGCGGCGGCGGCGTGCTCGCCGCTGAGCTTGAGATAACTTCGTATCTCCTCTATATTGTCGTTCTCAGTAATTCTCAGAAAAGACTTAGCAATTCTCAGCACTGAATATTACTGAGAATTGCTAAGTCTTTTCTAAGGATTTTATGAGAGAATAGACAACTTAATATTTGCGTGCAATCTTATCTACTCGTGCTACGTGGCGACCACCCTCGAATGGTGTGGCTAACCAACTCTCGATAAATAGTGTCGCTTGATCGTTGTCGATAAACCTTGCTGGCAAAACAATCACATTGGCATTGTTGTGTTGCGAGATCAACTCCGCAACCTCTTGACACCAACACAGACCTGCGCGCACCCCTTGGTGCTTGTTGAGCGTCATCGCCATTCCCTCGCCCGAACCACAGATTCCAACTCCCAACGACACCTCGCCCGACTCTACACCCTCGGCCAAAGCGTGAGCCATATCGGGATAGTCGACACTCTCCTCGCTCATCGTACCATAATCCACAACATCAAAACCCTTCGCACCCAACCATCCAACAAGATACTCTTTTAACTGATACCCTGCATGATCGGTAGCGATACCTATTATCTGTTTCATAAAAAAATCTTTAATTTAGTTTCAAATCTCAATATATTGGAGTACCTTCGCAAACATGAAGAGACTCGGCATACTCATCGGCATCATATCTTTGGCACTCGGCACACTCGGCATAGTCGTGCCACTGCTGCCCACAACCCCTTTTCTACTCCTCTCGGCAGCGTTATTCATGCGTTGTTCGCCAAAGCTACACACTTGGCTAATGACCAATCCGCTGCTGGGTGAATATATTCGCAACTACAACGAAAATCGGTCGATGCCGCTGCGAGCAAAACTAACATCAATATCGCTCGTATGGATCTCGATCGGATACTGCACCCTGTACGTTGCCAAAGGGATCATACTCGCTCAAATCGCACTCGTCGCACTCGCCTCAGCTATCACTTGGCATATATTATCATTGGGCACCACCCCTCGAAAGAGATAGTGCCCATCTAATATCAACTATTTCGCTGCTCGCTTACGGTCGTTCTCGTTGAGCAATATCTTACGCAGACGCATTGAGTTAGGGGTGATCTCCACATACTCATCCTCTTGAATATACTCCAATGCCTCCTCCAACGTAAACAAGCGTGGGGGCGCGATCGTAACCTTATCGTCCGAACCCGACGCACGCATATTTGTCAACTGCTTTGCCTTTGTGACATTCACCGTAATGTCGTTGCTACGCGTATGCTCGCCAATCACCTGACCGCAATAGACCTCATCCATTGGTGCGATGAAGAAGCGACCGCGATCCTGCAGCTTATCGATCGAGTAGGCAAATGCCGTGCCCGTCTCACCAGAGATGATTGATCCATTACTGCGCATCTCGATGTCGCCCATCCATGGCTCGAAGCCCAACAGGCGGTGAGTCATGATAGCCTCGCCAGCCGTAGCGGTCAACATATTCGAACGCAGACCCATGATTCCGCGCGACGGGATCGAGAACTCCAATCGAGTGCGCTCATCCGATGTAACCATATTTGTCAACGTACCCTTGCGACGTGTCACCAAATCGATCACCGTACCCGAGTGCTCCTCGGGGCAATCGACCGTTAGCTCCTCGATTGGCTCACACCTTTTGCCATCGATCTCCTTGATAATAACCTTGGGCTGACCAACTTGAAGCTCATAGCCCTCGCGACGCATAGTCTCGATCAACACCGACAAGTGGAGTACTCCACGGCCAAAGACCAAGAAGCTATCGGCCGTCGTTCCTGCCTCAACTCGCAACGCAAGATTCTTCTCCAGCTCCTTATCCAAACGATCCTTGATATGGCGCGACGTAACAAATTTACCATCGCGACCAAAAAATGGTGAGTTATTAATCGTAAATGTCATCGACATGGTAGGCTCGTCAATCGAGATTGGAGGCAGAGCCTCGGGGTTCTCGTAATCGCAGATCGTATCACCGATCTCGAACCCTTCGATTCCAACCACTGCGCAGATCTCGCCACACGACACCTCGTCGACACGCTTCTTACCCAGACCATCGAAGATCATCAGCTCCTTGATACGGCTCTTGACCATCGTCTCGCCATCGCGCTTTGCCAACGTCACAGTCTGACCCGCCTTCAACGATCCGCGCGTAACCTTACCAACGGCAATACGACCGATATACGACGAGTACTCCAACGACGTAACCAACATCTGAGGTGTCCCCTCTGCGATCTGAGGCTCGGCAATCTGCTCAACGATACAATCCAACAGCGGAGTGATCGAGTCGGTTGGCTTCTGCCAATCCTCCGACATCCAACCCTGCTTAGCCGAACCATAGATAGTCTTATACTCCAACTGATCGTCCGATGCGTCGAGCGCAAACATAAGGTCAAACACCTGCTCATTAACCAACTCTGGGCGACAGTTAGGCTTATCCACCTTATTGATCACAACTATTGGCTTCTTGCCCAATGCCAACGCCTTCTGCAACACAAATCGTGTCTGAGGCATTGTACCCTCGAAAGCGTCAACCAACAACAACACTCCGTCGCACATATTGAGCACGCGCTCAACCTCGCCACCGAAGTCGGCATGGCCTGGGGTGTCGATAATATTGATCTTATAATCTTTGTAAACGACCGATACATTCTTCGAGAGGATCGTGATTCCACGCTCTCGCTCCAGATCGTTATTGTCGAGGATTAGCTCTCCTTGTCCCTGCTGCGAGCTTTCGCGCAGGATGTTGCTTGCCAATATCATCTTATCGACAAGCGTTGTTTTTCCATGATCGACGTGCGCGATGATGGCAATGTTGCGTAGTTTTTGCATCTGTCTCCTATAAAATTTGCCACAAAGGTAGTCATTTTGTCTCGAAAATTACTAACTTTGTCTCCCATATAATAATATATTTACACATTAATCCCCCTCAAACAATGAGCAACTACTCTTTGAAGATAAAAAATTCGAGTGACGTATGCGTTACAAACGGTATCGAGACACTCGAGGAGAAACTCCCAAAAGGGCGTGTGATTGTAATTACAGACCACAACGTAGAGCGACTATACGGTGATAAGGTGGCTAAATATGAGCGAATAGTGATTGGCGAGGGGGAGACGATCAAGACCCTTGCGACGGTGGAGTCGATCTATACTCAGTTGGTTGAGATGGGTGCCGATCGTAAGACATTCTTGCTTGGGTTTGGCGGTGGAATCGTGACCGACATCACGGGATTTGTCGCTGCGACATATATGCGAGGTGTCGAGTTTGGATTTATATCTACCACACTACTTAGCCAGGTGGATGCTGGCGTGGGTGGTAAAAATGGAGTTAACCTATTGGGTTACAAGAACATGATCGGCACATTCAACCAACCTCGATTTGTAATCTGCGCGGTCGACATGCTACGCACACTATCCGATCGTGAGTTTCGCGCTGGGTTGGCTGAGGTGACAAAATCGGCTATCATTGCCGACAGAGAGCTATTCGAGCTACTCGAGGGGGTCGCGTTCGAGCAGTTACGAGGCGACAGCGACCTACTGAGCCGTGCGATAATAGCCTCGGTGAAGGTGAAGGCCGAGATCGTGGAGCGCGACGAACGCGAGAGCGGAGAGCGACGCAAGCTCAACCTCGGACACACATTTGCCCACGCCATCGAGAAGTTGTCGAACAAGATGATACATGGCGAGGCGGTGGCCGTAGGTACGATCATAGCTGCAAATATCGCCAAAAATCTCGGACTGCTCAACGACTCCGACCACCAGCGAATATACGATATTCACCAAAAATTGGGATTTGATCTAACACCTCCACTCCCCATCGAGGAGCTGCTAAGCGCTATTGTAAAGGACAAAAAGGCCGAGGAGGGTGAGATATTTATGGTTCTTCCGACAACAATCAACAACTGCGAGATCCGCAAAATGAAGTTCTCCGAGGTGTCGCAGATGATCTAAAAGATGATCTAAAGCGACGACACACCATCATGGCGAGGCGGCGACAGCTGCCCCGTCTGGGTGAAGTATCGCTGTAGCACGAGGTATGAGATCAGCGTCTCGCGCTCGGCATTGCGGAATTGAGCGCAATACTCATTTGCATTGCGAGCGATCGCCTTAGCTTCATCGGGATGGCCAAGGTAGTATTGAAGGCGATCCTCGAAATCCGAGTAGTCGGCAGCAACCTCTATATAGTGTTTATTGGGAACCAAACGCCCCTCCATAAACCACGTCTCACACGTCGGACGAGGCATCACAGCCACCGAGTTGGAGGACATAACCCACTTGAGATTGCTCGCAACATCGTTACCCTCCAACGAGACGATAAACTTATAATCCAGATGCTCCGCCAGAGTCATCTTGGGCTTGAACCACTCGGCTGGCAGATCAGAGTTGTCACACACATCACCTGCATCGCACAGTGAGCTATCGTGAAATTTGCGAACAAAATCCATTCGGCTACTCTTGCCCACAATATCGCCACGAAAGACTGCGATCTGCTCTTTATCCTCGAAACGCTTCGAGTCATTGACCCAGATAAAGTGTCTGAGGTGATTCAACTTCAATAAGACCGAATTGTGGTTCTCCTCGACTATCGGACGACTCTTGGTCACCGAGGCCAATGGCAGCAGAAAATCTACATCGCCAAAGAAGTATGACCACCGAAAATGGGATGGAAAGCTACGTGTATACTCAAACGTATCGAGAAAATAGACGCTCGCATAGCTACGCTGCGCCCGAGTGCGCAACCTGTGTTGATCTAGAGGCTTCGTATCTATTCGCTCAACAAAATCTAGCACCTCGTGGAGCTTGCAGTAGTACTCCACACGGTCGAGGATATACTCACGCTCGGATTGAGACATACGATCAAACTTCGACAGAAGGCGTTTACGACGGTGACGATAGACAATACTCGGAATCATGAGCTTGATATAGTGCGTGAAGTAGTAGACAAATTTACTGCTTTTGCCATTCAAAAAGAGATATTTCACCTCAGCTACTAGCTTACTTCTCTGGGTTCCTATTCGGGTTCGGGTTCGCATACTCATCATAGAAAAAGGGGGCAAACTCTTTTCTAGAGCCACCCCCTTTGCACTTAAAAACTTTATCTCTGTTGAGCTAAGAAACACTCGATAGTGTTCTCCATCAAGCAGCAGATTGTCATTGGCCCTACCCCACCTGGGACAGGCGTGATGACGCTTGCAACGCTCTCAATCGCTGCAAAATCCACATCGCCACACAACTTACCGCTCTCTTCGTCGCGATTGACACCCACGTCGATAACCACAGCCCCTGGTTTAACCATATCGGCTGTCACAAACTTCGCACAACCAATCGCCACAACCAAGATGTCGGCCTCACGAGTAACTTCGGCCAAATTCTGCGTGCGCGAGTGTGCCACCGTAACCGTTGCATTCTCGTTCAACAACAACTTCGACACTGGCAGACCAACGATATTGCTACGTCCCAAAACAACCGCGCGACGACCTGCAATCTCGACCCCTGCAGACTTCATCATCTTGATAATTCCCTTAGGCGTACATGGCAACACACACTCCGTGTTCAACCACAACCCTGCGACATTCAATGGGTGGAAACCATCAACATCCTTGCTACGAGCAATCGCTGCAATAACCTTATCCGAGTCGATATGTTTGGGCAGTGGCAACTGAACCAAAATGCCATTGACCGACGGATCGTTATTCAAATCCTCGATAATCCCCAACAACTCAGCCTCGCTGATCGAGGCATCCTTGCGAATAGTGGTATTCTGGATACCTACCTCCTCCGATGCCTTCGCCTTACCTTTGACATACGAACAGCTACCTGGATCGTCACCCACCAAGATCACAACCAGATGAGGCACCTTACCATAACTCTCCTTTATCTTCAAGACCTCTGCCGCCATATCTGCCTTGAGACGTGCCGACAACTCTTTTCCGCTTACTATCATAACTTTATATCTGCTATTTTAAACATCTATGTCCAATATCGCGACGATAGAACAGATCATCACACTCGATCTTTTGGATCTGCTCCAGTGCATTTTGCTGTGCTTCGCGCAGATCGGCTCCCTTGCCCACAACGATCATCACACGGCCGCCATTGGTCACATAATCAGCACCCTGCTTAGCTGTTCCCATATGGTAAACCTTCGCATCGACACTCTCCAACCCCTTGATCTTAGCACCCTTGACATACTCCTCGGGGTAGCCCTTCGAGGCCAACACTATTCCTAGAGTTGCGAAATCTGCCCACTCAACACTCACCTTGCGACCATCGGCCACCGCGCAGAACACCTCATAGATATCGCTCTTCAAACGTGGCAACACAACCTCGGTCTCGGGATCGCCAAATCGAGCATTAAACTCTATAACCTTGATTCCGCTCTCGCTCTTGATCAATCCGCCATACAACACACCGCTAAAGGGGGCACCCTCCGAGATCATCGCCTTGGCCGTTGGGATCATCACCTGCTCCAAAGCGTACTTCTGATCCTCGTCCGTGATGAATGGAACGGGGGAATAGGCTCCCATACCGCCCGTATTCAGACCCTTGTCACCCTCGCCTACGCGCTTGTGATCCTGCGAGATAGCCATCGGATAGACATTGTCGCAATCGACAAAACACATAAACGAAAACTCGGGACCATCCAAAAACTCCTCGACAACAACGCGACCCTTGCCGAACTTATCATCCAGCAACATATCCTTCAACGCCGCCTCAGCCTCCTCGTAGCTCTCGGCAATCACAACGCCCTTGCCCGCTGCCAAACCATCATACTTCAACACCGCGGGCAACGATCCTGCCTTGACATAGGCCAACGCCTCGTCGAAATCCGAGAACGTAGCGTAATCGGCCGTCGGAATACCATACTTCTTCATCAAATCCTTGGCAAACTCCTTGCTCGCCTCGATCTGAGCTGCAGCCTGCGTAGGGCCAAAGATTCTCAACCCTGCCTTCTTGAAACGATCCACGACACCTGCTGCCAATGCAACCTCAGGCCCAACAACCGTCAAAGCCAAATCCTTCTCGAAAGCGAAGGCACACAACGCCTCGACATCCGTCTCCTTGATTGGCACACACTCCGCGATCTTCGCTATTCCTGCATTACCTGGTGTACAATAGACCTTCGATACCTCGTCCGAACGCTTCAGTGCATCGACGATCGCATGTTCGCGACCGCCCGACCCAATAACCAATACCTTCTCCATATCCTAGTGCTTGAAGTGGCGCATGCCTGTAAATACCATCGAGATGCCCTTGGCGTTAGCCATCTTGATCGAATCCTCGTCACGAACGCTACCACCTGGCTGTACAATAGCCGAAACGCCATACTCCGCAGCCAATGTCACACAATCATCAAACGGAAAGAAACCATCCGATGCCAACGTGATACCCTCTGTAACACCCTTAGCCTGAGCCTGCTTCAATGCGATCTCGGCCGAACCGATACGATTCATCTGACCAGCACCAACGCCCAATGTCTTACCATCCTTAACCGCAACAATTGCGTTCGACTTAACATGCTTCACAACTCGCCATCCGAAGTCCAAATCGACCAACTGCTCTGCCGTAGGCTTTGCCTCCGTAACGCACATATCAGCTACAACCGTAGCAGTAGTAGTATCGAGTTGCTGCGCCAACATGCCTCCATTAACACTCACATACTGCATCTGCTTTGCATCGCTCGCTGTCATATCGACCTGCAACAGACGCAAATTCTTCTTCGTGCACAACACATCCAACGCCTCCTGCGTAAACGCAGGTGCCATGATGATCTCCAAAAAGATAGGCTTCATAAGCTCCGCAACCTCGGCCGTAACCGTCTGGTTGGTAGCTACAATACCGCCAAAGATACTAACCGTATCGGCCTCATAAGCACGTGTCCACGCCTCAACAACATCGGCTCCCACACCTGCTCCACATGGGTTCATATGCTTCAAACCTACGCAGAAAGGCTGCTGGCCGAACTCTCTAACGATACACAATGCAGCATTGGCATCCTGAATATTATTATACGACAACTCTTTGCCGTTCAACTGCTTAGCACCCGACAACGAGAATGGAACACTCTCAGCCGAACCATAGAACTTAGCCTCCTGATGAGGATTCTCACCATAGCGCAACGACTGAACCAAGTCATACTCCAAGAATAATTTCTCCGACAAACCTGCATTCTTGCGCATGAAACCAGCGATCATCGTGTCATACTCCGCCGTGTGGGTAAAGGCCTTAGCCATCAACTTGAAACGTGTATCCTCCGTAGTCGATCCGCCAGCCTCGATCTCGCTGATGATCTGTGCATAGTCCGATGGATCACACACTACAGTCACCGATGCATAGTTCTTCGCCGCGCTACGCAACATCGAAGGGCCTCCGATGTCGATATTCTCAATAGCATCGGCCAACACAACATCCGACTTTGCGATAGTCGCTGCAAAGGGATACAAATTGACACACACCATATCGATAAACTCGATATTATTCTCCTTCAATGCTGCCAAGTGTGACTCATCGTCGCGACGTGCCAACAATCCGCCATGAACATTGGGATGAAGCGTCTTGACACGGCCATCACAAATCTCGGGAAAACCCGTCACATCGCTGATATTGATAACCGCAACACCACTATCGGCCAACAACTTCATTGTTCCGCCCGTAGCGATGATCTCCCAATCCAACGCCACCAACTGCTTAGCAAAATCGACAACACCCTGTTTGTCGCTAACACTGATTAATGCTCTCTTTTTCATATCTTATTATTTTTATTTTAAACTCTCTACCAACCTCTTTACCGAACGGATATACAACGGATGCTCAACCGTGTGCACCATCGCCTCCAACTCCTCGACATCCACTCCATCATAGCGAAAGACCTCCTGATCGATGATCGCTCCGCTATCCAACTCCTGCGTCACATAGTGGATCGTCGCACCATAGTACTTCACCCCATACGCCAACGCCTGTTCGATTGCATGTGCACCCTTGAACGCTGGCAAAATCGAGGGGTGGATATTGACAATACGACCCTCATAGCTGCTCAACAGCTCATCGCCAATAATACGCATATAACCCGCCAAGCAGATCAACTCGACACCGCGACTGCGAAGTGCCTCGACAACCTCCGCCTCGTAATCGCGCTTCGAGGCGAAATCACGTGGAGACAAAACCAACGCGTCGACTCCCAAACGTGACGCGCGATCAACGACCTTCGCCCCTGGTTTGTCACACACCATCAACACCACATCGGCCGCGATATCTCCGCCCAGACACGCCATAGTGAGCGCCTCGAAATTACTTCCCGAGCCACTCGCCATGATGGCTATACGACACTTCGACGCTAAACGACACTTCGACATAGACTCTACAAAATATCTACAACACCACCCTTATCGGTGATACGACCTATGACACTCGCCTTCTCGCCAAAACCGCCCAAGATCTCGCAAACCGTCGCTGCATCGGCCTCGTCACACGCGATGACCATTCCGATTCCCATATTAAAGACATTGAACATCTCACGAGAAGCGATGCCGCCACGCGCCTCCAACATCTTGAAGATTGGCAATATCTCCCAGCTACCCAAATCGATCTCGAGTCCCATATCCGAAGTCAAGATACGTGGGATATTCTCGTCGAATCCACCACCCGTAATGTGGCTAATACCGTGGACATCGACCTTGCGGATAACCTCCAAAACCTGCTTAACATATATCTTCGTAGGCTCCAACAAAACATCGCCCAGACGCTTGCCACCTAACTCCTCATAGCTCTCAAAGAGATCCAACCCTGCATCGGCAATCACCTTGCGAACCAACGAGAAACCATTCGAGTGGACTCCGCTCGAAGCGATTCCAACCAACACATCGCCCACCTTGACCTTCGTACCATCGATCAACTGTGACTTCTCGACCACACCACACGTAAAACCTGCGATGTCATACTCACCACCCTCGTACATACCTGGCATCTCGGCAGTCTCGCCACCAATCAATGCACATCCGCTCTGGCGGCAACCCTCGGCAACACCCGATACGATAGCCTCGATCTTCGCTGGCTCGTTGTGACCCACCGCAATATAATCTAGAAAATACAATGGCTCAGCACCCTGTGCCAAGACATCGTTGACACACATCGCAACAGCATCCACACCGATCGTATCGTGACGATCCATCGCAAAGGCCAACTTCAACTTCGTACCAACGCCATCGGTTCCGCTAACCAAAACTGGCTCTTTAACGTTCAACGCCGAGAGGTCAAACATACCTCCAAACGCTCCAATATTGCCCATAACACCCAAACGTGCTGTGCTCGCAACATGACTTTTGATACGACGTACCGACTCGTAACCTGCCTCTAGGTTTACACCTGCATCTCCATAACTCTTTGACATAGCTCTCTATTTTTACTTTTAATTTTTCTCTCTTCTCAACTAACACGATGGCACACCCTCGCGATCATCCGCTCCATACAGATTTGTCGGATAGTCTCCCGTGAAACATGCCGTACACAACTGCTTGCGACCGCCCGATTTGTACAACATCTCAGAACGCAAGAAGGCCAATGAATCAGCCTCGATATACTCACACGCCTCCGCAACATTCATCCTATGCGACAACAGCTCCTCGACACTCGACGTATCGACTCCATAGTAACACGAATGGCTATACTCGGGGCTTGCAATGCGGACATGAACCTCCGTCGCACCTGCCTCTTTGAGCATCCTCACAATACGTTTCGATGTCGTACCTCGCACGATCGAGTCATCGATCAACGCCACGCGCTTGCCACTCACGATACCGCGAACGGCCGACAACTTCATCCTAACACCCTTCTCGCGCAGTGCCTGCGAGGGTTGGATAAAGGTTCGACCAATATATTTATTCTTGATCAACCCCATCTCGTAGGGCAGACCCGCAGCCTCGGCATAACCCATCGCAGCGCTCAAACTCGAATCGGGAACACCAACTACAATATCGACATCCGCAGGAGAATCGGCCCAAAGATATTTACCCGACTCCTTGCGGAACGTATGCACATTGCAACCCTCGATATCGGAATCGGGGCGAGCAAAGTAGATATACTCCATCGCACACATCTGATGGCGCTTGAACTGCGAAAAGTGGGTCGAGCGCAAACCCTTAGCATCAAACGATACAATCTCGCCTGGCTCAACATCGCGAAGATACTCCGCGCCAACAACATCCAACGCACAGGTCTCCGAGCTAACGACATATCCATCGCCCAAACGACCGATTGACAAGGGGCGCAGACCATACTTATCGCGACACGCATAGACCCGATTCTCGGTCATAATCAAGAAGGCAAAGGCACCCTCGATCATATTCAGCGCCGCAACAATCGCATTGATACGGTGCAACGAACGCTTATCCTTCTTAATCAAATGCGCCAACACCTCGCTATCCGACGACGATTGGAAGAGGCTACCGCGATTCTCCAAATAGACTCGCAGATCATCCGAGTTGACCAGATTACCATTGTGTGCCATCGCGAAATCGCCCGTATTGTGACGAAACATAAATGGCTGGATATTCTCCGTGCCACCGCCGCCTGCCGTCGAGTAACGCACATGGCCGATCGCCTTGCTACCTTTGAGCGGTGCGAGACTCTGCTCATTAAACACCTCTGTCACCAATCCATCACCTCGGTGGCGACGAAACTCTCCATCATCACCAACCGCCACGATTCCACACGCCTCTTGACCACGATGCTGCAATGCATGCAGACCATAATAGGTCAACGACGCTGCATCGGGGACTCCAAATACGCCAAATACGCCACACTCCTCGTGAATACCATTGTCAAACGGATCTTGAGAATCTAACATTTTATACTATATTATATATTAAAAACTGCGAAATCACACCTATAAATTATAAGTTGTGAATTATAAGTTATGAGTTATAAGTTTGAGTAACAAGGATGTGTTTTGGGGCTTCGCGAAGCCTCTCAAACCGCAGCGTACTTGCGGTACGTGAGGATTTGAGAGGCGAGAAAAGTGCCGAAAATCGCCTTGTTAGTCGAACTCATGACTACAACTGCTGCAAACGAGCAAGGATCTCCTCGTAAGCCTCGCGAACCTTACCCAAGTCGCGACGGAAACGATCCTTATCCAACTTCTCATTGGTTGTCATATCCCACAAACGGCATGTATCGGGTGAAACCTCGTCAGCCAATACAATCTCGCCATCGCGTGTGCGACCAAACTCGATCTTGAAATCTACCAACGTGATATTCATCTTCTTAAACATCTCAGTCAACACGTCATTGATCTTTGCTGTCATCGCATAGACCGTATCCAACTCCTCATACGACAACGCACCCAATGCTACTGCATGGTGGTCATTGATCAATGGATCACCCAACTCGTCGTTCTTGTAGCAGATATCAAAAATTGTATTCGCGGGCTTTGTACCCTCCTCGATACCCAAACGCTGAGCCATCGATCCTGCAACGATATTACGCACGATAACCTCGATTGGGATGATCTCTACACGACGACACAACTGATCGCGATCGTTCAGCGTCTCGATATAGTGAGTTGTGATGTCAGCTGCGTGCAACTGCTCGAAAATCAACGTAGAGATTGCATTGTTCAACACTCCCTTATTGTCGATCGTCGCCTTCTTCACGTTGTTAAACGCTGTGGCTGCATCCTTGTAGTGGATGATGATCTGATCCTCGTTATCTGTCAAAAAAACCTGCTTTGCCTTGCCCTCGTAGAGCATCTCTTTCTGTTGCATAATTGTATGTTTTATTTTATTATTATTTATTACCTTACTTTCTGAAGTAGTTCACCGCATTCTCAAACAATGGTTGACGCTTCTCGCCTGAGATGTTCTTAAACAGATTCTCCTCGTAGCGCTCCGTGTGACCCATCTTACCCAAGATTCTTCCATCCTCGCTCACGATTCCCTCGATTGCATAGCTCGAACCATTGGGGTTGTATGGTGTCTCGGTTGCGATCTCACCCTCTAGATCGACATATTGGAATGCCACCTGATTACGCTCAAACAACTCGCGCGCCAACTCCTCGCTCACCACAAACTTACCCTCACCATGGCTAACTGCGATAGCGTGCTCATCGCCCAACTCGAAGCTCGACAACCATGGCGAGCTAACAGAGCTAACACGTGTAGTGACGACCTGCGAGATATGACGGTTGATATTGTTGCGAAACAGCGTAGGCGACTCAACAGTCAACTGACCCAAGCGACCATATGGCAACAGACCCGACTTAACCAACGCCTGGAAACCATTACAGATTCCCAAAATCAAACCCTCGCGATCTATCAAGCGATGGATAGCTGCCGCCACCCTCTCATTATTCAACACCGTAGCGATAAACTTACCACTTCCATCTGGCTCATCACCGCTCGAGAAACCTCCGCTCAACACAAAGATATGGCAGCCATCGATCTTCTCGACCATCTCGTCGATCGAGGCAAAGATCATATCGCTAGTCACGTTGCAGAACACCGACGTAACAACCTCGGCTCCTGCCCTCGCAAAGGCCTTGGCAGTATCCGAATCGCAGTTCGTACCTGGGAATACAGGCAAATAAGCGACTGGATTCTCGACACTTGCACCCGAATAGATCGCAACACTTGTAGCCATCTTATCGCCAACACCCTCGACACTCGACACTGCATCGCTCGCAGCAGAATCGGCATAGATCTCGGCAAAGCGCCCACTATTAACCTCTCGCAACTGCGCAATGTCGAAGCTCTCGCCATTGAACACCACGCTCTTGCTCTGGGTAGTCTGACCAATCTTCACCGCATAAGGCGATGCGCTCAAATCACACGACGGAGCAACCTCCATCACAATAGATCCGTAGTTGTAGTTAAACAACTCCGAGCTATCAACCTCGACCTCGGCTCCAACCTCATTACCAAACGACATCTTAGCCACGGCCTCTACAACGCCTCCAAAGCCCACGGCATAGGCCGACTTCACAGCTCCACTCTCGATCAACGTGCTTACCTCGCCCCACATCTCGCTCAATGCATCGGTATCGGGCATGCCATTGCCAAGTGGCGTGTGCTTATACATATATATATTATTACCTGCCGACTTCAAATCGGTCGAGATAACATTGCGTGCATCGACCATCGCAACTCCGATTGCCATCAACATCGGTGGCACATTGATATCGTGGAACGTTCCGCTCATCGAATCCTTACCGCCAATAGATGGCAACTTCAAATCAACCTGCATCTTCAACGCTCCCAACAGCGATGCCAACGGCTTACCCCAGCTCTGCGAGCTGCTCATGCGCTCGAAGTACTCCTGATACGAGAATCGCATCTTGTTGTATCTAGCTCCTGCCGCCACAACCTTGGCACACGACTCAACAACCGCATAGGCCGAACCGTGGTAGGGACTCCACTCCGAGATAAACGGATTGTAGCCATACGACAACATACTCGCCATATTCGTAAAGCCCTTCGTCGGCAACTTCTGAACCGACACCTGCGTCTCGGAACCCTGAGTGCGACCGCCAAATGGCATCAACACAGTCGACAGACCGATCGTCGCGTCGAACATCTCGATCATTCCCCTCTGCGAAGTGACATTGTCGTCGGCCATATTGGCCAACACCTGATCGCGAAGGGTATCACCCTCCACCGCTCTTTCGAATGGGTCGCGCTCCTCAACAGCCTCGATAACTGCATCGGCATAGTGTGGCGCTCCTGCCGAGTCGATAAACTCGCGACTCAAATCCACGATCAACTCACCATTCAAGAACATTCGCATACGTTTCAAATCCGTAACATCGGCAACATGCGTAACCTCCAGATTCTCCTCGTGACAATACTTTATAAACGCCTCCTTATCCTTGGCCTCGACAACCACCGACATACGCTCCTGAGACTCGCTAATTGCGATCTCCGTAGAGTTCAATCCACTATATTTAGTAGGTATACGATCCAAATAAATATCCAATCCATCGGTCAACTCACCGATAGCAACACTCACTCCACCAGCTCCAAAGTCATTCGACTTCTTGACCAAACGTGTAACCTCCGCCTTGCGGAACAATCTCGAGATCTTACGCTCCTCGGGGGCATTTCCCTTCTGAACCTCGCTGCTGCAAGTCTCCAACGACTCGGCCGTATGCTCCTTCGACGATCCCGTAGCACCACCCACGCCATCGCGTCCCGTGCGACCTCCAAACATCAACACAATATCGCCCGCCGCAGGTGACTCTCTGCGAACAGCATCCGCCTTCACAGCGCCACAAACAGCACCAACCTCCAATCGCTTAGCGACATAGTTCGGATGGTAGATCTCCCTCACATGGGTAGTCGCCAATCCGATCTGGTTACCATAGCTTGAGTAGCCATCGGCCGCCTTACGCGAGATGATACGCTGGGGCAACTTGCCCTCCATCGTCTCGGCAATTGGCGTATATATATTACCAGCACCCGTAACTCGCATAGCCTGATAGACATACGCACGACCCGACAATGGGTCACGGATTGCACCGCCCAAACAGGTCGACGCACCTCCAAATGGTTCGATCTCCGTCGGATGGTTATGTGTCTCGTTCTTGAACTGCAACAACCATCTCTCCATCTGGCCATCAACATCTATATCCACAAAGATCGAACATGCGTTGTTCTCCTCGCTAATCTCCATATCATCCAGATAACCCTCTTGGCGCAGATAACGCGCTCCGATAGTGGCCAACTCCATCAAACACAACGGCTTGTGCTCGCGACCTAACGACGCACGGATATGCATCGCACCGTCGATTGCAGCCTCGATATCGGCCTTGATAAAGCTATCCTCAACAGCAATTTCGGTCAACTCCGAAGTGAAGGTCGTGTGGCGACAGTGGTCACTCCAATAGGTATCCAAGATTCGCAACTCCGTCTGCGAAGGGTCTCTATTCTCTTGAGTAAAATAGCGTCGCACCTCGGCCAAATCAGCTGCGTTCATCGCCAAGCCATTCGCCTTGCAATAACCCTCCAACTCCGCGTCACCCATCTGGCGGAAACCCTCCAACACTGGGACTGCCGTTGGCACCGCCTGCTCGGCATCGCTCAACTTCGACATATCCTTCTCGCGAGACTCGACAGCGTTGATACAGTAGCTCTTGATACGAGCCAAATCCGAAGCACTAACCCCAGCATCGAGGATAAACAATCGTGCCGAACGGATACGAACATCGGCCGTCGGATCCAACAACTTAACACAATCAACAGCCGATGCTGCACGTTGGTCAAACTGACCTGGCAGATACTCAATAGCGATCATCTGACCTCCATCAACGTCGATCTCGTCGCTCACTCGATCGGTTACCGTCTCGCCAAAGACTCCATAACGCGCACGCTCCAACAACTCATCACTAAAGCCAAAGAGGTCGTAGAGACAAACCAATCGTAGAGAGGCAATCTCTAGATTCAAATTCGTATTCAACTCCGTGCGCAGGCTCTCGGCCTCCACTCGAAACTGCTCTCTCTTCTCTACATAGATGCGAAAATTACTCATGTTTTTATCTTATATTTATATTTTCCTTACCAAATATCTAATCTGCAAAGCGACTTGCCCACCGCTCATAATACTCCGCCTCACTCAATCCAACAAAGGTGATGTGACCCATCTTGCGACCCACCTTGCACTCGCTCTTGCCATACAAATGAACATAACAACCCTCATGCTCACCACTCTCACACTCTGCGGCAATCTGCTGCGCCACTGCCATATCCTCGCCCAATATATTCTTCATTATCACCGACTCTGCCGCCAACGACACCGTATCAAAAGGCTCGCCCACCAAGTAACGAACCAACTGCGAAAACTGCGAGCCACCATCACAACCCTCGATCGTATAGTGACCCGAGTTATGCGGTCTCGGTGCCATCTCGTTGAAGATCACCTCATCGCCCTTAACAAAGTACTCGATGGCCAAAATACCATAGTAACCACACTGCTCCATAAAGGCCAAACTACCACGCTCCACACGCTCGCGAAACTCATCCGAGATAGCCGCTGGAACAACACACAGATCCAAAACGCCACGCTTATGTATATTGCGCCCAATAGGGAATACTACACTATCATCTTTTGAACGAACGACCACCGTACTCACCTCGTAGTCGAACTGCACAAACTCCTCCAAGATCGAGGGTGATGTAATCTGCTCCGCTGCAACCCGAGCATCCTCCATCGTGCGGATCACCATCTGGCCACGACCATCATAACCCATGCGACGAGTCTTGAGCACCGCAGGCAGACCCATCTGCTCGATAGCCGCAAACAGCGACTCACCACCATCTACCGCAGCAAATTTCGGTGTACGCAACCCACTACGCACAGCATTCTGCTTCTCGAACAATCGATCCTGAGAATCCAACAACGGAGCGCAACCCTGCGGAACATTATATCGCTCACACAGTGGCTCAATAACTGCCGCTGGGATATTCTCAAACTCGTAGGTCACAACATCCGTCATCTCGCACAGATGCTCCAACGCCTGCTCATCGTCGTAAGCCGCCACGATATGATCCACGCACACAGCGCGCGACGGTGCATCCACCGCAGGATCCAACGACACCGACTCATAGCCCAACGCCTCAGCAGCCTCGCCAATCATCAATCCCAATTGGCCGCCACCAACTATTCCGATTCTCTTAATACCCATAAACCCCTAAATCTCCAACGCCAATACATCTGCCGTCTGCTTCGCCCGAAAAGCGTCATACTTCGCAGCCAACTCACCATCCGACAACGATAAAATAGAGACCGCAATCAACGCAGCATTCTTCGCCCCATTGATTGCGGTTGTAGCTACTGGCACTCCACCAGGCATCTGAACGATAGACAACAAAGAGTCTAAACCATTCAACGCACGCGATTTAACAGGCACACCAACCACTGGCAATGCCGTCATACTAGCAACCATTCCTGGCAAATGAGCCGCCCCTCCTGCACCTGCAATGATAACCTGCAAGCCGCGATCTCGCGCACTACGCGCATAATCAAATAACAATTCAGGGGTGCGATGAGCGCTAACTACTCGTTTCTCGAACTCCACACCAAACTCCTCGAGAGTTTTAACCGCTTCGTACATAACATCGTAGTCGCTATTCGACCCCATTATGATACCTACCTTCATAGTAGTAATATTAATATGTTTTTTAAGCTACAAATATAGGCTTTTTTTCTCAAAAAATAACATTTTTTGACCCATCAATCGATAATTTTTTAAACACTTCCTAAATTCAACTTGTAAATGCAACTGAGGAGTTGAAGTGTTGCAGGGAATGAGATAAAATATTTTTTCAGAGAGGAAA
>JBCQUH010000023.1:0-30492 GCA_047174185.1 Rikenellaceae bacterium | reverse complement strand
CCCCCTACGTCATTGCGGACTCCGATCCGCAATCCCTCCTGCGAACATATTCATAGGGTCTCTAACGCCACTTTGCCCGAGGGATTGCGGATCGGAGTCCGCAATGACGGATGGAGAGAATGGGCATCTGATGAATAAATATTTTTTATTATGGGGGTTGGTGTCGAGTTTTTTTGTTATATTTGTGGTGACTTTCATATTCACGTAAGGTGGGGAAACCTGCCTTTATTTCGAGGTGGGCATTTTTATGCCTATGTCTCGTCATATATCTGCACGGTGGTTTCGCCCCCGTGTGGATGTGTTAATGCACCCACTGCCTTACGTGGTGAAAGTCAACGGGTCAGCGAAATCACCTCTTTTTTTTCACTGCCCAAAGATTGTTTAACCACAAAAACTACAAGGCAATGAAAGTACAGATGAAACCAGTCGTGGTCTACGACATCGAAAATTCAGATCTACTAGAGATCTACGCCCACTTTGCGCTAACTCAATACCAATGGCTACGCAAACCCGACTACAACAAACGTTTGGCCACAGAGATTCTACTCAAAGACATGCGTCGCTATCTGCTCGAAATGCAGATCCAAGTCCAGCGCGACCCCAACAACAAGAACCTCAATAACATACAACTATTTTTCGACCGCCACTACAACCGTCTAAAAAACCTTTTGGAGGAGTAGGCCTCCCTTACGCAATA
Organism: Rikenellaceae bacterium; assembly: GCA_047174185.1. Classification (GTDB taxonomy): domain Bacteria; phylum Bacteroidota; class Bacteroidia; order Bacteroidales; family Rikenellaceae; genus Alistipes. The sequence goes on along the minus strand of JBCQUH010000023.1, from coordinate 29,795 downwards.
TAATTTCGACTTGTTATTCACCCTCCTATATCATTGCTGACAAATAATTAGCTCCGCGGCGAGCACGCCGCCGCCGCCCGCGCAGGGCAGTGGTGCGTAAGCCCCACACGAAAGCCCCCAACAACACTAAATACTTCGCACCTTAAGATACTCCTGCAACTGTGATTTGTAGTTTTCGCCAATGGGGATGCACTCATTGTCAAATAGTATGCGACTACGTTCGATCACCTTGATCTTATCTTTGCGCACGATAAACGATCTATGGACGCGTATAAATTGATCTTTAGGCAGCATATCCTCCACCCGTTTCATATTCATCAACGACAATATTGCCCTGTTCTCGCCCTCGATTTGGAACTTTACATAATCCTTCAAACCCTCGACATAGAGTAGTGAGTCAAGCTCTATGCGGATAAGTTTATACTCCGATTTCACATATATCGAGTCGATACTCTCCTCCTCGCTCTCCTCGCTCTTAGTCGTTTCGATGGATGTCTCGGCTCTCTCTTTGAGCGCAAACCAATCGACTGCTTTCTGCACCGCCTCCAAAAAATCGACATACGAGATGGGTTTGAGCAGATAGTCCAAGGCGTTGACCTTGTAGCCATCGATTGCGTATTGATTAAACGCTGTAGTAAATATTATACGTGTGCGTTCGTTGACCATACGGCTAAACTCCAACCCCGTTAGGGTGGGCATCTGAATATCGAGCAACAGCAGATCGGCCTCGGCCAATGCCTCGCTATTTATCGCCTCGACAGCGGTCGCAAAGGTGGCTGTATGCTCCAAAAAAGGGGTCTTGGCAACATACCCCTCCAACAACAATGCAGCCAACGGCTCATCGTCGATAACAATGGTCTTTAGTTGTCTCATACACTGCTCTTTAGGGTTAATACACTGCTATACTCTGCATCGCTCTGCGCCACCTCCCAAGTGTAGTTATCTGGGTAGATCAGCTCCAATCGTCGACGCACCTGCTCCAATCCGATTCCATGGCCACTCTTATCCTCGTCGCGTTTGGCGTGGTTGCTATTTTTGATTGATAACACTACCTCTTGCCTCTCGCTGCGCTCCTCGAAATAGATCTCGATATACCCCTCGCCACTGGCGCTCACACTATGTTTAAAGGCATTTTCGATCAACGATATAAAGATCAGCGGTGCGATTAGAGTGGTCGACTGTTCCGATATTTTGAACTCCGTATGCAACTTCACCTTCAATGGCAGGCGTATGCTCATCAACTCAATATATGTCTTGAGAAACTTCACCTCGCCCATCAACGATACTCGGTCGTTGAGATTGTCGTAGAGGATATATCTCAGTAGATCGCTCAACTCCTTGATGGTCTTTTGCGCCTTGTCGGCATCTATAGCCGTGAGGGCGTAGATGTTGTTGAGCGTATTGAGTAGGAAGTGAGGGTTGATTTGGCTTCGCATGTTTGCCAACTCCGCCTTGATGCGTGCACTCTCAGCCTCCTTGAGTGCCGCCTCACTCGCCTCAAGTCGCTCCGCCAACCGAAGCGCTGTCACCAATCCGATCATCAACACGTAGTTGATAAAGTCGCGAGTCAGATACATCGAGCTAGGGCGACGATATGGCTTTATATCCTCCAATGGTCGCAGCGACTGTAGAAGATCAGCGGCATTGACATAGTACGACAACAAGAGCAGCGCAACAACCAACACAACGTTGCAGACAAAGAATCCATTGCGATGTCCCGTAAACAGATATCGTGGAATAAACAACAGATAGTTAAGTAGATAGATAAATATCAACTTAACGATACTTATGCTCAACATCGCCACTCCAAACGTATCAAACGAATTGGAGTTGAAGATCGAACCGCCAAAGAGTGATATACATAATATCACACCCCAACCGATAAGTTGGAGTGTGAACATGTTTACCTTTTTATTGAGAATATTTATTCCCACAGCTATAATTTTTATTCGTATCTAATAGCGTCGATAGGGTTGAGTGCCGCAGCCTTCTTGGCTGGATACCATCCGAAGAATACACCCGTGAAGCTACATACGGCAAACGACAACAAGATAGTCCAGCTCTCGATCTGAATTGGCCACGAGGCGAAGTGTTCCACCATCCATGCGGCTCCGCAACCCAGTATCACACCGATGATACCTCCCGAGATACTGATGATGATCGCCTCGATAAGAAACTGCGATAGGATGTCGATTCCGCGACCGCCAACCGACATTCGCAATCCGATCTCTTTTGTTCGCTCCGTCACCGACACATACATGATATTCATGATACCGATACCTCCGACAATCAACGATATCGAGGCAACGCATGCCAATAGGGTAGTCATCAACTCACTCGTCGAGTTGAGCATCGAGGCCAACTCCTGCTGTGAGCGGATATTGAAGTCATCCTTTTGATAGGTGAGGTTGTGGTTCGAACGCAACACAGCTGTGATAGCGTCGATCGCCTCGTCGGTCTTCTTCTCATCCAAAGCCGACGCATAGATCTGATTTAGGTGAGTGACGGCCGATACACGCTTCATAATCGAGGTGTAGGGTGCCAATACAATTGCATCCTGATCGGTTCCCATCGTATTGTATCCCTTCGACTCCAACACTCCGATAACGCGGAATGGGAAGGTCTTGAAGCGGATCACCTTGCCGATTGGATCCTCACCATCGGGGAAGAGATAATCCTTGATAGTCGTTCCGATGATACACACCTTAGCCGAGGTCAAAATATCCATATCGGTGAACTTCGTACCGCTAGCCATCTTCAGCTGGCGGATCTCCATATAGTCGTTGGTGATACCCGTGATCGACGATGGGTAGTTATTGGCTCCAAAGATAAACTGTCCCGAAGAGGTGACAACAGGGCTAACGGCCAATAGATGATCATCCATCGCCTTGATCGCCTTGTAATCCTCTACACGCAGTGTTCGCATGGCCGATGGGTCTTGACGCACACCGCCTCGAACATCCTCACCTGGGCGGATCATAATCATGTTGGATCCCATCTCCGAGATCTGGGCGTTGATACTCGCCCTCGACCCTTGACCGATAGCCAACATCGTGATCACAGATCCCACTCCGATGATTATACCAAGCATGGTCAAAAACGCACGCAATTTGTTGTTGCCCAGCGCCTTGAATGCTATAGCTAATAAATTTGAAATATTCATAATATATCCTAATTTTCAGATTAATCCTCAACAACTGGTGGAAGTGCCGCCAAAGCCTCTCGGGCATCGCTCACATTGTCGTTGGTCGTATCGCTCTTGATATGTCCATCGCGCAGCATGATGTTGCGTGACGAGAAATCGGCCATCTCGGGGTCGTGTGTCACAAAGATAATGGTCTTACCCTCGCGATGCAACTCTTGCAACAGCACCAAAATCTCGAACGATGTACGTGTATCCAAGTTACCCGTAGCCTCGTCGGCCAAGATCACCGCAGGGCGGTTGACCAATGCGCGAGCGATGGCCACACGTTGCATCTGACCTCCACTCATCTGGTTGCTCTTGTGGTCTAGTCTATCGCCCAATCCAACCGCCTTGAGTGCCTCGATGGCGCGCTCTTGACGCTCCTTGGCACTGATGCCCGACGAGTAGAGTAGTGGTAACTCCACGTTGGCCACAGCCGTTGTTTTAGCCAATAGGTTGTAGTTCTGGAAGATAAATCCAATCTTTTGATTACGCAATCTTGCACGTTGGTCGTTGCTCATTCCCGATACTGGAATTCCATCCAACAAGAACTCGCCAGAGGTGGGCATGTCCAAACATCCGAGGACGTTGAGTAGCGTACTCTTACCGCTACCCGACGTTCCCATGATGGTGACAAACTCTCCCTCCTCGATCGAGAACGATACTCCGCGTAGTGCCTTGACCGTCTCGTCGCCGACTTGGAAGTGGCGTGTAACCGATTGTAACTCTATTACTCTCTTTTTCATAATCTCTTGCCTATACACGTTTATCTACGTCTCTGTAGGAATGGGCTACTTGCGATTTTGCTGCCACTCGTTGCCGTTGCCTGAGTCTCGATTCCGATGATAACCTCGGTGCCAACACTCACACTACCCTCGATCTGAGTCAAGATACCGTTGCTAACTCCCACAACAACTGGGCGTGGCTCGGGCATATTATCACTATTCAACACCCATACAACCGTAGGTTCGTTCGACGACGAAGCCGCTGCTACACTCTTGTTTGCCGATGCACCTTGACCTCCCATTGGAGCACCATCAGGACGCTGTCCCATTGGAGCACCATCAGGGCGTTGTCCCATTGGAGCGCCCTCGGGGCGCTGTCCCATTGGAGACTCCATAGCTGCTGGAGCTGGAGCACCCGAAGTAGATGGAGAGAACTCCAATGCCGCAGCCGATACTGTCTTTTCGCAATCAATATCCAACACAAAGATCTCAACCGTAGCTGTCAATCCTGGCTTTAGCTTCAGATCTGGGTTAGCTGCCGAAACAACAACCTCATATGTCACAACGTTGCTCTCGATTGTAGCCTCCTGACGAACCTGTGTCACAACTCCCTCGAACTTATCCAATGGGAATGCATCTACGGTAAACTCTACACGCTGCCCCTCGCTAACGTTACCTATATCAGCCTCGTCAACATCGACAATCACACGCATATCCTTCAAATCGGCCGCCACCGTAAAGAGCGTTGGAGTGCTAAAGCTAGAGGCCACCGTCTGACCCTCCTCAACACTTCTCGACAATACAACTCCGTCGATTGGCGAGTAGATGGTTGCATATCCCAAATTGATCTCCGAACGTTTGAGGCTTGTCACTGCCATATCGTAGCTTGTCTGTGCTGTCTCATAGTCATACAACGCCTGCTCATACTCGCTATCGGCAATCAACCCCTTCTCGAACAACTGCTTCACACGCTCGTAGTTAGATGTCTGATAGTCGAGCTTACTCTTGGCTGCCGTCACGCTGCTCTTGTTTGTGTCGAGATCCAACTGTAGTGTGCTCTTATCCAACTCCGCGATAACTTGTCCCTGCTTAACTACACTATTATAATCTACATACAACGTAGTCAAGATTCCCGACACCTGAGTACCCACATCGACCAACGTCACTGGCTCGATGGTTCCTGTCGCTGTTACACCTTGTGTGATGTTTTGTGGCTCAACGGTTGTGGTGATCCAGTTTACATCTGCTGCACTGCCGCTCTTGGGCATTACGAAGTAGATGCCCGCAGCGATAACTACTGCTGCTGCCGCAATTACTATAATTCTCTTCTTTGTCATGGTATCTTTTATAGTTTAATTATATTCGTTTTGTAGTAGTTGAGTATAGCTCTATTATATAGGTACTGATACTTGTTGGTGAGGAACTCTTGGTATGCCTCGTTGTAATTATTCTGCTCGGTCAAAAGCTCGATAGTGTTCTTTGCACCCACCTCAAACTGCTGTGTGGTGAGATCCAAACTCTTCTGCGTAGCCTCTAGCTGGAACTGTGACACAGAGTATTTCGCCTGAGCCGTAAGGGCGTTGTTATAAAGAGTCTCGATAGTCTGGTATAGATCCTTCTCCGTCTGGGCAAATGTCAGGTTGGCACTCTCCACATCGTTATTAGCCTGTCTCACGGCCACTCGGTTTTTGTATTGGCTAAAGATCGGCACCGATAGATTCAATCCTGCCGATGCGTCGAAGTTGTTGCGCGCCTGAGTCGAGAAGCTAAAGTCGCTCGCGCTATTGTGGTTGACTCCGACTCCTGCCGATAGGCTAAGCGTTGGCAGATACCCCGTCTTTGCAATCTGGGCATCTATCTCGGCTGTCGAGATAGAGAGCTGCGACGAGAGAATCTCGGGGCGAGACTCGATCGCTGAGTCGTAAACCTCGCCAGCTGTTGGTAACACCTCCAACATTATATCATCGCTAAGCACGGGGGCTTTGGCCGACAATATAACATCTTGTGGAAGCTCCAACAGATGTTTCAAACTAACGTATAGGTTGCTCAACTGTGTCTGAGCCACGATCACGTTGTACTGATACGAAGCCTTGGCACTCTGAAGCTGTGCATAATCAGCCTCGTTGATGCTTCCTGCCTCCAAAAATGCCTTGCCGCGAGCCTCGTTCTGCACACTTAGTTCCAAACCACTCTCGGCCACCTTGATCTGCTCTATCGAGTAGAGTATCTCGACATAGACCTCAGCCACCGACACATCGAGTGCATTGGCCGACTCATCGTAGTCGAGCGTTGCCACCTCTGCATTGATATGGCTCTTCTTGAGCTGCATCTTGTTCTCGCCACCGCCATAGAGCTTCATTGACATATCCACGCCATACGAGCCGCTGTAGTAGCCATTGCTATCGTCGGCTAGTGGGTTGATGCCAACACTCTGGCTTGCCGATCCCGAGACTGTGGGCAGAAAAGAGCCTTTGGCACTCACGATGTCGGCCTCGCTGTTGTCGATCTCTAGTTGAGCCTTTTTTAGCGAGATGCTATTCTCCTTGGCATAATCTAGACACTCCTCAAGAGTCATCGAGAGAAGTTGTTGTTGGGCATATCCGTGCACAGTCGCTGCACACAGCATGGTTAACGCCACAACACTACATAAATTTGATTTCCTCATATATAATAAATTCTGTTTTTTTACCAATAACAAAGATATATAACAAACTGCGATAAAAAAAATGAAATATACCAAGTATGCTATTTTATCGAGGAATTTGCACATTTTGTCTCAAAAGCCCATTGCAGGCAAAATTATAAAATGGCACTAGAGGTTGTTTAACTCCGAAAAAGGTGTAACTTTGTGGCCAAATTGTGTTACTGCAACGACTACTTGTTGCATGGTGATTTAATCGATAATAATAGATTTATGAGTCTGAAAAGAGCTATATCTTTGTCTGTTTTAGCAGTGGCTTTGTTGGGTGGCTGCAAGAGTAGTGACGGTGTCGATGCCACCATATCCGAGGAGGCTGATACCACTGTTGTCGCACCATCGCCATCGCTAGAGGTATCGACCTCGACACTTGAGTTCGATGCCGATGGCATCGCCTCACAGAGCAGCGGTGGGGTGGTTGACATTACGGCAAATTGCGATTGGCAGGTTACGCTCTCGTCCGCTGCGGCCGAGAGTGAGTGGGGGTGGAGCATCTCGCCACAATCGGGTTCGGGTAGTGGCACAATCGAGGTGGCTCTCCCCGTGTCGTATATCTCGCGTGTTGCGACCATAACCATCTCGGCTACAGATGATACGTCGCTCTATCACGAGGTTACGGTGACTCAGACAGAGCGTGCACTCGATGAGGATGTTGAAGAGAAGGATGAAGTTGTTGATGATAATGTAGTCGTCGGGTCAAACATCGCAGAGCTGTTTGTGGCCGATAATGACTCCCAATTCACACTTCGAAATGTGGTTGTCGACTATCTCTATTCGGCTGGGATATATGTTAGTTCGGGCGACACAACGGTGTTGGTGTCGGCCACCTCACTCGTTAGTGTGTTGTCGGTTGGCGATCTGGTTACCTTGACTGGTACGGTGTGTGAGTATAGTGCGACGAAGTCTCTGGGCTACACGGTTGTGGTGGAATCTGTGGAGTCGGGTACATCGACCATTGTTGCCAAAGAGCTTGCGGTTGCCAACCTTGCTGACAATATAGATCAATACGTCTGTCTCAAAGCAGTTACTATCGACGATACACAGGTTACGCTTGACGGGGCATCGATCACCTATTTTAATAAGTTTGGAATCGCCGATGTTGTGACATCGGGTATGGCCGATATTTATGGCTATGTCGCTGCCTACGGTGGTGTGGCGCAGATCTATCCCACGAAGTTCGAAAATATTGTGGAGTCCGTGACCATTGTCGATGATGGCATTATCAATGTCGCCGAGGTGGCGCTATACCTCAATGCGTTGAGATATCTCACCGAGGCTAGCAGCAACTACCCACTCAATGGTCTGTCATACACCGAGGGTGATGTGACCATCTCTTTCGATAAGGGGACATCCAACTACATGCGTCTGTGGAATGCCGATGGCACCCTCGAATTCCGCTTCTACACGGGCAACATCGTGACATTCGAGTCGTCGGGAGCCGAGATCAAGAGCATCGCCTTCGATGTATCATCGGGCTATGCGCTCGACGAGGCGAGTAGCACCGCGACGAAGTGGGTCTATACATTCTCGGCAACGACCAAACCAAAGAGTATCATCGTCAAACTGCTCGACGACGATGACGATTCGTCGAGCAGTAGTGTGATCGAGGTCGATGGTCAGATCAACGTAGCCGAGGTTGTAGAGAGTCTGGGTGTAGCGCCCTATCTGGTCGAGGCTAGCAGCTACTACGCCCTTCATGGGTTGTCATACACCGAGGGTGATCTCACGCTCTCGTTTGACAAAGGGACATCCAACTATATGCGCTTGTGGAACGCCTCGGGTACTCTGGAGTTTCGCTTCTACAACGGTAATATCCTCACCTTCGAATCGTCGGGTAAGGCGATCGCAAACATCACATTCGATGTAACATCGAGCGGATATGCGCTCGACGAGCAGAGCAGCACCGCAACAAAGTGGGTCTACAACTTCACAGCAACCACTAAGCCCAAGGTGATGACGGTGACCTTTGTTGAATAGCACAGATTATTTTGAGGTATGAAAAAACGAGATAAATTGGCCGTGTTACGACTCTTCGTATTGTCGATATTGGTTGGCGTTTCGTGTAGTGCAGCAGAGACATCGATCGACACAACCAACGATACGTCTACCACCATAGAGCAGAGTGCGAAGTTGCGCCTAAGCAAGGTCTCAAGCTCGGCTGTAGTGGCCATTGTCGAGTATACGAGCAGTGTCAACACCGCGTGGAGTGCTACGATTGATGACGACGAGTTTCAATTTGTGTCGTTTGATTACGCTGATTTGCAGACCACAGCAGAGGGTGTGATTGAGGGTTCGTCGAAGAGCCATCTGCTATACTTATACCTCAAAGAGAATACTACGTCGGTTAACCGCACAGCCTCGATAATCTTTCGATTCGAGGGGCGTGAAACGGCATTTGTTCTAGAGCTTACGCAACTCCTGCAGGAGGAGGACTCTACGGCTCCATACACCTCGTCGGGTGACCCTCTGTGGGCGGAGGTGCCATCACTCTCGACCGATCTGTCGAAGGGGTATATCTATGTATATCACACGACAACCACTGCCGATGGCGACAAAGTGCGCAACTTCTCGCTCTGTTTCGACCCCTCGAATCATGCCGCGGCATGGGTTGCCTATCCGCTTCACGATATATACGATGGTGATGTGGGGCGCAACGAGGATTGGGAGTACGATCCATTGATCCCAACCGAGCTGCAACCCAACCTCAATAGCTCCTATGTCGGGGATTACGATCGTGGACACCAGATCGCCTCGGCCGATCGGCAGGCTACCGTGGAGATGAATAAGCAGACATTCTATTTCTCGAATATGACACCGCAGCTTGATAAACTCAACCAAGGTGTTTGGGCTACGTTGGAGAGTCGTGTTCGCGACCAGATATGCTCCGATACACTCTATGTGGTCACAGGAGCCGATTTTACCTCGTCCATAGGTTCGACAACTGATCGAGATGGTATGGTGTCTCCCCTCCCTGGTGCCTACTACAAGGTTATCCTTCGCACACGTAGTGGCGTGAGTGGCAAGGGTGTAGGTGAGTGTACGGCCGACGAACTCAAGGCCGTAGGCTTTTGGTACGAGCATCGCTCCTACTCATCGCTAGCCACTCCCATCTCGGTGGCCGAGATCGAGGAGCGCATAGGGTTCACACTCTTCACAACGATTCCGCAGCAGGTCAAAGCGAGCTACGATCCGTCGTTGTGGTCGTTCTAGGTGGTCGTTCTAGGGCGCTATATTTTAGCGCCCCAAGCTATCGGCAATTCCTCGTCTCTTCAAGATAAATAGGATCAGCGATACGAGTGACACGCCACATCCAATACCATACGACGTAGCCTCGTTGAGCGACAACCCCTCGGGTGCAATACAGATATAGGTCGTGCAGACGGCCGTCATAAATAGAGCTGGGATCAGCGTTATGATATACATCTTCTTAGTCTGTGTTAGATAGACAGTTATCGTCCATAGCGTAAAGACCGCTAGCGTCTGGTTCGCCCATGCGAAGTAGCGCCATATAATGTCAAATCCCGAGGCATCGCGCTGACTATAGAGCAATATCCCCATCGTAATGGCAAATATCGGCACACAGATCATCAAGCGTTTCGAGATCGATCGCTGCTCCATCCCCAACATATCGGCCACAATCAAGCGTGCCGAACGTAGAGCCGTGTCGCCGCTCGTAATGGGTGCCGCGATAACTCCCAATAGTGCAAGAACTCCTCCGACTACCCCCAACCACTCCTTGGTGATGCTATTGACGATGATCGAAGCGTTGCTCTCGCCCATTCCATTTTGGTGGAAGAAGTAGGTGGCCGCCGCAGCCCATATCAACGCTACGATACCCTCGGTGATCATCGCTCCATAGAATATCGGTTTGCCATCCATCTCATTGGTCATACAGCGCGCCATGAGAGGCGATTGAGTGGCGTGAAATCCACTAATAGCACCACAGGCAATCGAGACAAACATATATGGGAAGATCGACATCCCCGTAGGGTGGGTATTGACTATCCCATCGCTAAACTCAGGTAACTCGGGGTGGTGCCACAACAACATTACAAATATTCCGCCCGCCATAAACAGCAGTGCAATGGCAAAGAGAGGGTAGACCTTACCGATGATTTTATCCACAGGTAGGAACGTCGCCAACATATAGTATCCAAATACCACAAATATCCACACCGTAGCGTCGAGATTGTCGGGTGTCAACTTCGCCAAAAGACCTGCTGGCCCAGCCACAAAGACCGCTCCGACCAACACCATCAATAGGATCGTAAAGCCTCGCATCAATTGTTTGGTGGGTAGACCCAAGTATCGACCTATGATCTCGGGGAGGCTCTCGCCATTGTGGCGTAGCGACAACATACCTGCCATATAGTCGTGCACAGCCCCCGCAAAGATTGTTCCAACGACGATCCAAATGTAGGATGCCACACCAAATTTAGCACCCATTATAGCACCAAATATTGGCCCAAGACCTGCGATATTGAGGAATTGGATCATAAAGATCTTCCAGCGTGGCAGCGGCATAAAATCTACTCCGTCGGCCATCGTAATGGCTGGTGTCTTGCGGTTGGCATCGGGTGTGAATATCCGCTCCACAATGCGGCCATAGATAAAATATCCTGCCACAAGAGCTAGTAGGGAGAGTATAAAGCTAATCATCTATTTACAGTTTTATATCATATATCTGAATAATTCCCTTCAACTCACCTTTGTCGTTGCTCACCAGCAGCGAACTCACCTTGTTCTGAGTCATCATCTGCTCTGCGGTAATCAGCTTCTCATCTGGCGAAATGCACTTTGGCGTGCGTGTATATATATCTTGGGCGGTGATATGGAAGAAATCCGACTCGCGACTCTCCATCGCACGTCGAATATCGCCATCGGTGATGATACCCTCGATTTTGCCCTCTCGACAAACCACTATAACACCCAATCCACCCTTGCTAATCGAGTGAATCATATCCTTGGCCGAGCAGTCGGGTGCCACGATCGGCAGTTCACTTTTGCGCATGACATTCTCTACGGTCATCAACAATCGTCGGCCGAGGCTGCCCCCTGGGTGTAGGCGTGCGAAGTCGCGACTTGTAAATTCGCGTTCATTCATCAACGCCACTGCCAATGCATCGCCCATCGCCATCTGAGCCGTGGTCGAGGTGGTGGGTGCAAGACGCAAGATGCACGCCTCGTGTTCAACATCCACGTTGAGATGTATATTCGAATTCTTGGCCAACGTCGAACCATCGCTACCACTCATGCCGATCAATACATTTGCATTGTCGTGGATAAATGGTATGATCTTGAGCACCTCGTCGCTCTCGCCCGAAAACGACATTGCCAACACAACATCCTCCTTCGAGATCATTCCCAAATCACCATGAAACGCCTCCGCTGGGTGCAGATAGAAACTAGGCGTTCCTGTCGACGCTAGTGTCGCAGCGATCTTGCGCGCCACGATTCCCGACTTGCCAACCCCCGTCATAATTACCTTGCCTCGACTAGCGAGTATCGCCTCGACTGCCTCTCTAAATTCGTCGCCCACTCTATCGGCCATTGTTAGCAATGCTTCGGCCTCGGTGCGAATTGTTTGGCGTGCTAAATCTATAACTTTATTATCTCTCTCCATCTCTATTGGATTTATAATACTCCTGCGATAACCCCCTCTAGGTCGCTCAAATACAACATATTTGCAGCATCACTCAACCCTTTGTCGGGGTCGGGGTGCACCTCGAAGAAATAGCCCGTAGCACCAAACGCTTTGGCCGCCTGAGCCATCAATGGCACATACTCTCTATTGCCGCTGGTCGTACCTCCACCTCCTCCTGGGCGTTGAACCGAGTGGGTGCAATCCATCACCACCGTTGGGCAAATCTGCTTCATGTCGGGGATGTTGCGGAAGTCAACCACCAGATTATTATACCCAAACATATTACCTCGTTCGGTCAACCATACCTCCTTAGCGCCCGATGCCACACACTTCTCATAGGGATAGTGCATATCGTCGCCCGAGAGGAATTGTGCCTTCTTGATATTGACAATCTTGCCGCTCTTGGCCGCTGCAACCAATAGATCGGTCTGGCGACACAAGAATGCAGGGATCTGCAACACGTCGACAACCTCGCCCACAGCCTCTGCCTGATACGCCTCGTGAATATCTGTGACCAACCTCAAACCCCATTTCGACTTTACGTCGGCCAACATCTGCAGCCCTCGCTCCATCCCCACACCGCGATACGAACTCAACGACGTGCGATTTGCCTTGTCAAACGATGCCTTGAAGATAATATCCACCCCCAGACGCTTGTTGATCGCCACCAACTGCGCTGCAACTGTGTCGAGCAACTCTGCCGACTCGATAACGCATGGCCCAGCCATAAACTTTATATCACTCATAATCTATGTGAATTAAGGTTTGAAAAAACTATGATTTTTGATCTGCCAAAAACCTCTCGGCCTCCGCGAGATCCTCGGGCGTATCTATTCCGATTGTCTGTTGGTGGGTCACACCCACGCCAATCTTGTAACCACTCTCCAACCAACGCAGCTGCTCCAGCGACTCGGCCAACTCCAACGTAGAGCACTCAAGCGAGGTTACAGCGCGTAGCGCCTCGGCACGAAAACCATACATGCCAATATGTTTATAGAAGGTGTGGCACTTCAACCACTCGCTACGATCTACACCGCGCAAGTAGGGTATGACCGAGCGCGAAAAGTACAACGCACACCAACTCTTATCTACCACCACCTTCGGCGAGTTGGGGTTCTCCAACATCTCGATCGTATCACTCTTCTCGAAGGGCTTGACCAACGTCGCTATATCTACACCCTCTTGGCGCTCGAAACACCCCACCAAACTCTCGATCTGCTCCACCGCGATAAATGGTTCGTCGCCCTGCACATTAATCACAACATCGTATGCGCCATTGGCCGCACTATACTTCGTATAGGCCTCGTAGCAGCGATCCGTGCCGCTCTTATGCTCCGTGGAGGTCATTACAACCTCTCCGCCAAACGACTCTACGGCCGAGTAGATCCGCTCATCATCCGTCGCCACAACGACATCGGCTATAGCGCGCTTAACCTGCCTATAGACCCTATCTATAACCATCACGTCACCCAACAGCGCTAGCGGCTTACCCTCGAAGCGTGTCGAGGCATAGCGCGCTGGTATAATCGCCAATACTCTCATCCTTCAAACTATTTTTCGAGTGCCAATGCCAACACCTCATCGTTGGTGCGCACATAGTGGAAGGTCATGCCTGCTACATACTCCTCCTTGATCTCGCTTATATCCTTGCGGTTATCCTCCGACATGATAATCGTATCGATGCCCGAACGCTTCGCCGCCAATATCTTCTCTTTGATACCGCCAACGGGTGTCACGCGTCCGCGAAGCGTCGTCTCGCCAGTCATGGCAATACGCTCCTTGACCTTGCGTCCCGTATATGTCGATACGATAGATGTGATGAGTGTAATACCTGCCGATGGCCCATCCTTTGGAATAGCTCCGTCGGGAACATGGATATTCAAGTCGTTCTTCTCAAACATCTCAACCGCGATACCCAACCTCTCATAATTGGCCTTCACCCACTCATAGGCGATCGTTGCCGACTCCTTCATCACCGTACCCAAATTTCCTGTTAACGACAACGCTCCCTTGCCTGGTGTGAGGATCGACTCTATATACAATATATCGCCACCGACCTCTGTCCATGCCAATCCTGTAACCACTCCGACCATCCCTGCAACGTCGTAACTATCGTTCAAGAAGCGCGCAACCCCCAACATCTTCTCGACATCGGCCGCCGTCATTGCTGGAGCAAACGCCTCGTCGAAGGCGATCTGCTTGGCACGTGTACGAGCCAACTTCGCCATCTGCTTATCCAACGATCGCACACCCGATTCACGAGTATACTCCATAATGATACGCTCCAACAACTCGCGCGAGATAATCAGATCCGACTCCTTGATTCCGTGAGCCTTACACTGCTTGGGCAACAGATGGCGAGTGGCGATCTCCACCTTCTCCTCCATCAAATATCCAGCTATATTGATCATCTCCATACGGTCGCGCAGTGCAGGGTTGATGTTGCCCACATTGTTGGCCGTAGCGATAAACATCACCTTCGATAGATCATACTCCTGATCGAGGTAGTTGTCGTGGAACGTTGTATTCTGCTCGGGATCCAACACCTCCAACAGAGCGCTCGATGGATCACCATGGTTGCTCACCGTCACCTTGTCGATCTCGTCCAAGATAATCACTGGGTTCGACGACTCACAACGCTTAATAGTCTGGATAATACGTCCAGGCATCGCTCCAATATAGGTTCTACGGTGGCCGCGGATCTCCGACTCGTCGTGCAATCCACCCAACGAGATACGTCCAAACTTACGCTCGATAGCCGAGGCCACAGAGCGCCCTAACGAGGTCTTACCAACACCTGGAGGGCCATACAAACACAAGATTGGCGACTTCAAATCTCCCTTCAGCTTAATTACTGCTAGGTGCTCCAATATGCGCTCCTTGACCTCCTCCAATCCGAAGTGGTCGTTGTTGAGCTGTGTGCGTGCCGACTCCAAATCCAAATTATCCTTCGTCGTCTCGTTCCATGGCAAATCCAACATCAACTGCAAGTAGTTCATCTGCACCGAGTACTCCGACATCGCTGGATTCAACCGCTCGACCTTGGACAACTCCTTGGTAAACAACTCGCCAATGCTCTCTGGCCAATTTTTGCTCTGTGCACGCTCGCGCATCTGGTCAATCTCGGCATCGGTCGTATCGCCCAACTCATCTTGTATCGCGCGCAGGTGTTGCTGCAAGAAGTAGTCGCGCTGCTGTTGATCTATCTCACCCTTCGCCTTGTTGAGTATCTCGTTCTTGATCTCGGCAAATTGTCGCTCGCGGATCAAGATCTCCAACAACTTATTTGCTCGATCCATCAGCCCCGTAGCCTCCAACAACATCTGACGATCGACATCCGAGAAGTCGAAGTTCGTAGAGATAAAGTTGATGATTCCTCGTTTCGACTCGATATTCTTCACTGCAAACGATGCCTCCTTAGGCAGCGTCTGCGAGATCTTGATAATGGCCAATGCCGACTCCTTGATGGTGTCGACAATCGCCTCGAAGGCTACATTGTTATCATCCACCTTGATATCTGGAATCGGTGCCACACGTGCAACCATATATGGCTCCGTAGCAACGTAATCCAACACCTCGATCTTCTCCAAACCATTCAAGATAACGGTCAACGTGCCATTGGGCATCTCCAATATCTTGACAATGCGTGCTGTGGTACCAATGCGATACATATCATCGGGTATCGGATCGTCGACATCATTCTCGCGCTGCAACACCGCACCCAACAACCCTCCGCGTTCGTTGACATCGCGAACCAACAATATGCTCTTCTCGCGACCCACCGTAATAGGGGTGATAGCTCCAGGGAACAACACCGACGAACGAAGGGTCAAGATGGGCAACTCCTCGGGAATCTCGGGTGTATCCTCATCCTCCTCGTCATTTGCAACAATCGGTATCACGTGTTGCTTGCCATCAAACAACTCTGGCAACATCCCCAGATCATCTATCTCTATGCTATCAAATTTCTCTTTTTTGCTCATTTGCGTTAATTATGGTCAAAATTAATACTTCACTATATCTATTGCTAGTTAACTATAACTAGCCAAAAAGAGTGCCACACGACCTGTTGGGATCGTGTGCACTAACATACTATGTCTAAAACTCTATCAATCGTACTCTATCGGCTCAACATATATCTCAAACATCAATGGCGTGTAGCTCAAAATCTCCGAACTAGCACCATCGTCATCACGTCCTCCGCTACCATATCCATAGTCCGACGTTCCAACAATCGCTGCCCACTGTCCATACTTCATCTCGGGGATCGTATACAACCACATATCAACGTGTGATCCATTGTCGCTCTCAGCCTCGTAGACCACCTCCGATGTCGAGTTGGTAGAGTCGTCGAACACCAATGCGCGAACCTCCTCAATATTGGTATCTACCACAAATCCGTCGAGGAAACGGGCGATATACCATATATTCGAACTCTCACTCTCCGTAATCACATCTCCCGTAGTCACTCCACTTCCGAAACGCTCGATCAACAGTGTGGCGATCGAGTCATTCATCTCTTGGATATCTGTTATTCCATGTGTGCTTCCATATCCATATGGCTCGATGTAGTTGAGCGCCTGTGGTGTGTAGTCATGATTTAGATATACCCCTTCAAGAGCTGTCGTCACACCATCGTCCTCGACCGCAACGCTGCTCCACGTAAACGAACCATTGGCCACCGTAAACTCATCTACGACATTCGTCTCGTAGGTATCAATATCCGAGATAACCTCGATAATCTCGATCTCGCTCATCATCGGCCTATTGCTGCTTAGCGTCGACTGTCCTGCGTAACCTCCCGTGCCATTATACGACGATCCTGCTAGGTACGAAGGTATAATGATCAAAAACTTACTACCTGCATAGAAGCTCGTCGCCTCGCCATCGATCACCAACGACGTATCCAAAAAGGCCAAATCTATCGCCTCATCGGAGTCGCTCGTCACCTCACGCTTATATGGTGCATAGTGCGTATAGTACGAGAATGTGCCCTGAAGCAGCGCCTCGCTCTCGTTGCGAGTGAGGATGATGTTACCCTCCATGTCGCGAGTGGTGATATTATATCGCACCCAACAATCGCCTGCGTTGGTTGCCAATCCATTATCCTCCACACGGGTGATATTATATAGATAATATCCAGCATCTTGACGATTGTCAATCAAACTATCAGCACGCTCTTCGATCCACAGATCGAGCACCGCTTGTTCGGCAATTGCCCATGCAGCCTCGCTTTCGCTCTCATCGTCAAGATCTACCGACTCCAAATCGGCCTCACACGATGCAATACCAACGACCATTGCTGCCGCTGCAAAAAAACGTGTAAACGTAGTAACTATATTCCTCTTCATTCTTTTAAGTATATGTATCTTAATTCTCAACATTGTCGATGACGCATATCACCAGCAGTGCCGACTCCTCGTCTATCAAACCTATAACGTTATTACCATACGCCATATTGCACGTTAGGTATATTTCTACACGATCATCTTGTCGACAACCGACCAAACACTCATCTACACTCTCCAAAAAAGTCCCATCGCCGATCGTAAATTCGAGTGGTGTGAAGTCCCAATATGTGGGGGTTAGACCCGCTGCGATATATGAACTCTCGAAGTACGAATTGTTGGTATATGAGGGCAGAGTGCTGCTCGACACCGATCCATTGCTAGTCGGGTATATCTCGAAGGTGATCGCCACTCGGCTCGTAGATGTGATCTCGGCCTTAGCATCGCGCCCCTCGTCGTAGTAGGTGGCTATATAACGATATGCAAATGTTCCAAATGTAGAGTAGAAGGCTGGCTCTTCGTCGATTGTATCCTCCACCTCCGACTCGGGGATAAGCGTCGGTGAGTGCGATGATTGGAGATACGACACGATATAGCCCTGTTGAGACTCGTTCGTGGTGTCGCTATTATAGCAGCTACACACAAAGAGGAGTGCCACCATCGCCAAAACAAATCTGACCAGTGTCAATCTAAAAACCAGTGTCAATCCGATAATTGTATCTCTAAATTTCGCTCTCATAATCCCACAAAGATAGTAAATTTATTGCAAATCACAACCTCTACACCTCCAAAACTCCATTTTACCCACTATAGTTGCTTCAACGCCTTGCGGATCACCTCCTCGACGCTGCTATTTGGCGCAGATTTGAGCGTTGCCGAGACCACCTTTTGGCATGCCGTCTTTGCAAATCCAAGCATCACCAACGCCTCGATAGCCTCGTCGTGTATGCCCGATTGCGAGACCACCACCTCAACGCCACTCTCCACCACCGATGTGGTCAACATCTTGCCACTCAAATCGACGATGATCTTCTGTGCCGTCTTGAGTCCCAACCCCTTGACGCTCTTGAGCAACACTGCGTTCTCCGAGGCTATGATGCTCTGCAACTCACTAGGCGAGTAGGTCGACAGCACCATTCGTGCCGTGTTGCCTCCCACCCCCGAGACGCTGATGAGCATGCGAAATAGCTCGCGCTCGACCTTGTCGCGGAACCCAAACAGAATCTGCGCATCTTCGCGGACTATATAGTGCGTATACAACCTCTGTTGTAGAACCTCGCCACCTCGCCTCTGCAACTCCTCTTCGATTTGCGAGAATGTGTGGAGCGAGATGTGTATGTGGTATCCTACCCCTCCCGCCTCGATAACTGCATAGGTAGGTGTGAGTTCGGCAAGTGAGCCATTGATGTATTCGTACATGTTGGGTCGTTTTAAAATTAGCTATCAAATAGAGTGCAAATTTAAATAAAAATTTCTATCTTTGTCTTACTTTAAAACGAATTAAATTATGAAACAGATTTTTATTGCAGCTATCATGTTTTTGGTGGCTGTGTCGTGTGACTCTCAAACAGCGCAGTCGACGACTGGTGATGTTGCCCAGAGTGAGGTTCAGAGTGACTCTTATAGTGAGGCTTGTGCAACCTCTGCTGAGTTGTCTCAATTTCCATTCGCCTATGTTGATATAGATCTTGCGCTTGCCAATAGTAATATCTATAAGCTAGAGGGGTTGCCATTGCAGCAGCGTATCGAGGCTGCGCAGCGTGATTGGGCACAGAAGGAGCGTAACTTCCAGAGTGAGGTGACTCGATTGAATGAGAGGTACCAAAATGGTTTGATTACGACGGCCAACGCTCAGCTTGAGCAGCAGGGTATCGAACAGCGAGTTCAAGCATATCAGGTTGCCATGGAGCAGCAGGCGGCTCAGCTCGACGAGGAGAGTGCGGTATTCTCCAACCGTACACAGCAGTTGATGCGTAATGCGGTGACGGATGTTAATGCCGATGGCAAATATAAGATGATCTTTAATGCCACAGCGCTGATCGATGCCGACACGCTGCTGAACATCTCGGATCAAATTAGCGCAGCCTTAGATCGACTCTACGCTGCCGAGACTAAATAGTCGACGAATATCTCTAAGTAGATGAAAAAAGTAGAACTTTTACGACGCTACGCCGTTTTCGGTGTAGCGTTATTTTTTACAGCATTGGGCGTGAGTGTTATCACACGCTCCTATCTAGGTACTTCGCCCATGTCGAGTGTGCCATATGTGATGAGTCTCAATACGCCGTTGTCGATGGGGTTCTATATCTCGATGCTCAATCTGGTGTTGATCTCGTTGCAGATGCTCATGCTTGGCCGTCGTGGTGTTGTCGAGCGTCGGTTCGACCTGTTGTTGCAACTGCCCGTGTCGTTGGTTTTTAGTCTGTTTATCGACTTGACGATGTGGATGTTGGCCGACTATATGCCAGGGGTCTTTGTCCACAAGATCTTGTCGTTGGTGGTGGGGTGTGCCATCTTGGCGCTGGGTGTTGCGTTGGAGGTAGTGGCCGATGTTACGATGGTGAGTGGCGAGTATGCCGTGCAGATCGCTTCGCGACGCTTTGGACGTGAGTTCGGGGTGTTGAAGATGGGGTTGGATATCTCGTTAGTTATAGTGGCTGTGGGTGTGTCGTTGTTGTTCTCGGGACGTATCGAGGGGGTTGGTCTGGGAACGGTTGTCGCAGCGCTGTTGACAGGCCCTTTTGTGCGATTGATGATGCCGCTGTTGGGGTGGGTGCATCGTTGGTTGGGGGGCGATGTCGTGAGCGAGCGCAAGGATATTGCGGTGAGCAACTCGGTGGTGATTACCATCTCGCGAGAGTATGGTAGTGGTGGCCATTTGATCGGCAAGCAGATAGCCCACAATCTAGGGTTGTCGTTCTACGATAGCGAGTTGATAACGATGGTGGCGCGCGAGAGTCACTTTAGCGAGTCGTTTGTGAGCGAGCACGAACAGAATATCCCCAATCGCCTATTGTATCAGATGATATTGCAGGACTACGAAGTGCCATTGGAGAAGAGCCTCTCGTCGGCCGATGCCCTCTTTGTGGCGCAGAGCAAGGTGATACGACGTGTGGCGGCCGAGGGTTCGTGTGTGATTGTTGGTCGCTGTGCCGACTATATTTTGAAGGATTTCCCCCACCTATTGAATATCTTTATCCATGCCGACATAGAGTCCAAGGTGGAGCGAGCCGTAGAGGTGTATGGTCTTGAGCGAGACGATGCCAAGGAGCATGTCCTGCGGGTCGATAGTGCGCGAGCACAGCACTACCAAAACTACGTTGGGCGCACGTGGGGTGATTCACGCAACTACCACTTGACCTTCGACTCCTCGACGCTTTCGCAGCGCGAAATCGAGAAGTTAGTGGGGCGATTATACCAGCAGTTGGTCATCCAACAAAATAGCTCGATGTAGATATATTTATACTCACAAAAAAATAGTCGTGCCCTTCGTTATGAGGAGCACGACTATTTTTGTCTAGTCTATATTGATAGGGCTTACCAGATAGGTTGTGAGCTGTTGAACGCCCCTACGAATGGCCCTACGAATGGCTTGTCGGCATTGCGTGCGTTGCCATAGTAGTCGGTGGTGAGGGTGAAGGGTGTCTTGTCCACATTCTCATACTCCAACTCGGGGATGATCGCCTCGCCAAGCATCTTGGTGTCGACTCTGACGGAGTTTAGACACTTCAGATCGTTGAGGTCTAGGTTTGTGTCGAGCCAGTAGCCTCCATCGTCGCGCTTCTGCAGTGTCGCCGTCACCTCCTTGTTGGCCAATCGTGTGTGGCCTGTCTCGTCGGGGTGGGGTGTCGATTTCGAGCCAAAATAGACGTTGGCATCCATGTATATCGGGAATAGAAGTCTCAACAGACTCTCCGATCCAATGTGTCCGTCGCTCAACCCCTCGGCTGTAGCAGGGTACTTCTTGCAACCCAACAACCCTGGTTCGCCACTCTCGTGCTCGCCCTGACCAAGGAAGATGTTGTTGTAGAAGTGCCAATCGCCACCTCCATTGTTGTAGAATCCCTTGATGTTGGTCGAGTGTGGCTCGTGGTATGGCGTATAGCGGTTGGCTGCCGACTCTCCGCACACATCGCCTGCAAAGAGGTTGTTGAAGAAGGCAATTCCCTGAGCCTTGAGATACAACGATCTGTTCGACAACGAGATGTTGTTGTAGACAAACGTCGGGCCATGCGACACCTCCAAGAATAGATCCTCCGATACGTTGTCGGCCAATACATTGCCGCGCACGTGCATCCCCTGAGCCTGCCAGTCGATCCAGATTCCGCGCGTAGTGTTGGTGATTACGTTGTTCTCGATGATCACGTCTATTCCTGCGTGTAGCTTGATGCCGCCCGTTTCGTGGCCTCCGATTGGGGTGTCGATATTGATGTTGTAGATCTCGTTGTTGCGGATAACCGAGAAGATACAGCCCAAATGGCCAACGATACCTGCCTGATTGCAATCATAGATCTTGTTGTTCTGGATCACATGCGATCCGATATTCTCCTCGCTCCAGCCCAAATTAAACGCCTTGAAGATCGACTCTATCTCGCGTGTAAACCCAAGGCGTGAGAAGTCAACCTTTTCGCGATACAACGAGCTTAGGTTGTGGCCACTTGCACGATCCTTTCCGATGCAGATTCCAACACACTTCGACTGCAAGATCTCGCAATCCTCGATGATCCAACCCTTGCTCCAGTTTGGCCCAATGATTCCCACCTGCTCGCCAGTTGGAGGTGACCACTGAGTAGCCGCCTGTGCTATCTTCAAACCCTTCACCGTGATGTAGTTGATGCCTGTAGTCTGGGGGAAGAAACATGTCGGACGCACATTGACCTCGATCATCGCTTTGTTGGGATCTTTGCCTGCGAAGTTAGCCTTGATGGTGGTGTAGTCGTCGTCGACACTTGCGATCCAACTCATATTTGTCTTGGCGATATCCTCCTCGGCAACATACTCTTGTAGCTCTACTCCGTCGATATAGACCTCGCCCAAGTGCATCTCCTTGCCCTGCAACAACCAATCGCCATATACATTGATGGCAAATGGATTGAAGTCACCAAACATATCGTTCGACACCTTTGCCGTCCACACATCCTTCGATCCCTTCTCGCGCCTCCAGCCCGTCACAACCTCCGAACCTTTGAGCCATACCTCATCTCCTTCTACGGCCATATAGGTGATTCGACGGCCATTGTTGAGTCCCGAATTGGCAGGTGATACACGCTCACGATAGACTCCCTCGTGGATAAATACCGTGTCGCCAGCTATGGCATAGAAGGCTGCGTGGGAGATTGTTTTTACTGGTGACTCTGCGCTTCCGTCATGGGTGTCGGAGCCAGTGGGGCTTACGTGCCAACTCCTTGCCGAGAGTGACATGCTTATTGCTAAACTAGCTAGCAGTAGGGTTAGTCGCTTCATAGATTATTATTTTTAGTTTATAAGTTTTGATATTACAAAGACTCTCTCGATTTTACACTGAGAGAGCCTTTAGATATATATTAGCGGTGAGTTAACTATTTGCGATTAGCCACCACTGCGTCGATGTCTACCTTCATGAGATCGTTTAGCTGATACCAATTTGACTTGACAGGGTCATTCTTCTGTACCGCACCTGGGGTGCTACGGCCATCCTCGATATACTTTATCAACAAGCTGTATAGCTCTTTGGCAACCTCTGGATACTCATAGATCAAGTTGTTCTGCTCCGAGATGTCGTCACCCAAATGGTACAACTGTACGTCGGGAAGGTTCAACTCCTTCGGATCATACTGCTTTGGGCGTGGATCGCTCCAGCCGCCCGAATCGGGTGCTGCCAACAATTTCCACTCACCCTTGCGGATGGTGAAGCGTCCATCTATTGAGTGGTGAACCGTAGCCTCACGGATTGGCTTAACCTCCTTCTTCGACATCAACGTTGATAGGATATTGTAGCTATCCTCGCCCTCTGTGTCGGCCAACTTATAGTTGTTGATCGCTGCAAACGTAGCGTAGAAGTCGGTCAAACAGATCGTCTGGTCTACCTTGTGAGGCTTAACCGCCGCAGGCCAACGTACGATACATGGTACGCGGTGTCCGCCCTCGAATAGATCCGCCTTCATACCGCGATAGATCGAGTTAGGGTAGTGGTCATGCTCATTCATCTCGGGGATGTTTGCCGCTGGGCTACAGCCATTGTCCGATGTGAATACAACCAACGTGTTGTCGTCGATTCCGCTCTTCTCCAACGTCTCGAAGATCTGACCCATCATAGCGTCGACCATCAACACAAAATCACCATAGACACTAACATTCGATCTGCCCAAGAACTCCTCCGTAGGTACAATCGGTGTATGTGGTGCAGGCATTGGCAAGTATAGGTAGAATGGCTCGTCGCCCTGTGCCTTCTCCGAGATATATTTACATGCCAAATCGGTCGTGTGTGGCAACATATCCATATGGCTGAATCCATCGGCTATAGCTCCTGCACGCCACATAGCAGGTTTGGGACTCGCCTGAATAGAGTCGCCATTCATGTGAAGTGGCATATCATTCTCGACATATACATAGGGTGGGAAGTCGAGCGACGCTACGATACCATAGAAGTAGTCGAAGCCAA
Organism: Rikenellaceae bacterium; assembly: GCA_047174185.1. GTDB lineage: Bacteria > Bacteroidota > Bacteroidia > Bacteroidales > Rikenellaceae > Alistipes. The sequence continues at coordinate 5,616 of JBCQUH010000023.1, read as the reverse complement.
TAGCTGTTGGCCCCCCTTTGATTGGTTTCGAAAAGTCCACATTCTCCTTACCCTCGCTGATGTTGGCCCACTCCCAGCCCAAGTGCCACTTACCAATGGCAGCCGTCGTGTAGCCCTGCTTCTTGAGCATCGACGCTACGGTCTGGCGATCGGGGGTGATCAACGGCATGTCGTAACCCTCGAACACATAGCGCTTGAGCGTCGAACGCCAATTGTAGCGACCTGTCAACACACTATATCGCGATGGGGTACTAACCGACGAACTGGTGTGGGCATCGGTGTAGATAACTCCCTCCGAGGCCATCTTGTCGATATGCACCGTGTTGAATTTCGAGTTGGGATCCATGGCCGATACATCGCCATAGCCCAAATCATCGGTCAATACGAAGATAATGTTCGGCTGTCTCTTCGCAGCCATTGCAGCAACTGTCATCAGCGTTAATGCTGGTACTGCATAGAGCATTTTTTTATTCATATTATTTTGGTGTTTGATTGTTATTTCTTCGCAACAATAGCATCGATATCTATCGCCTTTAGCTTCTCCAACTGGTTCCACTGATTGTTGATCGGATCATTCTCCTGCGATGCACCTGGGGTGCTACGTCCCTCGTCGATATACTTTATCAACAAATTATACAACTCTTTGGCAACCTCGGGGTGGTCGTATATCAAGTTGTTCTGCTCCGAGATGTCGTCGCCCAAGTGGTAGAGTTGAACCGCGGGGAGATCTGCCGAACCCTTGCCTGGCTTTGGATCGCTCCAACCGCCCGAATCGGGGGCTGCCAACAACTTCCACTCACCCTTGCGGATGGTGAACATACCGTTGATTGAGTGGTGAACCGTAGCCTCACGGATTGGCTTAACATCCTTTTTAGAGGTCAACGTCGATAGGATGTTGTAGCTATCCTCGCCCTCTGAGTCGGCCAACTTATAGTTGTTGATCGCTGCAAACGTAGCGTAGAAGTCGGTCAAACAGATCGTCTGATCCACCTTGTGAGGCTTCGCCCCTGCAGGCCAACGTACAATACATGGTACGCGGTGTCCTCCCTCAAACAGGTCGGCCTTCATACCTCTAAAGATCGAGTTAGGGTAGTGGTCATGCTCATTCATCTCGGGGATGTTTGCCGCTGGGCTACAGCCATTGTCCGATGTGAATACCACGATCGTATTATCATCGATTCCGCTCTTATCGAGTGTCTCGAAGATCTGACCCATCATAGCGTCAACCATCAACACAAAGTCTCCATAGACGTTAACGTTCGATTGGCCTTGGAACTCCTCCGTTGGCAAGATCGGTGTGTGGGGTGCTGGTAGGGGCAGGTATAGGTAGAATGGCTTCTCGCCATTGGCATGCTTCTCGATATATTCACACGCTTTGTCGGTCGTGTGGGGCAACACATCGATGTGTTTAAACCCATCGGCTATAGCTCCTGCACGCCACATTGCTGGTTTGGGACTCGACTTAATCGTGCCACCATTCATATTCTGAGGCATGTCATTCTCCACATAGACATAGGGTGGGAAGTCGAGCGACGCTACGATGCCGTAGAAGTAGTCAAAGCCGATCTCCGTTGGCCCCCCTGTGATGGGCTTCGAGAAGTCGATATTGTCGTTGCCCTTATCCATATCTGCCCAGTTCCAGCCCAAGTGCCACTTACCGATAGCGCCCGTTGTGTACCCCTGCTTCTTGAGCATCGAGGCTACGGTCTGGCGATCGGGGGTGATCAGCGGTGCATGGTAGCCATTGAAAACGCTCTGCTTGAGCGTCGAACGCCAGTTGTAGCGACCCGTCAACACACTATATCGCGATGGGGTACTAACCGCAGAGCTGGTATGGGCATCGGTATAGATGACTCCCTCCGAGGCCATCTTGTCGATATTCACCGTGTTGAACTTCGAGTTGGGATCCATGGCCGATACATCGCCATAGCCCAAATCATCGGTCAATACGAAGATGATGTTTGGTTGCTTATTGGCAGCCACTGCCGCCACGCTCAACAGCGTAAGGGTCGGCAGCAAATGGAGTGATTTGTGCTTCATTGTACTATTAGATTGGGTTAATTAACCTACAAATATACATTTTTTTTGTCGGATTCCAAACTTCTCAAAGCATAATTACCCACACAAAAAGAGGATGGCGCTACAGGTGAACCCTGCAACGCCATCTCAATGATCTCTCTAACTCGACTACTCCTTTGCTGCCAATGCCTTCCAAACTCCTGCCGAAAGGGCTGCGCCAACCATCGGTGCTACGATAAACAACCACAACTGTGAGAGTGCCACTCCGCCATTGAATACCGCTGGTGCGATACTACGTGCTGGATTGACCGAGGTGCCTGTGATTGGAATACATACGATGTGAACCAACACCAACGTGAGACCGATCACAAGACCTGCAAACTTAGGCTGTGCATTCTCCTTGGCCGTAGTGCCTAGAACAACCAACACGAAGATGAAGGTAAAGACAACCTCGGCAATCAACGCTGGGATCATCATACCCTCGGCATAGCTATTCGCTCCGTGGCCTGCAACGCCCAAACCGCTCGAAATAGCGCATAGAATAGCCGAACCAACAAAGGCTCCAACAACCTGAGCACACATATAGGCTCCTGCCTCTTTGCCCTCCATGCGTCCCGACAACCATACTCCAAGCGTGATCGCTGGATTGATGTGGCATCCCGAAACACCACCAACCGTATAGGCCATAGCAACGACCGACAATCCAAACGCAAATGCGATGGTCAAGACTGCTGCAACGCTTGTTGCACCTCCGTTGAATACGGCCGAACCGCATCCCATCAAGACAAGCGTCATTGTGCCGATTGCCTCTGCAAGTAACTTCTTACACATAATTTTTTTGTTTTAATTAGTAATTATTGAAACCTATTATTGAACCCTTGACGAGACACTTCGTCCCGTATCTTGATACTTTTTAAGTGTGGCGCGAAGCTGATCCACCAACTCGGGGTGCTCCTCGGCCTTGTTGAAGTGTTGCGACCTATCCTCCTTGATGTTGTAGAGTAGGCAATCCGCCTCGTCGGCCGCAAGCTCCGTGTAGTCGTATCGCTCCAAATATGTCTTGGCTGCCTTCGAGATCGAACCTGTGTGGTTGTCGATCAACACCCAATCCCCTTGACGAATAGCGTACTGATTCTTGTAGTTGTGAACCATCCCCTCGCGTAGAGGCGATCGATAGCTCTCGCCAACCAACACAGGCATGATGTTGTAGCTATCCACCGCAGCATCGTTGGGCAGAGTGTAGCCAACCATATCGGCAAACGTCTGCATGAAGTCAACCTGATTGACCGCCTCGTCCGATACCGTACCGCCCTTGATATGTTTGGGCCACTTCACGATGAAGGGTACTCGGTGGCCGCCCTCCCACATATCGCGCTTCAGGCCTCTGAGCGACTCCGTGCTATTGTGGTCAAAGCGAACCATCCGCTCGTAGGCGTAGTTCTCCGCGCCATTGTCGGCCGTGAAGATTACGATCGTATTATCCTCTAGACCCTGCTCTTTGAGTGCCTCCTCCACCTGTCGCACGATGTCGTCGCACTGGATGACGAAGTCGCCAAAGTAACCAGCATCCGACAACCCTCTAAACTCCTCGTTGGGGATAATAGGTGCGTGGGGTGCCGAGAGTGCTAAGTACAAGAAGAATGGCTTATCATTGCTCTGTTGTTTGATAACCTCCACCCCCTTTTTGGTGATCATTGGCAACACCTTAGCGGGCAACCAATCCGTAGCCGCAGGCCCTTGGCGCAACGATCCGCCACCCTCCATAGGCTTGTGTTTGAGTGTGCTAACCCAGAACGTCGGTGGGGTGACAACTCGATCATTCTCGATCCAGCAGTAGGGTGGGAAGTTGATCGTTCCGTCGCCATGGTAGTAGTCAAACCCTATGCTCACTGGCCCCGCCTCAAAGGGTTGCGACCAGTCGAAATCATCTAACTGATACTGCGAGGGCTTGAAATTGGGCGTGTTGGCGATCCTCTCCCTCGCCTCATCCGTGAGTACCGAGTTCCAATCCCAACCCAAGTGCCACTTGCCAACCATTGCCGTCGTGTAGCCGCACTCCTTGAGCATGCGTGGCATGGTCATCTCGTTGGGTTCAAATCGACTCTCGCCATAGGCGTTGACAATATCGGTCATTCGTCGCCAGTGGTAGTTACCCGTCAACAGTGCATAGCGGCTCGGAGAGCTAACCGAACAGGAGCTATGTCCATCGGTAAAGCGCATACCCTCTGCGGCCAACTTGTCGATGTTGGGGGTTTGGATCTTCGAGTTGGGGTTTTGGCACGACATATCGCCATAGCCCATATCGTCGGCATAGATAATGACGATGTTGGGTCTCTCGATCTTTGCAGCACCCTCGGCTGCAACGCATCCACTGAGCGCAGCAGCTGAGCTTGCAGCTAATATTATATTACAATTCCCTCTCATTTTAGATCTTCTCAATATATAAGTAGTATGCAGGGTGGATATGTCCCTCGCTGTCGATCAACTCCGCATAGAGGTCGAAATAACCCTCGGGGATGTTGCATGTGAATGATACCTCTGTGGCATCGGCCGAGATCTTGCCCTTCTTGGTGATACCTGCAATGTGCATCTTCGCCTCTACGAAGTCATCCTTTGTGCTCGCAGGAGCCAATCTCTGTAACTCTGGTCGTGCCTCCTGCTGTGGAACCTTTGCGTTGATGGCCAATCCACTCTCGCGTGGGAAGCGACACAACGACACCTTGTACTCGCCTGTCTCGATGACTCTAATCTTCCAATTACCCGATGCGCGGTTGGCCGACAATGCGTTGTATTGGTGCCATACGCTCTGGGAATCGCCAATGTGTAGGTCGTGTGCTGAGATGCGAACGGGGTTCTCCTTGGGTGAACCTACATATATATATGCGTGGCGACGATCAACCTCCTCGGCATTGAACGAATCCCACCACCTCTCGTAGCCTACCATTAGGCGTGCTGCAACCTCGGGGTTGTCGTCGATAACGTTCGTGGTCTGTGCCAAATCCTCGTTGATGTTATACAACTTCGTGCCATCTACCAACCTCCAATTGTCATCCATCACAACATAGCTCTTATACTTGATTAGATTCTGCTGACGCTGTGTATCCATATACAATATGCGATTCTCCCACGCTGGACTCTCCTCGGTCAATAGTGGCTTCAAGCTCTTGCCGTCGAGTGGCTTAACAGGCTCGAAGTCTAGCCCCAAGAGATCTACGAATGTGGGCAATAGGTCGTAGTGTGCAACCAGATTGTTGACATCGCGGCCTCCGTCGATCTGCCCATCCTTCCAACGAACAAAGAACGGTACGCGGTGTCCCCCCTCGGTCACCGAACCCTTGCCGCCGCTCATGCCTGCGTTGTAGATATTCTTGCCTCCTGCCGTTCCGTTGTCGGTGGTGAAGATCAAGATTGTGTTGTCGGCGATCTTCAACTTCTTGAGTAGATCCTCCAACTTCTTGAAGTTATCGTCGATATTCGAGATCATGCCATAGAACCTGCGCGTACCCTCGCCCAGTGGCTTGCCATCTACCTGTGTCGACTCATAGCGCTCGCAATACTCCAACGGGATGTTCAACGGTGCATGGGGTGCATTGGTGG
>JBCQUH010000073.1:0-4529 GCA_047174185.1 Rikenellaceae bacterium | reverse complement strand
CGCCCTCGTAAAAGGCTCGGCTACCTCACACCAAATGAAAAATTTAAACAAATATTAACTATGAATTCAGTTGCATTTGCAGGTTGAATTCAGCAATGTTTATTTGTTTATAAAAAAATATTGAAAGTTTACTTTCGGATATTTTTTTTAAACAAATAAACATCAAGGCCGCAGGCCGCAGAAAAGCCCCCGCAGAAAGTCAGCTCCGCGGCGAGCACGCCGCCGCCGCCCGCGCAGGGCAGTGGTGCGAAAGCAACCGCGCAGGGCAGTTCGCGAAAGCCTCCAACAAAAGCATGAAGCGAGAACTACTTAGATATCAACGTCATAAACTCTTCGCGAGTTCGAGGATCGGATAGGAAGATGCCCGAGAATGCCGATGTTGTAGTCGACGAACCCTGCTTCTCGACACCGCGCATCTGCATACATGTGTGGCTTGCCTCGATCACCACGGCCACTCCCAATGGAGATAGAGCCTCCTTAATGCAGTCACGAATAGTAACCGTCAGACGCTCCTGCACCTGCAAGCGACGCGCATAGCTCTCGACCACGCGCGCGATCTTCGACAGCCCCGTGATATATCCATTGGGGATATACGCCACATGCGCCTTGCCATAGAATGGCAACACATGGTGCTCGCAGAGTGAGTATACCTCAATATCCTTGACTACGACCATCTGCTGATACTCCTCGCGGAACATTGCCGAGCGGATGATCTCCAACGGATCCTCGTCATACCCCTTCGTGAGATAGCACATCGCCTTAGCCACACGCTCGGGGGTTTTGATCAACCCTTCGCGCTCGACATCCTCACCCAACAGCGTGAGTATCTCCTTGTAGTGGAACTTCAGCTTCTCGATCACCTCGGCATCGAAGTGCTCCTCTTTCCTATATCTTCTCTCTTTCATAATGGCTGCAAAGGTATAATTTTTTTTCGTGACAAACAATTTTTACCCTCGAAGAAACGCCACAAGCTTCGCCACGGCACGTCCTCGATGCGATATTGCACTCTTTTCGGCCATTGACATCTGGGCAAATGTACGCGAATGGCCATCAGGCACGAAGAGCGGATCGTAGCCAAACCCCTCGCCACCAGCGTAGTCGCGACATATCTCACCACGCACAATCCCCTCAAAGAGGTGCTCTCGACCATCGAGGATCAGAGCAATCACCGTGCGAAACTGCGCAGATCGCCCCTCTACCCCACTCATATTTTTGAGTAGCAGTGCATTGTTCGCCACGCTATCATGTCCCTCGTCGGTGGCATAGCGAGCCGACCGCACCCCTGGAGTGCCACCCAAAGCGTCGACCTCCAATCCAGTGTCGTCAGCAAAACAGTTGACCCCCAGACGCTCATAGATATATTGCGCCTTGAGACATGCGTTGCCCTCCAGCGTCTCGGCCGTCTCGGGGATATCCTCGGTGATGCCACACTCGCGAAGTGTCACAACCTCGAAATCGTCACCCAATATCTGTTGGATCTCGGCCACTTTATGTGCATTGTTCGATGCGAATACTATCTTCATACCTATTATTATTTTCAACAAAAGTAGGTAAAATTTGCCACACTTCGCCCCCACCTCACTAAAATTATTCATACCTTTGAGCCAAAATATCAAAATAGAGCAGCACAATGGCCGTAAAGAATCAAGAGTACAAGGATCGCAACCTACAATTCCTAGAGGAGTATCGCACCCAATCGGGTGTCAAAGAGCTATTCAACGGGGTGTTGTATCGCGAGATCACCAAGGGACGCGGTGCAAAACCCTCGCCACGCAGCCTTGTGAGTGTCTACTACAAGGGGACGCTCATCAACGGCAAGATATTCGACTCGGCACCTCGCGGCGCAGGACGACCAGCGCAATTCCGCCTCTCAGAACTAATAATGGGATGGCGAACCGCCTTGCGCGAGATGCCCGTAGGCTCGCGATGGCAGGTCGTCATCCCATTCAACTTAGGCTATGGTTCACGCTCAGCAGGGGCAATCAAACCATTCTCGACGCTCATATTCGACATCGAGCTAGTAGCCGTAGAGTAAATCCCTACAGATTCACCAAATCAGCATTGGCGAGCGTCACCAATCCATTACGCTCGATAGCCTCAGCCGCCTTGGCCGAGTCGTCGACTCTCATAATCAAGTAGGCATTGGTGCCCACCGAGAAGCAGTACATATACTCGACCACCACGCCAGCCGATGTCAACCGTTTGAGCTGGTCGTAGAAGGCACCAGCCGACGAATCGCACGACAGGGCAATCACCTCGCACTTGTTGCAACTCTTGTTGCTCGCCTTGAGCAGTTCGTAGGCGCGCTGCGTATCGTCGGTTATCACTCGCAAGATGCCATAATCGGTGGTATCAGCCACCGTAGCGGCGATAATTCGAATATCAGCACGGCTCAGAATATCCATAATCTCGTTGAGACTACCGATCTTATTCTCCAAAAATATTGACAATTGTTCTACACTCTGTGTCATAATATTATCTCCTCTTTTTAGGTTCTACTTCGCACGTTTATCGATCACTCTGACCGCCTTGCCCTCCGACTGAGGCAGCGTACCACTGCCCACCAACTTCACGATTGGAGTGGTGAGGATCTCATCCTTTAGCGCACGCGTCATCGACTTGGTGAGCTGTTGCAGACGCGCATAGTCGTCGATATAGGCATCGCCCAACTCCACCTCGACAAATATCTCGTCGTTGTTGCCCACCGTCTCGATGGTGATCAGGTAGTTGGTTCCCACCTCTTGATACTGCATCAAGATCTTCTCGATCTGCATCGGGAAGATGTTGACACCCTTGACAATAAACATATCGTCGCTACGACCCTTGATACGATCCAGACGACGGTGCGTACGACCACACTTACACTCACCAGGCAAGATACGAGTCAAATCACGCGTCCGATAGCGGATCAACGGCATCGCCTCGCGATCCAACGTGGTCAAGACCAACTCTCCAATCTCGCCATCGGCCACTGGCTCCAACGTATCGGGGTCGATGATCTCCAATAGATATGAATCCTCCCAAATATGCAGACCATTCTGCTCCTTACACTCAAACGCAACACCTGGCCCACTCATCTCCGACATTCCGAAACAGTTGTAAGCCTTGACACCCAACAGCTCCTCGATACGGTGGCGCTGCTCTTCGGTGTGAGGCTCGGCACCGATAATCAACGTCGTGAGTTTGGTATCGCGACGCGGATCGACACCCTGCTGCGCAAAGACTTCGGCTAGACGGATCGCATAACTAGGAATCGCATGGATAGCCGTAGTGCCAAAATCGGTGATAAACTTAATCTGACGAATACTATTTCCCGTAGCCGCAGGCACCGCCAACGCTCCGAGAGCCTCCACACCATAATGGATTCCCAAACCACCTGTAAACATTCCATATCCCGAGGTGTTCTGGAAAACATCGCTATTGCGCAGACCCACCATATACATGCATCGCGCCACACGATTTGCCCACACATCAAGGTCGTGCTGCGAGTGGCAGATCACCGTTGGGTTGCCCGTCGTACCGCTCGACGAGTGCAGGCGCACCACCTGTTCCTGAGGCACTGCGTTGAGTCCAAAGGGGTAGTTATCGCGCAGATCGGCCTTAGTGGTAAATGGCAATTTACGAAGATCCTCGAGCGAGGTGATTGTCTGCTCGTCGATATTCAACTCTGCATATCGCGCCCCATAGAATGGAGATTTGCGAGCCTGCGCCACACTCTCCTTGAGGCGAGTCAACTGCAAAGACTCGATATCCGATCGACTCATCGTCTCGATATGCGGTTCGAAGTATTCACTACTATTCATCATTGTCGTATTAGTTTTAATCTTTATTGTACCAAAATTACTCAGCTATGGTGACACATTGAGCATCGAGGTCAAAATATCACTATACAAAAATAGTAAAATAAAATAATTTTGCATATATTGTTGAGATAAAATTCACGATAATGCAAAAACTACTCATATTACTATCGACTCTACTGATCTCTATCGGCTGTACGAAGAGCGACGACACCACCCTCGACGACACGTCGCAACAGGAGCAGGAGGAGGATGGAGATGACATCTTGGCCTACGGCGTGGTGGTGATCGACAAACGGTTTCAGGATATTAGCTGCGACTGGTTAGCCACAACCACCCCCATCGAATTTTGGGTCAACACCGATTGGCAGACGCTGATTGTCGAGCCAGCCGACGAGTGGTTGAGTTTCGACCAATATAGTGGCGAGGAGGGAGATGTGGCGATCACCCTCTCGATCGACAAAAACACAACCTTTGAGCAGCGAACAGGCAAGATCAAGATCAACAACATGACAATAATAACCGTTACGCAGAGCGAGTGCGAGGAGCAGATCACCGACCTCGACAAGGAGACGTTATAATGAAACACACATGACGCTACTGCTTCGCCAAAGGGGATGAAAATTTTTGTGTATCTTTGAGCATATATTTTAATACTCGAAGAATATGGGATCAATACCTTTTGATCAAGTCATCGCCAAGGGCTGTGGCTTGGACGTACACAAGAAA
>JBCQUH010000022.1:0-31006 GCA_047174185.1 Rikenellaceae bacterium | reverse complement strand
GAAATAATTCAAACCTATTAACATCAAGGCCGCAGGCCGCAGAAAAGCCCCCGCAGCGGGGATGGCACCCCCGCGGGTGCAGTGGCATATTCTCGTTGGAGAATAAGTTAGCTCCGCGGCGAGCACGCCGCCGCCGCCCGCGCAGGGCAGTGGTGCGAAAGCCCCCAGCGAAAGTCACACGCGAAAGTCACACAACTAGCAAAAGCTCTGAAGCATAGCGATTTCGGCTGCCCAGCGGCTATCGTCGGGGGTTTCGAGCACCAATGGGATATTGTCAAATCGTGTGTCGCCCATGATATATTCGAAGCAGTGCAGGCCGATATGTCCCTCGCCCAGTGGTGCATGGCGGTCGACGCGGCTACCCACGGCTTTCATTGCGTCATTGAGGTGCATGCCGCGCAGGTATTCAAATCCGACGCTCTGTTGGAACTCGTCGAATGTCGCGTCGCACGCTGCGGCGGTTGTGAGGTCGTAGCCTGCGGCAAACATATGGCAGGTGTCGAGGCATACTCCGACGCGCGATTTATCCTCTACGCGATCGATGATATAGCGTAGTTGCGAGAATCCAAAGCCGAGGTTTGAACCCTGCCCTGCGGTATTCTCGATCACGGCTGTGACACCATGGCTCTGGGCGAGGGCGATGTTGATCGACTCGGCAATACGCGCGAGCGACTCCTCGGGGGTGATTTTGCGCAGGTGCGACCCAGGGTGGAAGTTAAGGCGGTCAAGCCCCAACGCCTCGCAGCGCTGCATCTCCTCGACGAATGCGCGACGTGACTTCTCCAGCCCCTCCTCTTCGGGGTGACCGAGGTTTATCAGATAGCTATCGTGGGGCAGGATCTGAGCCGCTGTGAACCCATGCGCAGCACATGCACTCTTGAATCGTTCGATCTGTTCGGCGGTGAGTGGTGCAGCGCTCCACTGGCGCTGGTTTTTGGTGAACAGCGCAAAGGCTGTAGCCCCTATTGCTGCGGCATTTACGGGGGCATTTTCAACCCCTCCCGATGCACTTACGTGCGCTCCTATATACTTCATATCGTTGATGTTTAAATCGATGTTGACGAAATGTACAAAATTTTCTATACAAACCTACATAAAATAATCCAAAGTTGGAGTCAAAGGTAGGTATTTCGAGAATAAATTCATATTTTTGTAGGCAACACTTTATATTTTTACACCTATGAGACAACACGCCGTATATCATTATCTATTAGCCACACTCGTGGCACTCTTCGTGGTGCCCAATCATCTCATGGCTCAGATGAGTATCGACGAACTACCGCGCACGAGCAACCGTGCAATAGCAATTCCCGAGGAGCTTAAGTTTGAGCTTCCGCAGAATGATGATTTCAACCTCGAATTCGCCTCGCACGTGCGCGAGCGATACAACCGTTACCTGCTTCGTCAGGAGCGCAACTCGCTCTCGTTGAGTGCCACCATCACAGGAACGATGACCAGCCTGAGCGAATCGTGGCAGGAGAGCACGGGCGGCAACAACGCCCTCACGGGGTTGGTGTCGTTGGATATGACACACACCTACTCACGAGAGAAACTATCGCTCAAGACCGTTGCATCGGCCAAATTGGGCTATACGCGAATTGTCTACGAGGAGGAGTTGGACGATGGCACGATCGAGAAGGATCCTGTGTTGTATAAGAACAACGACTCCTTCTCGGTGTCGGTCACTCCGTCGTACAATCTATCTGATAAATGGAGCTACGGATTAACCCTCAAACTACAGAGTCAATTCACCGAGGGTTATGTCTCGAGCACTTCACAGGAGTACTACAACCTCAAGAGCGATTTTATGTCGCCAGGATATTTGGATCTATCGGCAAACTTAACCTACAAATGCGCAAATGCGAAGTGGCCTGTAACCGTCACCGTCTCGCCCTTGGCGGCCAATGCTGTATATGTGCTCAACGACTCGATAATTGAGAATGCTCAATATAGCTACAAGGAGCACCTTACATCCAATAAATCGACCTATGCAGAGGCCTATGGAGTGGGGCCAAACTCACATTCAAAGTATACGGGCGGATCGTCGGTCACCATTGGGTTGACCAAGACATTTGGCAAGAATAAGAATATCACCTACACAGGTTCGGCCACCTCGTACTATGCGTGGATCTCGTTGGTTGGCTACAAAAACACCTATACCAACATCGAGGAGTATAACACGGCGATCGAGGAGTGGACTGATCTCGATGAAAAGACATACGACAAACCGATGCTCATCAACGACCCGACGGTAGTGTGGAGTAACAAGCTGGTTCTCAAGGCATCGAAGATCTTGACAACTACGGTAAACTACAACATAAAATATGACAAACAGGCCAACGAGACAGTGCAGACGCAGTTGCTGTTGAATCTGGGGTTCAGTTTGTCGTATAAAAATAAATAACCATGTCGAAAAGAAGTTGGCTGCGCACAGCCTTTATCATAGCATTTAGCCTGTTGGCAGGTGTGGTCGGGGGGTATATCGCCTCGCAATATTCGGGGCAGCAGCAGCTTGTGCGACTGCTGCGCATACAGCAGTTGAGCAACAATAAACTCTCGTCGACCCTCTCGCTCATCGACCAATACTACATCGACTCGCTCTCGCAAGAGACCATCGTCGAGGAGATGATGCCGCTGTTGGTGGGGCGCTTAGACCCACACACAACATATATTCCAGCCAAGGATCTCAACGAGGTCAACGAGTCACTGGATGGCGAGTTCGAGGGAATCGGCATCGTATTTAACATGGCCACCGACACGGTGATCATCCTCAATGTAATCGCCACTGGCCCTAGCGACAAGGCTGGGTTGTTGGCGCGCGACCGCATAATTACGATCAACGACTCTCTGATGGCAGGGTGCAAGGTGCGTCAAGATTCGATCGTGCGACAGCTCAAAGGGCCTCGCGGCACGGTGGTTAAGTTGGGCATCGAGCGTAGTGGTGTCGACGAGTTGATCGAGGTGGAGGTGACACGCGACAAGGTTGCGATCCACAGCATCACCGCCACGGTGATGTTGACCGACAAGACGGGGTATATCAATATATCGCAATTTGCACGCACGACCCACGAGGAGTTGATGAAGGCTACCAAACAGCTCTACGACGAGGGTATGGAGTCGTTGATTCTCGACCTGCGCGGCAACCCTGGGGGCTATCTCGATCAGGCGATAAAGTTGTCGAATGAGTTTTTGCCCAAGAATACGTTGATCGTCTATACCGAGGATAAGACGGGTAAGCAGGAGCGGATATACAGCCAGTACAACGGCTCGCTGCAGTCGCTTGACGTAGTGGTACTTATCGACGAGACAAGCGCCTCGTCGAGCGAGATTTTGGCAGGTGCTCTACAGGACAACGACCACGGAACGATCATCGGACGACGATCATATGGCAAGGGGTTGATCCAGCGCCAGATACCATTCCGCGACGGCTCGGCACTGCGACTAACCACCGCGGCATACTACACACCCACGGGGCGTTCGATCCAAAAACCATTTGAGCGTGGCGAGGGCGATGCTTATGAGCGCGATCTGCTCAATCGCTTAGAACACAACGAGTTGTACACGGCCGATAGCATTATGTTTGTCGACTCACTGCGCAAGGTGACACCCAAAGGCAAGGTGGTATATGGCGGTGGCGGAATCATGCCCGACATATTCGTGCCTGTGCCGACCGACACTCTGCCGCAGCTATTCATCGACGTAGTGCGTCGCAATATCCTCTACAACTACACCATAAAGTACTCGGATCGCAACCGATCGGAGTTGGCCAAAGTCAAGACCACAGCCGACCTTGCGGCGATGTTCGAACGAGACGACCGTTTGGTCGACGACTTCGTGACATATGTCAAGCAGCAGGAGATCGAGGTCAAGGCCTCGGAGCTGGAGGAGTCGCGCGAGTTGATCGAGACACAGCTGCGCGCATATATTGGTCGCAACACCTCGCTATCGGAGAATGGATTCTACATCAATATCTATCCGCTGGACGACGCGATAATGGCCGCTATCGACCATCTAAATCCCGAAAAAGAGTAATTCGGATCAGATTACAGATACCACACCACGACGTGGTCGTCGTCGAAGGTGTAGTTGAATGTGAGGCGTTGGTGGGCAAATCGTCCGCGCGAGGCTCGGCACTCGATGGTGCAGTTTTGGGCATCTATGCCCACGATCTCCATATCGTCAATCAGCGCCAACCCCTCTTCGCTCGATAGTTTATACAACGTCTCCTTGGCAGCCCATGCCAGCGGCAGCGACTGTATACATATAGGTATAGCCGATAGTACCTGCTCCTCTCGGGGGGTGAGCATCCGCCTTCTCACCGTTTCGAAATTGCGTGTTACGATCTCTAAATCGACGGCACACGGCCTGTCGGAGATGGCAACCGCCACCTTGGTGCGACTATGCGCCACACCGATAAAGACCTCGCACCCAACCAGACGGGGGGCACCATGTTCGTCGTAGGCCACATCTGCACCCACTACATCGTCGCCATAGCCCATGCGACGCAACGAGCGACGCAGCAACACACGCCACGCAAACCGTTCGCTGCGACGGCTCTCGGCCGCACACTCCTCGACAGCGCGCCAATCCGACACCTCCAACAGCGCGTCGTCGCTCTGCACCAATACCCCGATGTCGCCAACAAAGAGCCTACTCATCTTTGGGCGGAGGGGTGATGACGCGCACCTTCTCGATACGGTGGCCGCTCTGACCACCCATCGCCTCGACACGCAGCGTGATGTTGTGTACCGTAATCATATCGTTGAGCTTGGGCAGCGATTTGCGAACCTCGAGGATCAGACCTGCCAGCGTCTCGGAGTTGCCCTGAAACTCTGACAATGAATCCTCTTCGAGATCTAAGATACGTTCGAAATCGTTGATATGTGTCTTACCATCAAAGATATATGTGTTGGCATCGAGGCGTTTGTAGAACTGCTCGTCGATGTCGCTATCGTCGGAGATCTCGCCCACGATCTCCTCGATGATATCCTCCAACGAGACCAAACCCATGGTCGAACCATACTCGTCGACGACGATGGCCATATGTACCTTCGAGGCTTGGAACTCCTCCAACAACACATTGATCTTCTTGTGCGCAGGGACAAAGTAGGGTTTGCGGATGAGCTGTTGCCAACCATAATCCTCCTCTGTAATGTGAGGTAGCAGATCCTTGACGAACAACACACCACGGATACTATCCAAATTTTCGTCGTAGACGGGAATGCGCGAATATCCACTCTCGATTATCACCTGCTTGACCTTAGCATACTCGGCCGTGAGGGGCAACGCCACAACATCGACTCTCGAACGCATGACACCTTGAACATCGGTATTGACGAAGTTCAAGATGCCCGACAACATAACTCGCTCCTCGCTAGTGGTCTTGTCGGTCATGTCGACGGCATCGGCCAACTCGTCAAACGAGATCTCGGAGTGGTGCGACGCTTTGGAGCCGATGGTCGATCCTGCCTTCATCAACACATTCGATAGCGGACGAAAAATCGCCCGAAAGAGGATCAACGGCTGCGACGCAAAACGTGCAAAAACACGTGCCGAAGTTTGAGCAAAGACCTTGGGCGCAATCTCGCCAAAGAGCAGCAACAGAAATGTCACCAGCACCATCTTTACCAAAAACTCCACCCCTGCCGCAGCACCAAAGTCGAACATCGCGTTGATGATGCTCGCGGCCAAAATCGCGATGCAAATATTGACCAAATTGTTGACCACCAGAATAGTAGCCAACAGCAAATCGACATTGGTGAGCAACGACACGATACGTTGATCGGCTGGATCCTTGCTCTCGCGAATATCATCTATCTCGCGATGGTCAAACGAGAAAAAGGCCGCCTCGCCACCCGACACCAGCGCCGAGAGCATCAACAAAGCCACCGTGATGACCATCATCGCCATCGTCGACGAATCGACACCATTAAATACTATACCACTAAAATAGGTTGTTTCCAAACTCCTCTAATTTTGATTAATACTACGTGTGCGCCCACCCTCTAAAAGAGTGAGTTCTCGCCACTGACCTCGCTGCTGCTAGCCGTCGGCTCGCCAATCGACTGTGCATCGTCTACCACGGCCGCCGCACGCTTGGTACCCAGACCCGATTCGCTGATCAACGACACCTTGTGCGCCATATAGGCTGGCACCTTCAACATGCTATATATATTGGGATAGCGCTGTGCACGTTCGGGCAAGATGATCTTGTCGCCATCGACAATCACGCGGCTCGCAGGGTTGTCCACCACGTCTGGTGCCTTGTAGACACGTTCGATGTGCTGCGTGTCGCCATCGCCCATCACGCTCTGGATCAGCAACTTATCGCGATCATAGCGTGCAAACTCCTCAGCCTCATTATCGAATCCCGTAGCCACCAACACCAACTCCAGAGCATCGCCCAACTCGGGCTTCTCCGACATTCCCCATATGATGTTGGCCGTGCGCTCCTGACCATCGCTGGCCGTCACGCGGGCGTTGTCTTGGATATGGTTCAAGATCTTGGTCAACTCCGAGTATTTGAAGTCGTCGGTATTGGCCACCGCCACATTCAACAATATATTCTTGGCTCCTGCGATATGGTTGTGATCCAACAGCGGCGACGAAAGGGATTGACGCGCAACCTCCACCGCGCGGTTCTCGCCCATCGCCTTCTCGACGCTCATGTGTGCACGTCCACTATTGCGGATTACGCGCGACACGTCGGCAAAATCGACATTCACGTAGCTCGACTTGACGGTGATGATCTCGGCAATGCCCTTGGCAGCACACGCCAATATCTCGTTGGCCTTGCTAAATGCCTCCTTGGCCGAAGGATCTTCGAGGTATAAGTTCTTGATATTCTCGTTGTTGACAATCAACAGCGAGTCGACACTCTCCTTCATCAACTCGATTCCAGCCATCGCCTGATCGTAGCGCAACTGACCCTCGACCTTGAGCGGAGAGGTGACAATAGCAACCGTCAAGATCCCCATCTCGCGAGCCAACTTCGCAATCACAGGGGCGGCACCAGTACCCGTTCCACCGCCCATTCCTGCGGCGATAAACATCATGCGCGTATTCATCGCCTCGAGGCGCGAACGGATCTCGTCGAGACACAAAACAGCCGCCTCGCGACCAGCCTCGGGGTCGTTACCCGCACCCAAACCGTCGCTTCCCAGACGCACCCGATTTTGAATTGGCGACACATCGAGACTCTGCTGATCGGTGTTGCAGACTATAAATCGGACATTGCGAATACCAATATCCCACATGTAGTTGACCGCATTGCTACCTGCCCCTCCAACTCCTACAACCGTGATGATGGATTGCGCCCCATCGGCCAACTCCACCATATCCTCATTTGTTATATCTTCCATAATACTCTATTTTTTCATCTACGTTATGCAAAACTATCGTCGCCATCATCGCCCTCGTCTGTGTGGAAAAGCGATCCAAACACCTTGGTATTCATGAAGTTCTTGGCACGATCGATGAACGATGCACCATCGCCCTTCGCCTCGTCACCCTTCGCACCGTCGGCTCCACCTTCGCTCTCGAGGTTCAGATCCAATTGGCGTGCCGACTCCTCGGCTGCCGCAGCCTCGGCTCGTTCGCGCTCCACCTTCTCGGGATCCTCCGCTGGCTCGACCGACACCGTGCAGGGTTTGCCCACTCCGCGCATATCCATATCAGCTCCGCGCTTGAGGATGCCCACAGCCGTGGCAAACGATGGCGAGGCCACCTTGACAAACGACGACTCGTCGATATGGTCATCGGGCATCGCAATGCGAACATCCTGACCCAACTGTGCGGCAAACAGCTCGTCGACGCGATCCAACTTCGCACCGCCACCCGTCAACACTATACCATATATCAAACGCCCGTCGTAGCCCGAATCGCGGATCTCGCGATAGACATACTTTATAATATCGATCACCCTCTCCTGAATGGCAACCGACAGATTGTACGTCGGGATGGTCATCGTCGAACGCGGTGTGCGACCTGCCACCTGAATTGTCGAGTGGTCGTTGTGCTCGGCAATGGCCGTTCCATGTTCGCACTTGATGCTCTCGATGCTGCGCTCCTGAATCATCAGCGAGCGAATATCGTGGTTGATCGCAGCCCCTCCCAGTGGAATAGAAGCCACAGCGCGCAACGCTCCATTGTAGTAGATTGCCACGTTGGTCATACCCTCGCCCAGATCGACGACCGCAACGCCACCCTCCTTCTCATCCTTGGTCAACACCGCCTCGGCCGCAACAACGCTATTGGCATAGCAACGCTTGAGCGTGATGCCAGCCTGCGAAAAGGCCAGATGCAGACGCTTCAAGGCCTCCTTCTCGCACAACACGAAGTTGAACAATGAGCTGAGCGTATTGCCAAACGTGCCGACAGGGTTCTTGACCTCGACACGATTGTCGACCAGATAGTTCTGCGGCATACTCTCCATGATCGTATCGCTCTGGGGAGCCTCAACGGCCATTATCTTCGAGTGCAACGACACCACATCGTTGCTGGTAACTCCGCTATTGGGTTCGCTAACCGTAACGCGCTCCGTGTGGTGGACACAGCGGACATACTCGCCCGAGATGCCGCCATACGCCTGCTCGATCTTGACATTCAGCTGCTCCTCCAGCTCAGCAATAACGCCCGACAGAGCGTCGTTGACCTGTGCGATATTCTCGATTCGACCCGACATAACACCTCGCACAACGCGCTCAGCCGTTGCCGCAACATGAAACGTCCCATTCTCATCCTTCGTGCCAGCCACCGCAACGACGCTATTCTGCCCCAAATCGATGGCGATTGTGTAATTACTACTCATAATATATATCTATTTTTATCCTCTTATTCCCTACAAAACTACCTCTTTCGACAAACCACTTGGCTCTCAAACTCAACATTTATATCTCGATACAACCCCCAGCCCATGCGCGCCAACGCCTCGTCGTAGAAGTAGCGAACCCGATCCAACTTAGACTCGATACTTCGACTCACCAATCGGCGCTGCATCGACCGATAGTGGTCAACAATCCGATAATCAGAGCGTTGCGACAACCTATCACCCTCGATCAAACGGTCGTGCTGCTCACCAATTGCCATCATCGTCGAGAGCGAATTGCGCGAATGGGCGCTATACTCGGCCAACAACTCACCCAGCGTTACGCTAAATCCACCGCTGCGAACCGACATCGAGACTCGCATCTCGCCACGGTCGCCCTCGCTCACCACCAACTGCACAACCTCGTTGCGCCAGAAACGATCCGACTCTAAAACCTCCAACAGCGTAAGCAGATTGTGAATATCGTCGCACTTGCGAATCACTCGTCGCTGCTCCTCACGCTTAGCCTCCACGCGTCGCGCGATCGCCTCGAAGCCGAGTTTGACCTGACGCTGCTGGTAGGCAAACACCTCGCGCTTGCGTTGGTTGAAACGTTTCAGATCGGTGAAGCGTTTGACATAATCTTCGCGCGACTCGAACATCCGCTGCGAGGTATACTTCAACTTCCCCAACTCGGCATAGTTCGCCTGCTCCTGCTTTATCAGCGCATACTTCTCGCGCTCGATCTGCTCGATCTGCTCATCGATCTGCGACAGACGCTCCAACATATAGTCATCCACACTCCCCACATAGCCCCTCGGCACCAACAGCGGATAGTCGCCCGTCACAACCTGAGCGTAGAGCGCCGTGGTACGAGGTGCCGCAAAGATAAATCCATCGCGCGTAATGTAGCTGTTATATCCGTCGACCAACAGGCGCGCCACCGCTTGTCGCTGGCTAACCTCGACATGCAGATCGCCACGATAGCCGCAATAGACCTTGACCTCATCCACAAAACCATTCCCCGCAATCGTCGATTCTAGACCTGTGTAATCTATCTCGCCCACCTTGCGACCCACCAACTTCTGCGACGAGATCATATCGAGCACCATCTGCGACGAGATCAGATTATCGCGTCGCGAGCTATCGACCACATCGACCTCCACGCTCTCGACCTGCGTCGCTGCCACACGATTGCGCACACCCCCTGCCAACAATATGATACCCCATATCGCCACTACCCAAAAGAGTAATCCGCCCAAAAACGAAAATATAGATCTAAAACGCAACCGTCGCATGACTCCCCTTACTCCTCCTTTTCTCTTTTACATTTTTCCGCCACCACATCGGCAATAGCCGCACAGTAGAGGTCGATATTTCCAGCCCCCATCGTCACCACAACATCGGTGGGAATCGACGATAGATGGTCGACGATCGACTCGCGCTCGACAATCTCCACTCCGCCATGAGATGTCACATCGCGCGCTATGAGCTGCGAATCGACACCCTCCATCGGCAGCTCGCGCGCAGGGTAGATCGGCAACAGTATAACCCGATCCGCCGCCGAGAGCGCACGTGCAAACCCCTCGTGAAGATCCTTCGTGCGGCTATATAAGTGGGGTTGAAACACAACCGTCACGTGGCGATTGGACAACATAGCCCTCACCGACGACAACGTAGCCTCGATCTCGCGAGGGTGGTGAGCATAGTCATCCATATAGAATCCAAAGCGCTCGCACACATAGAGATCCAAACGTCTCCTCACGCCTCTAAAGCTCTGCAACGCACCACGCACCGCGTCGTAGTCGAGTACGTGCCCCTCGGCACAACACCACAAAGCGGCCACCGCGGCCACCGCATTCTCGATATTGACTCTTCCAGGAACCCCCAATTCGCACCCCTCGATAACTCCGTTGGGGGTGCGAATATCGAAGCGATACCCCCCAAACTCCGTCGACTCGATACGCGAAACATAGAAGTCCGCCTCCTCCTCCAACGAGTAGCGCCACACATCTATCACATCGTTGCGAAGATCGATCTCCACACCGCTCTTTATGATCAGCGATCCGCCACTCTTGATGAGGTCGACTAATTGCGAGAAGGCCTCGCGCACAGCATCATATGTACCATAAATATCTAAATGGTCGGCATCCACCGAGGTGACAACCGCCACATCGGGTGTCAACCGCAGAAACGACCGATCGAATTCATCTGCCTCGACAACCACCCGATCGCCACTGCCCAATACCAAATTGGAGTCGAAATTCTTCGATATAGCACCCAATACCGCACTACCCTCTCTAGCCACCTCGTGGTTCAACCACGCCAACAGCGTCGAGGTCGAACTCTTGCCATGGGTACCTGCCACCGCCATCACATACTTCCCCTCGGTCAACAGACCCAACATCTGCGAACGTTTCAACACCTCGAACCCTCCCTCGCGAAAGTAGTTCAACTCCGCATGTGACTGGGGAATAGCTGGGGTGTAGACCACTCGCGTGGTGCGCGGATCGCGCCACGCCTCACCGATCAACGCCACATCATCCTCGTAGTGCACTTGGGCACCCTCGGCTACCAATGCCTCTGTTAACTCACTCTGCGTTAGGTCATAACCTGCAACAAGCCACCCCTCGCGCAGAAAGTATCGCGCCAAAGCACTCATGCCGATGCCGCCAATACCTACAAAATATATACTTCGTCTCTCCATCTTCTGTTACCTTTCTTTTTTACTCCACACCTCCTCCAACACATCGACCACTCGGTCGGCAGCGTCGCCAAAGGCCATCTTCGAGATGTTGTCGCTCAACCGCGCCATCTGCTCCTCGTCGCCCACCAGCTGCTCGGCAACCGCCATTGCCCCCTCTACAGCGTCGCTATCGCTCACCATCAACGCCGCCGAACGCACCACCAACGCCTGCGCATTCTTGGTCTGATGATCCTCGGCTACATTGGGCGAGGGGACAAAGATCGTCGGTTTGGCTACCAGACACAACTCCGACACCGTGCAAGCGCCACTGCGCGAGATCACAACATCCGCTGCGGCATAGGCCAAATCCATGCGCTCCAAAAACGCACCCTGCCAAACGCCTCCAACTCGATGGGCAGCAAGGTGCGCCTGCATCTCCTGCTCATAGATCTTACCCGTCTGCCATATCACCTGCACCGTGGCATCGACTCCCGTCATACGCTCCACCCAGCGACACATCATATTGTTGAGCGTGCGCGTACCCAACGAGCCACCCACCACCAAAATAGTTCGCTTCGTAGCACTCAGCACGAAGTACTCCAACGCCTCACGACGCAGCTCAGCGTTGGCCACCCCAAAGCTACCGCGCAACGGATTGCCTGTCAACACACATGGTGCATTGTCGAAAAAGCGCTCCATACCCTCGTAGGCCACACACACCTTGCGCACAGAGCGGCCAACGATCTTGTTGGTCAGACCTGCATAGGAGTTCTGCTCTTGGATCACCATCGGCACCCCCATCTTATTGGCTGTCCACAACACTGGAGCCGAGGCGTAGCCTCCGAAACCAACAACTATATCGGCCTCGAAATCCTTTATTGTCTTGCGCGCCAACAGCAGGCTTCGCACAATTTTGAAGGGCAACAGCAGGTTCTTCGGCTCTAAGCGTCGCTGCAAACCAGCGATCGGCAGACCCACGATTCGATAGCCCAACGCTGGCACCTTCTCCATCTCCATGCGCCCCTCGGCACCCACAAAGAGTATCTCGACACCCTCGCCATAGCGCCTTTTGAGCGCCTCGGCCACCGCCACTGCAGGGTATATATGGCCACCTGTACCACCGCCCGACAATATTACTTTTATCCTCTTCATCTATATTGATCCCCTATTAAAATCACTCATAACTTACAACTTATAACTCATCACTCCCCTCTCGTCCGAGGGATTGCGGATCAAGTCCGCAATGACGCTCGGAGACTCTCGCCATAACTCATAACTCATCACCGTCCCCAATTGTCCCGATCCAGACTACGATAGCCGATCGCCTCGGCAATATGCACCGATTTGATACTCTCCTCGCCACCCAAATCGGCAATCGTCCTCGCCACCTTGATTATTCGATCATAGGCTCTAGCTGAGAGTTGCAGACGCTCCATCGCCATCTCCAACATCTTGCGCGACGAGACATCCAACGGACAAAACTCCCTCAACATGCGGCTATTCATCGCTGCATTTGTGCGAACCGCCAACCCCTCGAACCTCGCACGTTGACGCTCGCGAGCCGCCACCACTCGACGACGGATCTCACGGCTCGACTCCTCAACCCCCTCGTCACTCATCTGTGCAATCGACACGGGAGCCACCTCGACATGGAGATCTATGCGATCCAAAAGTGGTCCCGAGATACGCCCCAAATAGCGATGCACAGCCCCTGGTGAGCAGCTACACTCCTTGGTAGGGTGGTTGTAGTAGCCACACGGACAGGGGTTCATCGAGGCCACCAGCGTGAAATCGGCTGGATACTCGACCGTATATTTCGCCCTCGAGATGGTGATGCTCCGCTCCTCCAGCGGCTGCCTCAACACCTCCAACACATTGCGCCCAAACTCGGGCAACTCATCTAAGAAGAGTATGCCATTGTGAGCCAACGACACCTCCCCAGGCTGTGGCGACGCACCGCCGCCAATCAGTGCAACCTGCGAAGTGAGGTGGTGTGGGGCGCGAAACGGCCTGTTGTACATCACTCCACCCTTGGTGCTCAACTTCCCAGCCACCGAATATATCTTGGTCGTCTCCAACGCCTCGCCCAACTCCAACGGAGGGAGAATCGAGGGCATGCGCCGCGACAACATCGTCTTGCCCGACCCTGGAGGCCCTATCATTACTATATTGTGACCCCCTGCCGCAGCGATCTCAAACGCTCGTTTGACTTGACGCTGACCCTTGACATCGGCAAAATCCTCGGCATAAGCCTCCACCGCTTGACTCTCCATCGCCTCGCTCAGATCGACTCTCGTAGGCTCCAACTCCACAAATCCATTGAACCACTCCGCCAACTGTTGCAGCGACTCCACACCCAACACATCGACCCCCTCGACCACCGCTGCCTCAACACAATTGGCCTGCGGCAAGACAATTCGTCGAAAGCCCAACTCCTTGGCCGCCAGCGCCAACGGCAATGCACCCTTGATCGCGCTAACCTCACCATTCAACGACAACTCACCCAGAATCATCGTCTCGCTCAGCCGCTCGCTGGCAATCTGCCCCGATGCCGCCAAGATACCCACGGCTATCGGAAGATCAAACGCCGCACCCTCCTTGCGAAGGTCGGCTGGTGCCAAATTGACCACCATCTTGCGACCAGGCATCGTCAACCCCGAGTTCTCAAATGCCGAACGTATACGCTCCTGCGACTCCTTGACCGCGTTGTCGGGCAGACCCACCAACCACAAGCCAACGCCCGACTCAGCCACATTGGCCTCGACGGTGACACACAGCGCGTCGATCCCCACAATTGCACCTGCAAAACTTTTTACAAACATCGCCTCAAAACATTTTAGTAACTACTCCAAAAATGGCGACTGACCCAACGCCCCACCAGGCGCTATATCAAACTCATTGGAGGCCAACCCGCCCGAAGCCAACCCACTAGTCATCGACGAGGGCGAGGGCATACGGTCGTTGTGGGCACTCTCGAAACTGTCATACTCCACACCACCATCCATCGGCATGGCATCTGCAAAGGCCTTCATATCCAACTCATCCATATTGGTGAAACGCGCCTGATCTCTGACAAATCGCAACATCACGTCGCACACCTCACCATTACGGTGTTTCGCCAATATAATCTCGGCCATACCTGCCGTCGGGATTCCTGCATCTGTCTGCGTAATGCCGTAGTACTCAGGGCGGTGGATAAAGGCCACGATATCGGCATCCTGCTCAATCGCTCCCGACTCACGCAGATCCGACAACATGGGACGCGAGCCAACCCCTCGCGTAACCGACGCACGACTCAACTGCGAGAGGGCGATAATCGGGATATTCAACTCCTTGGCCACAGCCTTGAGCGTGCGCGAGATAAAGGCCACCTCCTGCTGACGATTGCCAGCCTCGGCTGCGCAGGTCATCAACTGCAAGTAGTCGATAATGATAATCTTTACGTCGTGTTGGATCTTCAACCGTCGCGCCTTGCTACGGAACTCAAAGACCGACAACGCAGGGGTATCGTCGATATACAACGGAGCGGCACCCAACGGCTTGGTGGCCGACTCCAGATGTTTCCACTCCTCAGGGGTCAACTTTCCAGTCTTGATGGCACTACCTGGCAGACCCGTCTCACCCGAGATCAAACGCATCATCAACTGCACCGCAGGCATCTCCAACGAGAAGAAGGCCACCGCCTGCTCGTAGTCCACCGCCATATTACGCGCCATCGACAACACAAAGGCCGTCTTACCCATCGACGGACGTGCCGCAACGATGATCAAATCCGAGAGCTGCCACCCCAAAGTCTTCTTGTCGATCGCCTCAAAACCCGACGGCACGCCATTGTAGGCGCTATCATTCTTGCTCGCCTCCTCGATCTGAGCCAATGCCGCCGCCAAAATATCGCGCGACGACTGCACAGAGCGTTTGATATGCCCCTCGGCAACCTTGAAGATCTCATTCTCGGCATAACCGATCAGGTCGGTTACGTCGATCGTCTCGTCGTAGGAGTTTTTTTGGATATGCGTGGCGGCGCTAATCAACTCGCGCTGCACATATTTCTGAGCCACAATTCGAGCATGAAACTCCACATTGGCTGCCGAATCGACCTTCTGAGTCAACTGCGCCAGATAGACCGCACCGCCCGCTGCGGTCAACTCCTTGTCGACCCTCAACCGCTCGGTAACCGTGAACAAATCGATGGGCTTGAGTTCGCGCGCCAACTGCTCGATGGCGCGATAGATTATCTTGTGCTGCTCGGTGTAGAACGACTCGGGGGTGATATACTCCTGAACGACGATCACACTGTCGCGCTCCAACATCAACGCACCCAACACAGCCTCCTCTAACTCAACGGCTTGTGGTGGCACTACACCGATCAATTCACCCTCTGCATTATTATTTTTTTCGCGACGATTTCGCGAATTGTTATAGCCATTTGCCATTGCCAAATATCGTGGGATAAAAGTTTACATTTCAACACCTCGTCACACACAATTATCACACGAGGACATACGCCCCAAAATTACATTTTTTTTTCCGTTCTTCCTACTCCAAACCGAAAAATTTCAACATCTTTAATCTCTTTTTGGCACAAACTCTCAAATTTGTTTCATATCTTTGTGCGTATTAACGCAATAACACCTATGATGAGGAGAGTTGAACTATTGGCACCAGCCAAAAATTTCGAGAGTCTGCAAGCTGCCGTCGACCACGGAGCCGATGCCGTATATATGGGCGGTGTGGGTTTTGGAGCGCGCAGTGGTGCGTGTAACACCATCGACGACGTAGCACGCGCGGCGGAGTATGCCCACCAATATGGGGTGCGACTCTACGCCACACTCAACACACTCATCTACGACGACGAGGTGGAGGCGGCACGTGCCCACGCTCAACAGCTACTCGACGCAGGGGTCGACGCACTAATTGTGCAGGATATGGCCTATGCGCGAATGGGGCTGGAGGCCGAGCTGCACGCCTCGACGCAGATGTGCAATATGACACCAAGTGGAGTGCGATTTTTGGGCGAGTGCGGATTTCGACGCGTGGTGCTGGAGCGCAACCTATCGTTGGCCGAGATGCAACGCATTGCACAAGAGTGTGGAGAGGTGGAGATCGAGGCGTTTGTCCATGGTGCCATCTGCGTAGGGCACAGCGGACGCTGCTACCTATCGAAGGCAACGTCGCAGCGAAGCGGCAATCGAGGTGACTGTAGTCAGCCTTGTAGATTGAGCTATAATTTGGTTGATGTAAGAGGTAATATACTATTGAAGGATAAGCATTTATTGTCGGTCAAAGATCTTAACTTATCGGCTCACATTGGCGAGATGCTCGACGCTGGTGTTAGCTCATTCAAGATCGAGGGGCGATTGAAAGATGTGGGGTATATCAAGAATATTGTGGCGCACTATCGACGCGTGATCGACCAAGAGATCGAGGCTCGCAAGGGTGTGTGTCGCAGCTCGTCGGGGCGCTCATATATAGAGTTTGAACCCAACCCTGCCAAGAGCTTTTCGCGCGCAGCGACCACCTACACGTTTCGAGGCATCGAGCGCGGCGTAGCGTCGTTGGAAACCCCCAAGGCGATCGGCCAACGCATTGGCAAGGTGGTCGAGGGTGCGGCTACAACCTATCTAGTAGAGGGGGGGGCGCAATTAGCCACGGGCGACGGCATCTGCTTCTACGATGGCGAGCAGTTCACGGGCTGCAACATCAACCGCGTGGAGAGCGATGTGGACGACCCCTCGGCAGCGTGGGTGACTCTCAACCGAGCGGCCAAGATCAAGACAGGCGACACGATCTATCGCAACTACGACCGACTCTTCGAGGCGGCACTCCATAGCAGCAAGACACAACGCAAAGTGGGGGTGAGAGCGAAGATTGAAACAACACCAAACAGCATATGTGTAATATACTCAGATACAGATGGTTTTACGGCTCAATCTAAAGTGATGCAAGAGGTGGGAAAAGCCACCAATCGAGAGAAGATGGAGGGGGTGATACGCTCGCAATTGAGCAAGTGTGGCGAGACAATTTTCGAGCTAATGGATGGCGAAGCAGCGGTCGACATCAAGGGGTGGGGCGGTGAGTTCGTCGCGGCATCGCTACTGGCCAAACTACGTCGCGAGGCGCTCGATGAGTTGCGCCAACAGCGCATCGCCCACAGGGTCAAACCACATATATTTGAAGAGAACACCGAGGCGCGCTACCCCACCACCGCTCTAGGCAGCGAAGTGGGGGTGGTCAACGCCACAGCCGAGCAGTTCTACCGCGACCACGGGGTGCGACACTTCGAGCCAAGTTGGGAGAGCGCCCCATCGTTGGAGGGGGCGACGGTGATGGAGAGCCGATACTGCATACGTCGCGAGATTGGCGAGTGCCTGCGCGAAGGGGGGAACCGCAAACGAGAGTTGTTTTTGACCCGAGGGGGTGTGAAGTTCGCATTGGAGTTTGATTGCGGCCGTTGCAGAATGAAATTGAAAAAGATATAATTAACTATGATAGAGAATATTACACCCAAGTTTGAGCAATACGCGCTCATCGACTCAGGCGACTTCGAGAAGCTGGAGCAGTTTGGTGCACTCACGCTACGTCGCCCCGAACCGCAAGCCATTTGGCACAAATCGTTGAGCGACGAGGAGTGGCAGCGACGCGCCAACGCCACATTTATGCGCGAGGCGGGCAAGAGCGACGAGCGTGGCGAGTGGAGGCTGAAACCCTCGACTGCCGAGCAGTGGACAATAACACACCGCTACAAGGAGATGAAACTCACTATGCGTCTGGGGCTTACGTCGTTCAAACACGTAGGAATATTCCCCGAGCAGGCGGCCAATTGGAACTATATATACGACAAATGTCGAACCATGGCAAACGGTGCGGAGCCGCCCAAGGCGTTGAACCTATTTGCCTACACGGGTGGTGCCTCGTTGGCAGCAGCAGCGGCAGGGGCGCAGGTGACACATGTTGATTCGGTAAAACAGGTGGTCACATGGTCGCGAGAGAATATGGAGCTATCAAAGTTACGCGACATCCGTTGGGTGGTCGACGATGCACTGAAGTTTGTGCGTCGCGAGGTGCGTCGCGGCAATCTCTACCAAGCAATCATCCTCGACCCTCCGGCATATGGACGCGGAGCCAATGGCGAGAGGTGGATATTAGAGGATAATATAGGTGAAATGTTGAGTTTATGTGCCGAATTATTAGACTCTACGTCAGGCAGTTTTGTCGTGCTAAACCTCTACTCAATGGGGCTATCATCAACCCT
The DNA here is from genome assembly GCA_047174185.1 of Rikenellaceae bacterium. Classification (GTDB taxonomy): domain Bacteria; phylum Bacteroidota; class Bacteroidia; order Bacteroidales; family Rikenellaceae; genus Alistipes. The sequence continues at coordinate 12,262 of JBCQUH010000022.1, read as the reverse complement.
CGCACGCACTGCAATGCACCAAGCATTTGGCACTCCAAGCAGCGAACAACGCGGCGAATTGGTGGTGGTAGACCAGAGCAACAAAGAGCTACCGTTGGGCACCTACTACAGATTTGAAAGGTAAAAAAAGAGAATATTTATGGATAATAGAGTCAAAATTCACAACCTAACATTCCGCCCCTTGATCGACGCTCAGCAGATCGACGAGGCGGTTAGTCGCGTAGCAGAGAAGATCAACACTGATTATGCCACGACGCAGCAGCCACCGCTGGTATTGGGAGTGCTCAACGGATCATTTATCTTCTTGAGCGACCTGATCCGCAAATTCACATTCCGCTGCGAGGTGAGCTTCGTGAAGTTGGCCTCATACGAGGGGTGCAACAGCACGGGGCAGATCAAGGAGCTGATCGGATTGAGCGACTCTATCGAGGGGCGCGACATCATCATCGTAGAGGATATCGTAGACTCGGGACGCAGCATCGCCCACATGCTCAACACACTGCGCGGCAAGGGGGCTGGGTCGATACGCGTATGCACACTCCTCTTTAAACCAGCCGCTTACAAAGAGTCGGAGGTGATCGACTACCCTGCCATCGAGGTGGGCAACGAGTTTCTTGTGGGCTATGGCCTAGACTATGACCAAGGGGGGCGCGAATTGGCCGATATCTATGTGATATGTGACTAGCACAACAGACAATATGGCAAACGAGACAAAGGGTCGACGACTACCGATCGTCGAGGATTTCTACTCAATACAAGGCGAGGGGTTTAACTCAGGTAAGGCCGCATACTTCGTGCGCCTCGCTGGGTGCGACGTGCGGTGCAGCTGGTGCGATGCCAAGGAGAGCTGGGAGGTGGGCAACCACCCCCTGCGAAGCGTCGAATGGATCGTCGAACGTGTGGTGGCAAGCGGTGCGCGAACAGTGGTGGTGACGGGGGGCGAGCCGATGTTGCACAACCTCTCGGAGCTATGCGAAGCGCTGCACAGAATCAACGTCGAGGTATTTGTCGAGACCACAGGGTCGCGAACCCTCACGGCCAACTTCGACTGGGTATGCATATCGCCCAAGCGCCAAAAAGCCCCGATCGACTCAGCGATGGCTAAGGCCGATGAGCTAAAGGTGGTGGTGGCCGAGAGCCGCGATCTGGAGTGGGCGGAGGAGTGCGCAGCGCGAGTGGGCAGCCAGTGCAAACTCTACCTACAACCCGAATGGAGCGTCACACAGAGCATCATGCCCACGCTGGTGCAATACGCCAAGCGACATCCACAGTGGCGCATATCGATCCAGACACATAAATATATGCAAATACCTTAAAAGCCATGAAAATCAAGAGTATAATAGCCTATATACGCGACCACAAAGGGAGCGTCGCCACAATAGCAATATCGGCTCTGATAATATTTTTCATCGCGCGCGACCTGTTCCACGCCCTGAGCATCAATATCGAGATATCGAAATTGGAGCATAAACGACAAGAGTATCAAGAGTCAATAACACGCGATAGCACACTCCTCGAACGCCTCAAAAGCGACGAAGAACTGGTGCGCTACGCTCGCGAAACATACCACATGAAACGTGACAACGAGGATGTGTTTATTATAAAGTAGTTTTTTCGCGTTTGTTGGGGGCTTTCGCCAACTGCCCTGCGCGGGCGGCGGCGGCGTGCTCGCCGCGGAGCTTTTCTTTTAGCGGGGGCTTTTCTGCGGCTTTCAGCCTCAGATGTTTAGAGGTCTAAATTATTTTTATGAAACTTTCAACAAATAATTTAGACCTCTAAACATTTTTTTTGCGAACTGCGTTCGCAAAAAAGCCCCCCCGACAACCTTTCGGCAGCCCATTCGGTTGGCACCACTCTGCATTTCTCAGTTCTTCTCAGCTCTTCTCAGTCTTTCTCAGAAATTCTCAGCACCCCCTCCTCCTCCACTGAGAATTACTGAGTCTTGCTGAGCAACTGCAAAAACATATAGCAAACTAAAAATCAACCTATTAACACTCTGGAGAGTTCCACACCCACCGAGCAGTAGTTATAAAAATATATACGCGCGCGCGTTGGATGGCGAAAATAGGGGGCTTAGATTTTGCTAAATCGACAAAATAATCCTATCTTTGCGATTTGAGCCACGTAGACAAAGTGGCGACAGATGGAGCAAAAATAAAATAGAGATAATAGAGTATATGAAAGTATTGAAATTCGGAGGAACATCGGTAGGATCGGTAGCGAGTCTGGAGAATGTTCAGCAGATTGTCAACTCGTCGAACGAGGAGTTGGTAGTCGTGGTATCGGCTTTTGGAGGGGTCACAGACCTACTCATAGCTACAGCGAACGCAGCCAAGCAGGGCGGCGATAACTATGTAGAGTTGTTGGAGCGCATCGCAACGCGTCACAACGACATGATCGAGGGGATCGTAAATAGCGCCAACCAAGCGGAGGTCAAGGGGCGCGTGGCAGCCCTTATTGAGGAGTTAGGAAACATCTTCAAGGGGATCAGCTTGATTCGCGATTTGTCGACCAAGACGATGGATACCATTGTGAGCTATGGCGAGCGTATGTCGTCGAGCGTTATTTCGTATATATTGGATGATGTGACACTTATCGACTCTCGAGAGTTGATCAAGACCAATCCACAATATGGCAAACATGTGGTTGATTTCGACGCTACGAACAAGTTGATCGTAGAGCGTTTTGCGCAACACACACGCGTGAGTCTGCTGCCAGGTTTCATCTCGTCGGATGCCAAGAGTGGCGAGGCGACGACTTTGGGGCGCGGTGGCTCGGACTACACGGCGGCGATATTGGCTGCGGCGTTGGATGCCCAGATTCTCGAGATCTGGACGGATGTTGATGGATTTATGTCGGCCGACCCTCGCGTGATCCGCAATACGAATGTCATTAGCCACTTGTCGTTCGTTGAGGCGATGGAGTTGTGTAACTTCGGCGCGAAGGTGATCTACCCTCCGACGATCTACCCAGTCTATCACAAGAACATCCCGATCGTGGTGAAGAATACATTTAACATCACCGCTCCAGGCACTTTGATCACACGTGAGAAGAGCAAGGAGGAGGGCAAGGCTATCAAGGGTATCTCGTCGATCAACGACACGAGTCTGATTACGGTCTCGGGATTGGGCATGATGGGCGTGATTGGTGTTAACTATAGGATTTTCAAGGCGTTGGCCAAGGGTGGCATAAGTGTATTCTTGGTGTCGCAGGCCTCGTCGGAGAATAATATTTCGATCGGTGTGCGTAATAGCGATGCCGAGCAGGCGGCGGCTCTGTTGAATGAGGCGTTTGCTCAGGAGATTGAGTTGGGCGAGATCGAGAATGTGACGGTGGAGCACGATTTGGCTACAGTGGCGATTGTGGGTGATAATATGAAACACACGCCAGGCATCGCAGGGCAGCTGTTCAACACCTTGGGGCGCAACGGAATCAACGTTATCGCGTGTGCTCAGGGGGCATCGGAGACCAATATCTCGTTTGTGGTTAAGTTACCACAGTTGAGCAAGGCGTTGAATGTGATCCACGACTCGTTCTTCTTGTCGGAGCATCAGGTTGTCAACCTGTTTGTGGCAGGTGTGGGGTTGGTAGGAGCCAATTTAGTGGAGCAGATCCGCTCACAGCAGGCTACGTTGATGGCCGACAAGGCGTTGAAAATCAACGTCGTGGGGGTTGCCAACTCGAAGCGATGCGTGGTAGATCCCGACGGTATTGATTTGAGCAACTACAAGGAGCTGTTGGCCGAGTCGACGATGGAGGCTACGCCCGAGAAGTTGTGCAAGGAGATTTTGGAGATGAACAACATCAACTCGGTGTTTGTGGATTGCACGGCCAATGCATCGGTAGCGTCGATCTACAGAGAGTTGTTGGATAATAATGTATCGGTGGTGGCGGCCAACAAGATCGCTGCCTCGAGTGAGTATGAGAAGTATGTGGAGTTGAAGGAGACGGCTCGTCGACGTGGCGTGAAGTTCTTGTTCGAGACCAATGTGGGCGCAGGATTGCCCATCATCAATACGATTAACTCGTTGATTAATAGCGGTGATAAGATCTTGAGAATCGAGGCCGTGGTGTCGGGTACGCTCAACTATCTGTTCAATGTGATGGATGCCCAGACCCCTATTTCGAAGGCGATTATGATGGCCAAGGAGGCGGGATATAGCGAGCCAGATCCGCGATTGGATCTCAATGGCTCGGATGTAGTGCGCAAGTTGGTGATCCTCTCGCGCGAGGGTGGTTACAGATTGGAGCAGGAGGATGTCGAGAAGCAGCTGTTTATCCCTGCGGAGTTGTTCGACGGCTCGATCGAGGAGTTTTGGGCGAAGCTGCCTGAGTTGGATGCAGAGTTTGAGCAGAAGCGTGCCGATGCTATGGCGAAGGGTTTGCGCTTCCGTTTCGTGGCGAAGTTGGAGGGTGGCAAAGGTTCGGTTGGTTTGCAGATGGTCGATGCTCAACACCCATTCTATGAGTTGGAGGGAAGCAACAACTCGGTGATGCTCACCACGGAGCGCTACAAGGAGCAGCCGATGGTCATCAAGGGTTATGGCGCAGGTGCTGCGGTGACGGCCGCAGGAGTCTTTGCCGACATTATTTCGATTGCCAATATTAGATAGAGCAGACATAAACGATGAAGTATATAATAGTATTAGGAGATGGTATGGCAGGCCACCCAATCGAGGAGTTGGGCGGTCGTACAACACTGCAAGCAGCCGCGAAACCAGCGATCGATGCGTTGGCGGCAGCTGGTAGATGCGGCATGCTCAATACTGTACCAGAGCCTTATGAGCCAGGTAGCGAGATTGCTAATTTGGCAGTCTTGGGCTACGACATCCCGAAGGTATTCGAGGGTCGCGGAGCGTTGGAGGCTGCGAGCATGGGTATCGAGATCGAGGAGGGGGAGATGGCTATGCGTTGCAACCTCATCACGGTGACCGAGGATGGCGCGATCAAGAACCACTCGGCAGGTCACATCTCGACGGAAGAGGCGACGGAGCTGATTGAGTATCTGGAGAGAGAGCTTGGCGACGATGTTGTGAGCCTCCATGCAGGAGTGTCGTATCGCCATCTGTTGAAGATCAAGGGTGGGAATAAGTATTTGAGCTGCACCCCTCCGCACAATGTCCCAGGCACACCATTTCGCGATGTTATGGTGGGCGAATATGAGACAGCAAGCGAGGAGCAGAGAGCAGGCGCAGAGGGGCGAATGAGTGCTGCGCAGACAGCAAAGCTGCTGAACGACATCACGTTGCGTTCGCAAGAGCTGTTGGCCGCCCACCCTATCAACCTCAAAAGGGTGAGCGAGGGTAAGGATCCAGCCAACTCTATTTGGGCGTGGTCACCAGGCTACAAACCAGCGATGGAGCCATTGACGGCAACGTATGATATAGAGAGCGGTTCGGTGATTTCGGCCGTTGATTTGATCAAGGGAATTGGCGTATACGCAGGTCTCACCCCCATCGAGGTGGAGGGTGCGACGGGTCTGTACGACACCAACTATGAGGCGAAGGCAGAGGCGGCCATCGAGGCGTTGCGCAGTGAGGATTTCGTATATCTACACATCGAGGCTAGCGACGAGGCTGGTCACGAGGGGGATTATGAGTTGAAGATTCGCACGATAGAGTATCTAAGCGAGCGCGCAGTGCGCCCCATCGTCGAGGCGGTGAAGGGGTTCGAGGAGCCAGTTCGCATAGCTATTTTGCCCGACCATCCGACCCCCTGCAAACTGCGCACGCATGTTCGCGAGGCGGTTCCATTTGTGATCTACGACCCTGCGTGGGAGGGCGACTCGGTGGAGCGTTACGACGAGGAGTCGTGCCGCGAGGGTTCGTTTGGCGAGATCAGCGGAGCGGAGTTTATTGAACTGTTGCTAACACCTACGAAGGGGTAAAATCTTCGATCATAAAGCGTAACTAAAATAAAACTTAAATAATATGCTATACTACAGCACAAACAAACAGGCTCCGATGGCCACGCTCAAAGAGGCGGTGGTTAAGGGTCTAGCGCCCGACAAGGGTTTGTACATGCCCGAGGTTATCAAGGAGTTGCCTCAGGAGTTTTTCGCCAATATCGACCGCATGTCGTTTCAGGAGATGGCCTATGCGTTGGCCTATGCGATCTTCGGAACCGATATCGACGCGATGAGTCTGAAGAGGATCGTGAATGACACGCTGAACTTCACAACGCCCGTTGTGCGTATCGATCCCGATATCTACTCGTTGGAGTTGTTCCATGGCCCGACGCTTGCGTTCAAGGATGTGGGAGGTCGTTTTATGGCTCGTATGTTGGGTCACTTTATCGCACAGGATGACAACAAGGAGCAGGTCAATGTATTGGTTGCTACGTCGGGCGACACGGGTAGTGCGGTGGCCAACGGATTCTTGGGTGTCGATGGCATCCATGTCTATGTGTTGTACCCCAAGGGGAAGGTGAGCAAGATTCAGGAGGTGCAGTTTACAACGCTTGGTCAGAACATCACGGCCATAGAGGTTGACGGAGTATTTGACGACTGCCAATCACTTGTTAAGCAGGCGTTTATGGACGCTGAGTTGAATCAAAAGATGAAGTTGACGAGCGCCAACTCGATCAACGTTGCACGCTTCTTGCCACAGGCATTTTACTACCTCAACGCCTATGCGCAGATGAAGCGCGAGGGCAAGGAGGAGGATCTGGTGATCTGTGTGCCAAGTGGTAACTTCGGTAATATCACCGCTGGTTTGATTGCCAAGAAGATGGGTCTGCCGATCAAGCGATTTATCGCGGCCAACAACCGCAACGATATATTCTTGCAGTACCTCAAGACGGGCGAGTATACGCCACGTCCGTCGATCTCGACGATTGCCAATGCAATGGATGTGGGTGATCCGAGCAACTTCGCGCGTGTGTTGGATCTATATGGTTCGCACGAGGCGATTTGCAACGAGGTGAGCGGTGTGTCGTACAACGACGAGGAGATTGCCGAGACTATCAAGACGACGTTGGATAGAACGGGCTATCTGCTTGACCCTCATGGAGCTTGCGGCTATCGTGCATTGCGCGAGATGTTGCAGCCAGGCGAGCGCGGAATCTTCTTGGAGACGGCTCACCCTGCGAAGTTCCTCGACACGGTAGAGCCAATCATCGGTGGCGAGGTAGAGATCCCAGCACCATTGAAGGCGTTTATGGCGGGTGAGAAGCAGAGCTTCGAGATGGGCAAGAGCTTCGAGGAGTTCAAAGAGTTCTTGATGAGTCGATAAATATTGGTTATAGCGAGCGAGAGGCGCAAAAAATTAAGTGCAAATGGAGCTAGCTCCGTTTGCACTTAATCATCTGTAATAACAGATGCTAGGTTAGGTTTTGGTTTAGTATATTTAGTCTATCACAAGGATTATCAAGCGGTTAGCCTATGCCTCGCCCACCTTGGAGCGCATGGCTAGTGAGGATAGTTGCTCCTGTGCGGCAGATTGTTTGTGAACCTCTATGGCACCATAGTTCTGCTCATATCGCGACACATTCTCTTTGAGCAACCCCATCAAACGCTTAGCGTGTTCGGGGGTTAGGATCACACGGTTGTTGACCTTTGGCTTAGAGATGCCAGGTAGGATGGCTGCGAAATCGAGGATGAACTCCGACGATGAGTGAGATATTATGGCCAAATTTGCATAACTTCCTTGCGCCACCGCCTCGTTGAGATCTAGCTCCACACTCTGATGAGATTTATTATTATTTGACTCAGACATAACAGGTTACCATTGATTTTAAATTACCGCAACTCTCGATTGCAAAACAAAGATATAAATTTTAACACGATTGTAGCACGTTTATCACCAAAAGATATTGACAAGATACTAACGTCATGCCACACACACCACTCACACTAGCCGAGGCGATGGAGCGCTTCGACGGCCGTCGCTTCAACTCCTATGCCGCTTATTTCAAGCGACAATTTGGTGCGCGCGTCCAGAAGGTGACCATCAATGCAGGGCTCAACTGCCCCAATCGCGATGGACGAGTGGGGGTCGGTGGATGTACGTTTTGCAACAATGCGGCCTTTACCCCCTCCTACTGCCAACCGCAACTAAGTGTCACAGAGCAGATTAACGAGGGGATCGGATTTCACAACAACCGCTACCGTCGCGCCTCGCACTATCTGGCCTACTTCCAATCCTACTCCAACACCTACGCTGAGCTGGAGCATCTTCGCGCGCTCTACGACGAGGCGTTGGCGCACCCCGATGTGGTGGGTGTGGTGATCGGCACGCGCCCCGATTGTGTGGATGAGCAGAAGTTGGACTACTTTGTGCAGTTGGCGCGCCACAAATATGTGGCCATCGAGTATGGCGTGGAGTCATGCTACGATGCCACGCTCCAACGCATCAACCGCGGCCACACATTCGAACAGTCGCGCTGGGCGGTGGAGCAGAGCGCACAGCGCGGCATACACTGCGGAGCACACTTTATATTGGGTCTGCCAGGTGAGAGCGACGACGATCTGCGACACCAGATCAACACGATCAACGCGCTGCCGCTGACCACCATCAAGTTCCACCAGTTGCAGATCTTTCGCGACACAGCCATGCAGGTGGAGTATGACCAGCGCCCCGAGGAGTTTCGATTCTGGACGATGGAGGGCTACATCACCTTTTTCATCGAGCTGTTGGAGAACCTCAACCCCAACTTCGTGGTGGAGCGTTTCGCAAGCGAAGCACCGCCACGCTACCACCATGGCCCAAATTGGGGCTTGGTGCGCAACGACTCGCTGCTGGCGAAATTCGAACGAGAGTTGGAGGCGAAGGGTAGTTTTCAAGGCAAAAATTATATACCTTTGTAGCCGATGCCACGATATGCCGACATACTACTGCCGCTGCCACTCGGGCTGCTGAGCTACGAGGTGAGTGACGACGAGGAGTTCGCAACCCTCGTCGAGGGGGAGTGTGTGGCGGTGCAGATGGGCTACCCTACGGTGCGCTACTACACGGGCATCGTCTGGCGCATAGGTAATGAACGTCCCGATGTGAAACGTATCCGATGTGTCGAGAGGCGGCTATACTCGTCGACGCTGGTCGACAAACGTCGCAGAGCCTTCTGGGAGTGGATTGCCGACTACTATATGTGTTTGTTGGGCGAGGTGATGCAGGCGGCGCTACCCTCGTTGGTCAAGCCCCAAGGACGCAGTGGCGAGGAGTTTGCCAAGGCGGAGTATACCCCTGCGACCGAATACTACATCACACTAAAGGCGAGCTGTGAGCAGGTCGACCAATGGGTCGATAAGCTATCGCGTCGCGCCCCACGACAGGCGGATGCACTGAGCATGATCGCCTCGATACAGGGTGAGAACTACACCCGATCGGGCGAGATTCCGCGACGTTTAGTAACACATGAGATGACGGTGGTTAAACAGCTGGCCACCAAGGGGTTGATCGAGCTAAATTTACGCGATCGCAACCTCGAGTCGAGGGGTAACATACACTTCGCACTACCACCCCTCACCCCCCACCAACAGCTAGCCCTAGAGGCGATCCGCGACGGCCACACACAACGCCCATGCACGCTGCTGCACGGAGTGACGGGTTCGGGCAAGACCGAGGTCTACATCCATCTGATTGCCGAGCAGCTCAACGCTGGGGGCGACGTGTTGTTGATGTTGCCCGAGATTGCACTCACCACACAGCTCATCGAACGTATGGAGCGGATATTTGGTTCGCGTGTGACCCCCTACCACTCGAAACTCACGATGCGACGACGCAGCGAGATATTTATGCGACTATCTGAGCAGAGCGAGGGGGGCAACTTCGTGATTGGCGTTCGATCGGCCATATTCCTGCCACTCAACAACTTGCAACTAATAATCGTCGACGAAGAGCACGACTCAAGCTATAAGCAGGCCGAGCCTGCACCGCTCTACAACGCACGCGACTGCGCACACATATTGGCCGCTGCACATGGGGCAAAGGTGGTGCTGGGTAGCGCCACACCCTCGTTGGAGAGTTGGACAAATGCCGAGAGCGGAAAGTTCGGCAAGGCTGTGCTCACCGAGCGATTTGCCCAAGCGCAGCTCCCCACGATCACCCTGTCGGACACCCAACGCGCGGCACGTCGCGGAGCACGTCGTGGCCACTTCAACACGGAGTTGCTCACGCGCATTGAGGAGCGTGTGGCGCGTGGCGAACAGTCGATGTTATTTCAAAACAGGCGCGGATTTTCGCCCTACATCGAGTGTGGCGAGTGTCACTGGGTGGCGCGCTGCCCCAACTGCAATGTGTCGTTGACGATGCACAAGGCCGATGGGCGCATGGTCTGCCACTACTGCGACCACGCCTCGTTGATTCCTCAGCGCTGCCCCTCGTGCGGCAATGGCGAGGTGCGCCCCATGGGGTTCGGCACCGAGAAGATCGAGGCGCAGCTCAACGAATTTATACCCTCGGCACGCACCATACGTCTCGACCGCGATACGGCCAATTCGCCACGCGCCTTCGAGCAGATAATAGGCAACTTCGCCGCGCACCAGAGCGACATAATGGTGGGTACACAGATGATAGCCAAGGGGTTAGACTTCGGCCATGTCACGTTGGTGGGGATTCTCAATGCCGACAACATGCTCAACAACCCCGACTTCAGAGCCGAGGAGCGCGCCTACTCGCTCATGACGCAGGTGGCAGGGCGCGCAGGACGACGCAGCGGCAGCCATGCCGAGGTGGTGATCCAGACAGGACAACCAACCCACCGCACCCTCCAGTGGGTGATCGACAACGACTACGAAACAATGGCGCGCGAGCTGCTGCGCGAACGCGAGGCGTTCTTCTATCCACCCTACTCACGCATAATCGAGATCACGCTGCGCCACGCCAATGTGGAGCGTCTGCATCGCGGCTCCAACGCCCTCTCGACCCTGTTGCGCGAGCAATTCCAACGACGTGTGCGTGGTCCCGTGGCTCCGCCCATCGACCGCATGCATGGAGAGTGGATCGTAAGCTTCGTGCTCAAGATCGAGAGCGGAGCATCGTCGGCCAAGGCGCGCCAAGCCCTGCGCGAGGTGGTGGCTAAGTGGCTAAGCATCAGCAAGGAGTTTCGCGGAATACACCTCACATTCAATGTCGATCCGCAGTAGTAGATATAACCCATTGAGGTGGGTGTGGGAGGAGTACATCGCCCCGATCGTCGATCTGGTCTTTGTGCCGAGCTGCGCGGTGTGTGGCAAGGAGTTGGCACACACCTCGCAACACATCTGCACCGCCTGCATGCTCGACGCGCCACTGACCTACTATTGGCGCGACGAACGCTCGAACCCGATGGCAGAGCGTATGCAGAATATCCGCCCCGAGATAGTGCATGCTGCGGCATTTATATTCTACATTCACAACAGCCGTTGGCGAGATCTCATACACCGATTTAAGTACAATACGGAGTATCGCCACGGCCTGAGGCTCGGACGATGGATGGGCACGGAGCTTCGCGAAGGAGAGGCGTACCACGATATTGAGGCGGTGGTGGCCGTGCCGCTACATCCGCTGCGTCGACTCAAACGCGGATATAACCAATCGGAGATGTTGGCCGAGGGGATCGCCCAAGCGCTAAGCTGCAAGGTGATCTACCGCGGCATACGACGCACGCGCCACAACTCGGCTCAGGCGACCACCCAACGCACGGAGCGTTGGGCGAATGTCGAGAATCTGTTTAAGGTGATCGACCCCACACAATTTGCCGACCGCGATGTGCTGCTAGTCGACGATGTATTCACCACGGGTGCCACAATCACCTCGTGCGCCGAGGCGATCCTCGACGCAGCCCCCACCTGCCGCCTACGCATAGCAACCTTTGCAGTCTCAAACCACGAATTCGGCTTCGCCCAACGTTAGCGGCGTGCTCGCCGCGGAGCTTGAGATACTTCGTATCTCCTCTATATTGTCGACGGTAACGCCTCTCTCAGCACGACTCAGAAATTCTCAGTTTGACTCAGTTTGACTCAGTTTGATTCAGAAATTTTCAGAACCAGCTGAGTCAAACTGAGAATTTCTGAGTCACACTGAGTCCTACTGGGCAGCCCTAAAAGATTATCCACCACCACCCCACCAACAATTTCGATTAATTTCAGCCGATTTTCCAATAATTATTTGCGAATTATCTTTTTTTCACCTATCTTTGCACAACCATTTCGCAGGCATGCGTTTCACGCACCGACGAACAAAAACTGGTCCGATGGCCGAGTGGCTAGGCAAAGGTCTGCAAAACCTTGTACAGCGGTTCGAATCCGCTTCGGACCTCATTGTAAAAACGCAACAAGCTAATA
>JBCQUH010000021.1:0-31508 GCA_047174185.1 Rikenellaceae bacterium | reverse complement strand
AGATAAACGCTTCAATTTAGGATGTTACGGGTTCTTGTCCTAAATTTTGGAGTAAAAAATGAAAAATTAGAACCCTCCTATTATATCCGATGAAAAAAAAGCTATTTACAGTTGCAATTCTATTGGCGGCAGCCATAGGGTTTGCAACTGTTTGCTCTAAAGTACACGGCAGTTCGACGATCGAAGTGTCGTCGCTAGAGGAGCTTATTCCCTATTTGAGCCAAGATAGCGTGTCGGTAACGATGACTCCTGGCACCTATCGCATAAGTGTCGACGATGTCAAGGTGGGCAGGTACCCCAAACAGACCTACGTGCGCGAGAATCAGATCACTCACGCACTGTTGTTGGTCGAGGGTAGTGGCAGCTGCTACGACCTCGAGGGGGTGGTTGTTGAGGTCGAGAGTGGTGTGGCTAGTGCATTTGAGGGGCGAGAGTTCTTTGAGGTGGCCGAGCTGCATATCATCGGCAACTCGAATGTGGTCAAGGGGTTGACGTTGGTCGATGTGGGCAGTGTCGACGATAGTCCGCGATATGGTTGGTGTAACGTCACCTTAGATGGTATGGATAATCGTATAGAGGGGGTGGAGATCCGCTCACGTGGCTCGAAACCCTATGGCTATGGCGAGGTCTTTGGCAAGGGTGCACAACGCACGATCGCACATCGCAAGCATAGCGCCTGCCTGATCCGCGGAACGAGAAACCATGTCAAGGATTGTCGCATAATCCACCGTGCATATGGCCACTATCTATTTATGCAGGGGGCGATGGATCCGCTTATCGAGGGGTGTTATATCGAGGGTGAGATGGTATCGACCGATGATATATTGGCCGAAAAGGGTTCAGGGTCGGCTGCCGATAAGATCGACTTCAAGACGGTCTTTGGCTACACACTTCCCGAGGGTTATACACTCTCGACGGGCGAGGATGGAATCCGCACCTATGCCGAAGGTACAACCTATATCAATGGCCAGATGGTGACACAGCCCACGGGCGGTAATATCGTAATTCGCGATTGCGTGGTCAAACACGCACGCAGTGGAATCTCGCTAACGTTGGGCAGTGGAACGCGTTATGTAGAGAACTGTACACTTATCGGGTGTCAAGATGGGTTCTCGATCAATAACAATGGTAAGATTGTCAACTGTCGTGCCGATGCTGAGTTTGGGCCAGCACTACGTTTTGTGAGTAACCGCGACCGCGATGCTGAGATTGACATCACCATCATACCTTACGAAGGGGAGAATAAGTATGTGGGCAACGGAAGTCGCCACTTGGCGCACATCTTCGGCAGTGGCCACAACGTGATCCTGCGTCGAGGCGAGGGGCTGGAGGTCAAGGATGATATGTATATCTCGTTGGGTGGCGATAGCTACACCATCGGCAACTTGGCCAAGGAGGAGAACTACATCTCGAACAACGTAACGTTGGTCAACGAGACGGGCTATCCAGTGGTGATCGACGACAATGCTAACAATGTGAAACTCACTACCAATGGTAAGGTGAGTGACTACGGGCAGGGTAGTGTGATTGAGCGGAAGCTGTAAGTTATGAGTTATAAAAAGAGATCGGGCTACCTCACGTGTTTGTGGAGTAGCCCGATTCTTATTAACTAACTTCAACTAGAACTGAAGCTGTAGACCAATTCCAAGGCTCTCCTTGAACTGCAACGCAGGGCCATATGTCTCATCGTTGCGCAACAAGTTGATGTTGTCGTCGTAGACCATATTAGCCGATACGAATGCACTCAACCACTCGTTGATCGCCATGTTGAGCTGAACCTCGAGGTTGACATCCACATTCTGCGGATTCTCCAAGTAGTCCGAAAAGAGAATCAAACGCGAGTAGAGGTTTACATTCTTCATGATATCCTTATTAGCTGTCAACTGCAAGTTGGCTCCAGCCTCAGCAAACGAGTGGCTGCCAGCATCGACACCATAAGATCCTGCATCCGATAGAAAGTCGTTGAGGACAAATACCTCGCGCCATGTTGCAGGGGTAAATGTCGCTGTAAACCAGTCGTTGGGTGTCCATGTCAAACCACCTCCAATTGTGAGATAACTTGGTGCCATAACTGTCGAGGTCAACGTGCGTGTGCCATCGCTAGCGTATGAGAAACCATCGGCAAACTGCGACTGGAATGTCAACAATCCACTAACATACAGATTGTTGGCGACCTCATAACCGTAGGTCGACGACAAATAGATCTTGTCGTTGGTCTTGCGAGTACCCGTAGTCTCGGTGTTGTTGAGACCATAGGCCAACTCTACGCGGTTGTTCCACAGGTGCTTACCCTCTTTGTAGTCGGCCGAGTAGTTGAACTGTGCATTGAGACCCAATGCATTCTCTCCTCCTGCAGCCCAGTTGCTAAAGCTCACCTGTGTGAAGTTCAATCCAAAATTACCGCCGAGCGTCCAAGACGAGTCGTCGGCCTGCTGCGCCGATGCACCCTGAGATGCTGATAGCGCAACAAAAAGTAGGAGTGATCCAAAAAACTTCTTCATCGTTTATCCAAATTAAAATGATTATTTATTACCCTTAATATTGACATCCAACTGAGAGAATGGGAACTCCACACCCTTGGCATTGAATGTGTCGTATACACGACGATTCATCGAGTGGTACAGCGCCCAGTAGTTAGCCGATTGGCACCACGCCTTGACAACAATATCGACCGAGCTACTGCTCAATGCCGTTAGCTCAATTACGCGAGCGTTGTCCTGCAATACAAACTCGTTGTTGTCCAACAACTCATTCAAAATATCTGTCGCCTTCGAGATGTCGGTACCATAAGCTACACCAAATACCCAGCTTACGCAACGTGTCGACTCCTTCGAGTAGTTGTTTACGGAGTTGTTCGAGAGTGAACCATTGGGGATGATGATAGTCTTGTTGTCCAACGTGTTGAGGATTGTGCTAAATAGCGAGATCTCCTTCACCGTACCCGAGAAGCCCTGAGCCTCGATAAAGTCACCCACCTGAAATGGACGCAAGAATAGGATCAATACTCCGCCTGCAAAGTTCTGCAAAGTGCCGCTGAGTGCCATACCAACAGCCAAACCTGCCGATGCAAAGAGCGCCAAGAACGAGCTAGTATTGATACCCAACACCCCGACAATCGTAAAGACCAAGATGATCATCAACACGATTCGTACCAAGCTAATTAGGAACGAACCCAACGATACATCGACACTGCGTTTGTTGAAAACGCTCTGCATAACACCAACGATGCGGCCAATAACCCACGCTCCAACCAGATAGATCAGAAGTGCCAATAGGAGTTTGGATCCAATAGAGATTGTTATCTCCGTAATCCATTGAATAAGCTGTGTGGTCGACATTCCTCCCAAGAAGTCAACCATCTCTGTCGCCATAGAGGTCACATCTGTGGTGGTCTCGACAGCAGTAGTAGTAGAGTCTAGAAACATAATTTATATTGATTAAAAGTTAAAAATCCAGATTACACATAGTATATATATGGATATATGGCCGCAAAGGTAATAAATTATTTTAATAATTGTATATAGAGTATATGTTTTTTTGGGGGGGGTGAGCCTTGCGAAACGATTAATTTTTATATCTTTGTGGGCGAAAACAAACCTAAAAAGAGATGAAAAGAGCAAAACTGCTAACCCTTCTGATGATCTGCGCATTTGCAGTGCAGTCGTTGGCCGCTGAGACACTGATTAAAAAGAGTGTTACGAAGCTGAAGTCACCCGACAAAAAGTATGAATTTCAATTTTGCCAGAAGCTCAGTAGCGCAGATAGCCGCACGATATACTTCTCGGTTAAGTTCGAGGGTAAGGAGATCGTGAATGAGAGCCGCCTAGGGTTCGACATCGACGGTCGGGCGTGGTGTGGTGACCTGCAATTTGTGGGTAGCCAAACTAGATCGGTCGACGAGAGTTGGCAGACGGTCTATGGTGAGCGCTCGACAGTCAAGGACAAATACAACGAGTTGACATTCGAGCTGAGTGCCGAGTCCAAGCGCATGAATATCGTGGTGAGAGCCTATGACGAGGGAGTGGCATTTCAGTACGACATCCTAGCCCCTGCGGGCAAGGAGTTGGTAATCACATCGGAGGCGACAACCTTTACGATGCCCAACAACACTATGGCCTACTACTCGACATGGGCGCAAGGGCCATATGAGTTGACCAAGCTAGAGGGGTGGGAGAAGGATTGTGAACGCCCCGTTACTATGAAGCTCGATGGTGGAGTATCGGTGGCTATTGGCGAGGCGGCGATGGTCGACTACGCGCGCGGACGATTCAACCTCGACCCACGCAAGGCCAACACCTTGATCACGAAGTTGGCCAGCGATGTGCGTTTCACAGCCCCATACAAAACGCCATGGAGAACAATCATGGCGGCTAATAAGCCGACGGATCTGATCAACAACAACGATCTATTCTTGAATCTAAATGAGCCATGCAAGATCGAGGATCCATCGTGGATCAAACCTGGAAAGGTGTTTCGTGCGACGATCCTCAACCACGAGGGTGGAAAAGAGGGTGTCGATTTTGTGGCTGCGCGAGGATTGCAGTATGCCCACTTCGATGCAGGTTGGTATGGCCCAGAGCGAGATCATAAATCCGACGCTCGATTTGTAGCCTCTACGA
Source organism: Rikenellaceae bacterium (assembly GCA_047174185.1). Lineage (GTDB taxonomy): Bacteria > Bacteroidota > Bacteroidia > Bacteroidales > Rikenellaceae > Alistipes. Next base: position 26,889 of record JBCQUH010000021.1, on the reverse strand, counting down.
CCGACATCCGTATGAAGGAGATGTGTGACTACGCAGCCAGCAAGGGTGTAGGTATCTTGGTCTATGTCAACCAGATCGCCCTCACCAAGCAGTTGGACGAGATATTGCCGATCTACAAGGAGTGGGGTATCAAGGGTTTGAAGTTTGGATTTGTGAACGTGGGCAGCCAAGAGGCTACCAAGTGGCTGCACGAGGCGGTGGCCAAGTGTGCCGAGTATGAGATGTTGGTCGACATCCACGATGAGTATCGCCCAACAGGCTTCTCGCGCACCTATCCCAACTTGATGACGCAGGAGGGTATCCGCGGCAACGAGGAGATGCCCGATGCATTCAACAACTTGATGTTGCCATTTACCCGCTTCTTGTGCGGTGCTGGTGACTACACGATCTGCTACTTTAGCAACCGTATTCAGACCACTCGCGCACAGCAGTTGGCCATGGCGGCGGTCTACTATAGCCCACTACAATTTATGTTCTGGTACGACAAACCAAACCTCTATCGCGGAGAGCAGGAGTTGGAGTATTGGTACAATATCCCATCGGTGTGGGATGATTCACGCGCCATCGACGGCCAGATCGGAGAGTATATAACGATGGCTCGTCGCAGCGGTACGGAGTGGTTCGTAGGTACTATGACCACTGGTGCGCGCAGTGTGGAGATCGACACCAAGGAGTTCTTGGAAAAGGGAAAAACGTATAGCGTGAAGTTGTATCAAGACAACCCCGAGTTGAAGAGCCGCACCAATATTGAGATCACGCAACAGAGTGTGAAGTATGGTGATGTGCTTAAGCTCGATCTATTGGAGTCGGGCGGCGCGGCGCTTCACTTTACACTGGATTAATTAACATAAATGTCTTTCATGAGCGACAAAGAGAGTAAATCAATAGGAGAATTTTCGATCACCTTCAAAGGGCGCAAACCCGAGGATGGCGACATTAAATTGAACACCAAGAAGCGTTATCGCCAAAAGGGTGAGGTTATATCGGGTGCCGCAAAGATGCGAGCAGCCTACAAAACTCGCAAGTCACGCCAAGGTGGCAAAAAGAAGTAGGTCGGAGATAATATTCTACCGAGGTAGAGAGGATATATTATTGGTATATAGACGAATGGGGGTTGAGTTGGAGATGTGTCAACAACTTGTTCATTATTTCGTGGCCAATAAATCGTCTCTACCTCTTTTTTTGTATATTTTTGTGAGGCAATAGGTCTGCTACTCGAAGTGGGATGATAAATATGTCATCTGTTCTGCCTCTTGCATAGTTACACCAATAGAGTCTGAGAATTTAAAAATATATTGCTATGCAAGTAATTAAGCGAAATGGCGAACGCAGAGAGTTCGACCCACAAAAGATTGTAAATGCCGTGTTGAAGGCGAGTGCTAATATCCCATCTGTGCGTATTGGTAAGAATGAGATTCTGGGCTTCGTGGAGTCTAAGATCGAGTGCGACCTGCCGTTGGAGGTTGAGGAGATCCAAGACCGTGTCGAGGTGTGGTTGATGGCCAACTATCCACACGTGGCGAAGTTGTATATCATCTATCGCGAGAAGCACAAGGAGATCCGTTTTATCAAGGGGCGCGCGGAGTATATCGAGAGCTACGCTTCGAGCGGAGACAATGCGGCCGAGGCCTCGGAGGTTGATGCTAATGCCAATGTGCAGAATAAGAATGTGGCCACTCTGGAGGCGGAGTTGTACAAGACGACCAATATGGAGATCAGCCGCTATCGCGTGGTCGAGGAGCTAAAGAGTCGATTTGGTGATGATGTGCCCAACTATGTGAAGGATCTGCAATCGCGTGTGATCTATAAGCACGACGAGAACTCGGCTCCAGCCATCAAGCCATACTGTGTGGCGGTGAATATGTATCCATTCCTCACTCGTGGAACGTCGTCTTTGGATAGACTCAACACTGTGGCTCCACACAACTTGAACTCGTTCTGCGGCCAGTTCAACAACCTTGTATTCTTGCTTTCGTCGCAATTTCAGGGGGCTGTAGCCTTTGCCGAGTTCTTCAATGTCTTTACTCATTACTGTGTTAAGGAGTGGGGCGACGACTTCTATCTGCGCGAGGGCGAGGTGGTTTCGAGGAGCATTAAGGGTGACAAGTGCATCTCGGATGTCGTGGAGCAGTGTTTCCAAAATATCGTCTATACGATCAATCAGCCAGCAGGAAATCGCAGTTTCCAATCGCCATTTACCAATGTGTCGTACTTCGACAAGTACTATTGGGCTTCGATGTTCGACGATTTTGTATTCCCCGATGGCTCGAAGGTGAGCTACGATCAGGTGAACTATATCCAGAAGAAGTTTATGAAGTGGTTCAATGCCGAGAGGCAGAAGTGTCTGTTGACCTTTCCTGTCGAGACGGTGGCGATGTTGCATGATGGCACAGACTTTTTGGATCAGGATTGGAAGGATTTTACGGCTGAGATGTATTCGGAGGGTCACTCATTCTTCACATATATCTCGGACAATGCCGACTCATTGAGTAGCTGCTGTCGTTTGAGAAACGCTATCAAGCCCGAATTCTCGTTCACCTCGGGTAATGTCGGAGTGGCTACGGGTAGCAAGTCTGTTATCACGATCAATTTGAACCGCTTTACGCAGAATCTCATAAAGTCGAGAGCGTTGAAAAAGGAGTTCAAAAAGTGGGATGAGGTGGATCGCGCCATCATGATTGCCGAGCTTAAGGTGTTGTTGTCGAGAATCTATAAGTATCATCAGGCGTATAACGATATTCTTGTTAAGTTGCAGGACAATAGGATGTTGCCAGTCTACGATGAGGGTTATATATCGCTCAACCAGCAATTCTTGACTATCGGTATCAATGGCTGCAACGAGGCGGCAATGTACCTTGGGTTGGATATCAAGGATAGCGAGGAGTATAGAGCCTTTTGCCGCTTGATCACCGAGACAATCTCGAAGGAGAACACCGCGAATACAACCAAAGAGTTGCGTTTCAATACGGAGTTTGTGCCAGCCGAGGGTCTGGGAATCAAGAATTATGATTGGGATAAGGCGGATGGATATTGGGTGCCAGAGGATCGCAACTGCTACACGTCATACTTCTTTATGCCCGACGATCAGAGCGTTTCGTTGTTGGATCAGATGCGCCTACATGGTCGCCATTACACCGATACGTTGGATGGTGGTGTGGCACTTCACGCCAATTTGGAGGAGCACTTGTCGAAGGAGCAGTACCTTAAGGTGATGGATATTGCCATCAAGGAGGGTACGTCGTACTTCACGTTTAATATCCCCAATAGCAGCTGCGACAAGTGTGGATATATCACCAAATCACCCATCACGGTGTGTCCGAAGTGCGGCAGCGAACAGATCACATGGTGGACACGTATCATCGGGTATTTGCGCCCAGTGAAGGGATTTAGCAAGGGTCGACGGGTTGAGGCAGGTCGCAGAATCTACAATAAACCACAATGCTAAAATATACCGATACGAAGATTGTCTTTCGCGAGATTCCCGACGAGATCACTCTGGCGGTGAATATTAGTGGCTGCCCTTGCGCTTGCGAGGGCTGTCACTCATCTTACTTGGCTGACGATGTTGGTGAAGAGCTTTCGACGCAGGCCATTGCAGGGCTAGTCGCACGCAATGATATGATAAGTTGCATCTCCTTTATGGGTGGCGATGGTGAACCTGCGGAGGTCTCTCGGTTGGCGAAATTTGTCAAAGAGAGCTGCCCTAAGTTGAAGGTGGGGTGGTACTCGGGTAGGGATGAGTTGTCGGCCGAGGTGGATACGGCCAACTTCGACTACATAAAGATCGGAAGCTACAAGAGTGCGTTGGGTGGGTTGGACTCGCCCAAGAGCAATCAACGACTCTACAAGATGTCGGAGCAGGGAGGTATGATCGACATAACATCTCGTTTGGTAAAGTAGCCGATGAGTTCGACTAACAAGGCGATTTTCGGCACTTCCCTCGCCCCTCAAATCCTCACGTACTACCTGTATGCTGCGGTTTGAGAGGCTTCGCGAAGCCCCAAAACTCATCCTTGTTACTCAAACTCTACAAAGAGGGGACTTAGTCACCCTCATATATATATAGTGAATTATGGTGATTAGCAGTGAAGCTAGTCACCATTTTTTTGTGCGCGTTGCGCAACATTCCCCCCCCCAAAAAAAAGCCCATAGCCAACACACCTTTAACATGGTTGCAATTCGAAGATAACACCACTTAGAAAACTTACATAATGTTAACATCTAAGAAATATTTTTGAAATAATAGCCCCATACATTTGCAGCACAAACAGACAAATAACACAAATTAACTAATTAAAACAAAAAAAATGAAAAAGTTTACAAAGTTATTTATTCTTGCTGCATTGGCAATCTCGACAGTGGCTTGTAGCGACGTAGTGGAGGATACGATCGACGATCTAACCTCAGACACAACAACTCCCGAGACAACAACCCCTGAGACAACAACTCCTGAGACTACGACTCCCGAGGTGGAGAGCACAGGCAAGGCGAAGTATATCTTCTACTTTATCGGAGATGGTATGTCGGCTACACAGCTCAACTTGGCTGAGGCTGCAATGAACTACTCAGAGTTCGTCTCAGAGGCAGCTTCGCAGACAAGAGCTACAACCGTAGGAATTGGTGACCTTAATATGCGCACGCTGCCCGTGACAGGAATGATCACAACTCACGCTGCAAACCGCTACATCACATGTTCGGCTGCGGCAGCAACTGCATTGGCAACAGGCGAAAAGACAAATATCGACTTCGTTTCGGTATCGGCAGAGGATGGAACGACAGTTCTGCCAACTATCGCTGAGAAGGCTAAGGAGGCAGGTATGAAGGTTGGTATCGTATCGAGCGTATCGATCGACCACGCAACACCAGCTTGTTTCTATGCCCACACTGGCTACCGCGACAACTACGTTACGATCGGTGCACAGTTGATCGAGTCTGGATTCGACTACTTCGCAGGTGGTTCACCACGTTTCAACAAGCATGGTGCTGCATCAAACGCTGACGCTCGCGATGCATTCGTTGCATCGGCTGAGGCTGCAGGATTTGACTTCGTATGCACAAAGTCGGAGTTTAACGCCCTTACAAGTGCATCGACTCCAGTTATCGCTACGCTTAATATGTTGGGCGAGGAGGTATACTCGGGCGACTCATTTGCCCTTCCATACTCAATCGACATCGACAGCTTTGGAGAAGAGAACGACATCACACTTGCTCAGTTCACCGAGAAAGGTGCCGAGGTTTTGATGAACGACAACGGATTCTTCATGATGGTTGAGTCGGGAAAGATCGACTGGGCTTGTCACGCTAACGATGCTGTCACAACAGCCTATGAGGTTGTTGCATTCGACGAGGCTATCGCTAAGGCTATAGAGTTCTACAACCAGTACCCCGACGAGACACTTATCGTAGTGACAGGTGACCACGATACAGGCGGTTTGACACTCGGTTTCGCAGGTACAAGCTACGAGAACTCGTTTGATCTTCTGATGAACCAGAGAGCCTCTTTCTCGCTATTCGCTGCAGGATACAAGACTACATTCTCATACTCTACTAGCGCATCGTCATACGCAGATGTTGCAGAGGATGCAGATTTCATCACAGCATTTGAGCAGGCATTGAGCTACGCCTCAGCGCAGTTGGGTCTTATCAACGAGACAACCGACGAGGGTGACTTTTCGACATCTTACGCAAAGGCTGGAACAGATGCTAATGGTTTCACAATCGGATCGTTGTTGATGATGTCGGACGCAGGTAGCTTCGAGGTATCGGACTACGAGATGGCGTTGTTGGCCGAGACATTCTACCAGTCGGTAAGTGGCAATAAGTTCAACTCATTTAGCTCGGATGATGTCTACACATACCTTATGGATTTCGATGGTTACGATCCATTCACAACAACTTGTTTGACAATTCTTTGCAACAAGGCTGGTCTTGAGTTCTCGACTTACGCTCACACCGCAGTCCCAGTTCCAGTATTTGCAATGGGTGCAGGCGCTGACCTATTCGTAGGTTACTACGACAACACGGATGTACCTAAGAAGATCAGCGAGGCTGCAGGTCTAGGTCTGTAATTGCAGGGAATCAATTAGATTTATATCATATGATGTAGCGTCATCTCGGATTATATTCAGGAGGACGCTACACTATTTAATTGTAAAAAGAATGATAAACAAAAAAGAGTTGAGCTTCGTAGCTGTTGTAATTGTGGCTATTATTGCCTTATGCTTCTTGCCCACGGGGTTTGAGAATCCAGAGTTGTTGAAGAATTCAATCTACGAGAGGGCTGTGGTGGTCTCGGTCGACAATAGCGATGTCGAGAATATCACGGTCGTCTCGGTTGGTACTCAACGTTTGGAGTTGGAGATCAAAACGGGTAAATTTAAGGGTGAAGTTGTAGAGTCTAGAAATGTGCTACTGGGCAACAAACAGCGCGACAAGATATTTGCTGTGGGTGACAAGGTTTTGAGCGTCTCAAAACTCAACAAAGAGCACACCGAGATTGTCGACTCACGTGCCGAGGATTTCTATCGACAAGATGTGGCGCTGGTGTTGATCATCGCCTTTGCCATCTGCTTGATAATCTTTGCAGGCAAAACGGGTGCCAAGGCGGCCATATCGTTCATCTTTACGGCTCTGGCCTTCTGGAAGCTCCTTATCCCAGCTCTGTTGAGGGGCTACTCGCCACTATTTACATCGATCGGCATCGTCTTTATCACGACGTTGGTCATCATCCTTTTGGTTGGTGGGATCTCTCGTAAGGGGTTTGTTGCACTGTCGGGGGCTACGTTGGGAGTTGTTGCTACGGCCTTGTTGGCGCTCCTCTTTGGCCACTACTTCAAGATCCCTGGCACGGTGCAGAACTATGCCGAGTCGCTCATGTATATTGGTTATGCCAATCTAAACTTCTCGGAGATGTTTATCTCCTGTATCTTTATCTCGTCGGCTGGAGCGGTGATGGATGTGGCGATGGATATTGCCGCGGCACAAGATGAGCTGTCGGTCAACGCCCCACACCTTACGACCAAGGAGTTGATCCGTTCGGGACTCAACGTGGCCTCGCCCGTTGTGGGAAGTATGACTACGACGCTGTTGTTTGCCTACTCGGGTAGCTTTATGTTCGCATTCATGGCCTTTATGGCGCAGGGTGCACCGATGGAGAGCATCGTCAATCGAGCCTATATCTCGGCCGAGATACTACATACGATGGTGGGTAGCTTCGGTCTGGTGTTGGTCGCTCCGATAACTGCGGTGTTGGGTGGGTATATCTACAAATATGCCACTTCGCACTCGCATTAAAATATATGGAACTTTTTTCGCCTCCTAACCCTCTGCAACTCAACATTAGTTACCTCGAGGTAACTCACTTACAAATGAGTGCCCTCTTGCATGGGTGAAACCAACTCTTTATATTTGCGATAGAAAAGAGAGTAAAAATCTTTTGTAGTACAAATGTTAAAAGTTGCAAGAACCATGAAAAAGTCAATCTTATCGGCTCTTTGCCTGCTATCGGTAGCAGCAGTGAGCGCCCACACGTCCGACTCTGCAAAGGGTGGCGAGGCGATCTCGTCGAGTGTCACACGCTACACCTTCGAGGATTTCAATCTTCATATCTTCACCTCGCCCGAGGCGATGGGCGATGTGACACTGCTCGTCGAGGGCAAGCGAGGGTTGGTGGTATTTGAACCACAATCATTCTATAAGAGCATCGCCGAGTTCAACACCTACGCTCAGAGTCTGGGCAAACCCATCAAGAGCATCGTGGCTAACTACCATGCTGGTGGATTGGCTGAGTGCGATCTGTCGAAGGTTGTGATGGTCGAGCCGATGGTCGAGTTTATGGCATCGCCCATGGCACAGGGGATGATGAAGCACTTCGACAGTGTGTTTGGGGGTGCGATGGATACACGTTCCGCAGATGTGAAACACACCATACCCGTCGAGGGGGTTCAGAAGTGGGCAGGTGTGGAGTTTGGATTTGTGTCTGGGGCTGCGAGCGACTTCCCTGCGTCGAGTGTAAATATCGGCAACAAGGTCTACTACACCCACTTCTCGCCAAATAAGCAACACCCATCTCCCATGCAACTTGCGAGCAGAGAGTCTGTAGAGCATATGCTCCGCGATCTGATCCAAGCCAAAGAGTCGGGGTGTGAGCTATTCATCGGTTCGCACGGTGCCGTTGCCTCGATCGACGATGTTGAGTTTTTGATCGGCTATCTCGAGCGTATGCAGGAGCTTCTCACTATCCACAGCGAGTCGGATCGCTTTGCGCAGGCGTTAATGATCGAATATCCGTCGCTTGAGGGGTTCGAGAATATCCGCGCTATTGCCAAGGCGATGTATCCCGACGAGGTGGCCAATGCCGAGGTCGAAGCGGTGAGAGTGCGTATGCAGGACTACTTTGATATGATCTCGACTCTCGACATGAACATCGCTAAGGGGCTATGGGCGATAAACGACAATGTGTCGTTCATCAATCCAGCCAAACATCTCGTAGGTTACGATGTGATTATGGAGAGCCTAACGAAGATGTTCTCGCAGCTCACCTATCGCAAACTCAGCAGCCTCAATGAGGTGATCAACATCTATGGCAACTCGGCCAACGTGCAGCTCTATTGGCTGTTTGAGTCGACAACAGCCGCAGGCGTTAGCCAACAAGGACGTGGGCGCGAGAGTCTGATCTTCGAGAAGATCGACGACGAGTGGCGATTGGTTCATGTCCACTACTCGAGAATGCCTCAATAGGGTCTCGTGTATATATGTTTGAAGAGGGGTGGTATTATTTCGATACCGCCCCTCTTCTCAATAATAGAGTCTCTGACCTATAAGAGTCTCTCTCTGATCTACTCCGTTTTTACTTTGAAGCGAGCAAATACCTCTTTTGGAGCGCGAGTAACCTTAAACGATGCCTTGTGGAAGAGCATTACTGGTAGCGATACACCCAATACTAATGCCATTAGGACAAATGCTGCAATCATTCCATTGGTCACTGCACTCTCGATTAGTTCAAAGTTGTCCGATATATTGTCGCTGCGGATAAACTTCGTCAGCGACAGAAACATATTATAGGCGTATAACCCTGGAACCATCGGTAGCAGCGATGGGAAGGTAAAGACCTCATTAGGGCAGTGGATCAAATTGGCAAAGATAAAACTCATAGAGCCGATTAGAAATGATGCAAAGAAGGTGGCAGAGGCTATATCCAGCTCCACAACATGCATCAAGAAGTAGCGAAACGAGTGTCCTATGGCCGATAGCAGAGCAGAGGTCGCCACGGCACGTTTTGGGGGCGAGGAGATAACGGCAAATCCAATTGCGGCGAGTGCCGAGAAGAGTGCATCGGTGAGCAGTGCTATTATGATGTCGTGTGCCATAGCGTTAAAATTTCTCGATGCCCAGTAGCATCAATGTAAACATAAATCCAATAGTGATTCCTACAACAAGGGTCATGGCGTTGATAAATCGCGATATTCCCATTAGCACGTGTCCTTCGAGAATATCCATTATCGAGTTGATGAGAGGAACACCAGGGATTAGGAACAGAACACTCGTTGCAAGTGCAATGTCGGGTGTCGTGCCGATGTTGTATATCGAGCAGAGACCAGCAATCATCGATGATGTGAATGATGCAATGATAAAGACGATAGGGTGTACAATACCCCAATTCATCAATCTTTGACGTACAAAGAAGGCGATGAATGTAGCAACAAAGACCATTAAGCAACTTTGTAGATCTCCTGCAAAGAGTTTACAGAATGAGGCATTAGCGATTGCCACCAATGGCCACACAGCTATCCACGGTAGGCGTGGTGTCGCCATTACTCGCTCATACTCTTCGCGAGCCTCCTCGATCGAGAGATTATTGTCGTGTATGTGCCAGCTCAATTCGCTCAAATCAGCTACAACGCGGAAGTTAAGAGCCATATGTTTTGTTGAGCGTACTAATGTTATCGACTCGATGCTACCGCTCTTGCGCACCATCATCGTCATATTCTTTTGAAATATGGTCATGAAGATCTCATAACCATATGAACTGGCCATACGCGAGACGTTTCGTACAATGCGCGATGTGTGTGAACCTGCGCCCATTAGGCTCGCAGCGATATCTAATAGAAGGTCGGCAACCTCCTGTAGCTCTTGTTTCTCCCCCATAACTCTATGTTGTATACTCTATCTAGGTGTGAAATATTGATCGCAAATTTATAAAATATTTTACGTTCCCCCAGGTTTTTATATACTGTTTTTATGGCACAGGAGTGTTTTCGGATTGATTTTATTATTTTTTTAGATAATTAACCCTCTGCCGATGGCTAATATTCGCTCTCGCGCTTAGGGTTTTTTGGGAACCACCCTTTGCGAACACGCTCCCTCTGTTCGAAGATCTCGAGGATCGACCAAAATAGAGTGATGCCTAAGACTCCGAGGATCATCGACGTAATAAAGTTGTCGATCAGCAGCGAGGCGATCAACGATATGATTCCGAGAATCATAAATGCCCACCAACAACGAACACCCCAATAGTACTCCGACTTGATGACGATTGGGTGGAATAGACCAATGATTAGAAATGTTGCAATGGCAACTATAATACCTGTGAAATTAAACTCCATATTCTCTTTTTTTGTTGCGTAAAGGTAGTAAATGATCTCTACATTGCAAACAATTAGGCCGCAAATATATTGTTATTTGCGGCCTAATTATACTCTATTCGAAGATTTGACTACTCCTCTTTGTTTACGCTCTTCTCGTAAGCTACACGAAGCGTTACGGTAACAACTCCAAAGATCAAACCGATCGTAGCGTAGATCATCTCTGTCGTAAATGCTGCGCAATATGTTGCATCTGGCACATAGTTCATAAAGGCAAAGAAGGCTCCCGATGCAATGAAGATACCTGGAACAAGGCTCAACCATGTTGTGCGCTCCAAGAAGATGATGAAGAATGCAACAGTTCCAACAGCCACTGGGAATGCCATGAATCCAAGCGCCGACACAATAGCCGAGCCAAACTCAATGATGAGGATCGATCCAACGATTCCTAGGATGTAGCCCAAGAATACCTTGATACCACCCTTGATGTCGCAACCTGCCAAGAAGTACAACGCCCAAGATTGGAATGCAATCCATCCAAATCCACTATTGCCAGCTGGTGGTACCAACCCCATCAATAGTTGGTCGACAACCTGAATAAGAAGTGCCAAGACTCCAATGATAAGTGGGATAACAGCAAATTTTTTAATGTCCATTTTTTTTAGGTTTTAGGTTATTAAAATTAAAAGGTTCACATTTTTTGTCCTGTATAGGTCAAAGGCCAACACAGAGAGTTACAATTATAGCAATTTTTAGTCGAAATACCTAAATAATTGTCGAGTAAATTTCGCTTTTTGTCCCAATTGCTACAAAAAAAGGCGGAGATCCATCTATAATCTCCGCCTAATTATAATATTACTACGCTCTCTTATCGTGCGTCGTAGAAGGTTACACCCTCACTCAAATTCTGTTTTGCCTCGGTCGACTCACCCATCCAACGGTTGTAGTTGTCGATCTGAGCCTTGATGATTGGATGCATCACCAAATCCTTCTCGATATCTCCACGAGGAGTCTTCTTCAACTGCTCAGCTCCCGACTTGAGGATCTCAATTGCACGATCATACTTCGCCTTGTCGTCACGAATTGATGCCAAACATGGACTCAACTCTGGACGCTCAAATGATACCTGAGCTACCGCCTTGCGGCTAGATCCTGCCAACTTCGCAAAGTTCACACCTGTTAATTTCGTCAACTCAGCTGTCTCCTCTTGTGTCAATGGTGAACGACCTCCAATAATGTCGTAGAACGCAGTCTCATAAGTAGGGTAGTATACTCCATTTAGATCCAACCATGTGTAGATGGTCTGCATCTCCTTCTTCGACAACTTAACCTTCTTGTGGCGCTCCTCGATCATCGTCGCTAGCTTGCTCTTGTGCGATCCCCATGAGTAGGCTGCGGCAGTCTCGGCTGGGCCTCCTCCAATGAGCTTCAACGCACCCTTAACATATAGGTTGATATACGAAGCGTTGAAGAACATATTCTTGTCGCCTGCCAAAACCAACTTATTTGGCTCGTCAATATCGAAATCATGACACGACACACAGTGCTTGTCCCAGATTGGCTGCACCTCCTCCATATATGAGAAGGTGTGTGGATTGCGACCATCAAAGAGAGTCAACTTTACTGGAGCCTTCTTCAACGCCTCGGGGCGTGCTGTCGGTACTGGTACGCTCAAACGATCCTCGTGACATCCGATACATCCGTTGACCTCACCTGGCATCAACGATATACCACTACGCATAGACTGAATCATCTTCTTATCCTTGTCCAACACCTGGAAGTAGAGGTGTACACCAGCAGGAGCTGTGAAGTTAGCCGAACCATCTGCCATAACCTCTACATCACCCAATACGCGCTTAACCTCGAAGCTGTGCCAGTTGACAGCTGGGAAGAGAGAACCCTGACCAGCCCATTTTCCAGTGCCACTTGTCCACGATCTCTTCTCGGGACTCTGGATCACACGCAAGTACTTAACAGATCCTGGCTCAACGCCCTCCATGTGAGTTCCCTCATATACATTCTGTACATAGAACGTACCCATCGAGTCTGTGTGGTTGCGGTTCGTTGGGATTACCAACGGCACCTTACGTGGCTCGATAATCATTGGGTCAAACAGCGACTGTTTCTCGCTCTCCAAGATCATGTAACGCTCCTGACTCTCCATATCCATATAGAACAATCCTGTTCGCGCGTTTGCCGTGTGTCCAGTTTTGTTCAACTTGTGTTTAGTACCTGCTGCCAAGAACTGAGTGCGGCTTAGTGGCCATGGATCCTCCGTGCAGTATGTGATACCGCGGAAGGCATCCCAGCTATGCTTATCCATCAAATCGATAGTATACGCTGGCATAATGTCGACTACCGCCTGCTTGCCATCGACACCCATCTTGCGATCGATGATGGCCAACGCTCCCCATGGGCGATCGTGGCACGAACCGAAGATACAAACCATAAGGTCGGTACCTGGGATCTGACGTGCGTCGATTACACCTCCTGGTGATGGTGTGTTGTTACCATAGAAAATTGTGTGTTTCGTACCATCTGGGTTAACTGTCCATAGACCCTGTGCATCACCGAAGTTACGATCGACATACTCCCAACGATCATACAAAATACGGCCATCTTCCAATACCGTAGAGTGTCCCTCAAACAGCGTGCTCACACCAATCTGGTTGATGTTGGCACCATCGCCCTCCATTCTGTATAGGTTGGCCATGATGTGACGGTTACACATACAGTACTTAGGCTGACGAGTCGACGAGAAGATGATATCTCCATCTGGCAGATATACTGGATCAATATCCGTACCCTGCGAGAATGTCAACTGCTTAAGCCCCGAACCGTCGACGTTCATCTCATAGATGTGGTAAGAGTCCTTGATGTCGTTTCGCATCGAGAAGATGATCTTCGTAGCGTCGTACGACAACTCAGGGTCGCGGATCACACCATTCTTCGACTCCAAAAGAGTTGTGATCTTCTTGCTATCCACATCGTAGATACGCATTGCAGCCCCTGGGCTAAATGATTTCTGGTTGACCTCACCATAGACAAAGAGTGTACCCGTGTTGTGGTGATCTGGTGGATACTGTGTTCTCTCGATGTAGAGAATCTGTTTGCCCTTTAGAAGCTCAAACTCCGAAGCATCCTTACGAATAAGGCCTTCTGTCTCCTGCTGGCAAAAACCGCTGACTGTCGCTAGTGAAAAAGCTACTAACAGACATAAACGTTTAACTAGGTTCATAGTGCTGTATTTTAGGTTATTTATAATTTTAAGTTGTTGCATTGACGCATCTCACACCAATTGCAATGTACAAATATACGTTTTTTTTTATAAACAAGTAATATCTCTAAATTTTTAATAATATATATGTAGCAGAAATTTATTGTTGTATTTAGTTTGATGGAATATTGGCAAAAAATCCATATCTTTGCGGCTCGAAAATTATAAATGAAGAGATGAAAAGAGGTTTTATTTTGTTGTTCGTTGCGATGGTAACGATGTTTGAGGTGGCGGCCAATGGCGAAGGTGTCGCCACGATCGAGATTATGCGAGGCGAGGCGGTGGTTCAAGATAGTGTGCGTTCGATCGCCACCATCGAACATGCTAGTGGTAAGTATATGATCACTATTGGTGGAAATATCAATATGAAGGCGAGTTACGACTTCGATGGTGCTATCGACAACCCCGATTTCATCACCTCTCTGATCCCCGTACCTGGGAGCTACGATACGCGTCGTCGCTTCTATATGGATGCTACGACATCGAGAATCGAGATCAAAGGTTTGGCTCGCGACACCCCGATAGGTGACGTGGAGTTGTGTCTCAATAGCGATATGCGAGGCGGCTCTGCAGGGAGCTATATGCCTCGTATTCGATTGGCCTATGTCTCATTCTCGGGGTGGTTAGTGGGGTGTGCGTTCACCGCCTTTTGTGATATGGGGGCTGCGGCACCCAATATTGATTTTCAGGGGCCTAGCGTATGTCCTTATATATATACGACTCAGGTTCGATACGACGGTTCGCTGCTCGACGATAAATTGACGTTGGGAGGTGCTGTGGAGTACCACGGCTATAGCTCGGCAACGCTGGGTGGCGACTATCTATTGCAGAGTCAATATTTGCCAAACGTGGTGGGGTATGTGGAGCGCAATTGGCACAGCAGCCACATTCGCCTTACGGGTCTCTACAAGAGTCTGCCGCTCTACGACTCGGCCACGGAGCGTGATGTGAATCTCGATGGTTGGGCTGCTCAATTGAGTGGTTCGGTGGGTGTCGGTTCGTTTGTGAAAGTATACTATAGTGCGACGTGTGGCGAGGGTGTAACCGATTATATGCAAGATACTTATGGCTCGGGGCTAGATGTGGTGATGAGTGGCGATGTGGCATCGCGTCCGATCATGCCATTTTTGTATGGATGGCAGGCTGCGGCATTGGCGCAGATTACCGATCGCGTGATGGTCTCGGCAGGCTATTCGCAGGTCTCTTTTGGTGGCGATGCGGCGTTGTATGCGGCTAGTGACTATCGTCGGGGTGATTATCTATTTGGCAACATCTTCTATTCGCTAACGCCACGTATTCAGTTGGCCACGGAGTATCTTTGGGGAGCACGCGAGAATGTCGATGCTTCGCGCAATACGGCCAACCGCATCAACACAATGATACAATATAGTTTCTAAATTGAGGCGATTATTTGCAAATCTAACTAAAAATTTGTAAAATTGTAGCTTGATAGGGTCGAGCCGTTATGACTCCGCCTTTTTTGATTATGTGTAAGCTAAACCTATAAAACTACAAATAATGAGATTTCTATTAACACTACTCGGGCTATTTGCCTGCGCTGTTGTCTCGGCTGAGACACAAAAAACACAGGTTCTTAAATCGCCCGATGGCGAGTATGAATTTACATTCTACCAACGCCCTGCGGCCAATGGTCACACTCAGATGAGCTATACGCTCGATTTCAAGGGCGAGAGGATCGTGGAGCAGAGTGATTTGGGTGTTGTGATCGAGAACCAACTCAATGAGTCGGCATTGGCGGTGCCCAACGAGGATATTGAGTTTTGGTGCGAGAACTTCACGCTGGTCGATGTGCAACGTAGCCAACGCGATAGTGTGTGGCATCCGCTTTATGGCGAGCGTGCCGAAGTTCGCGACCGCTACAATGCGATGACGCTGATCTTCGAGAAGGGCGATGTCGATAAGACGACACTCGATCAGGGTCAGTTGGGTTCGGCGCACAACAAGCGTAAGCAGTATATGATGGATATCGAGGTGCGCGCTTACGATAGCGGAGTGGCCTTTAGATACCACTTCCCCGAGGCGACCAATGGTCTGTTCTTGCATATCACGGGCGAGCAGACCTCCTTCTCTATGCCTAGCGGTACGTTGGCCTACTTCGAGCGTTGGGCGCAAGGGCCATATTCGTTGCGCGAGTTGAAGGATTGGGGCGCGGAGGAGAGTGAGCGTCCATTGACTATGAAGTTGCCTAGTGGCACCTACGTTACGTTGGCCGAGGCTCAGATGGTCGACTATGTGCGCGGTAAGTTTGCGCTGTCGCAGAGCCAACCCTCGACATTAGTGTTGAGTATGTATGATTGTGCCGATGTTATCACCCCCTATGACTCGCCTTGGCGTGTTGTGATGGCCGCTTCGTCGCCTATTGAGTTGGTCAATAATAACGATATTATCTTGAATCTCAACGATGAGTGCGTCATTGCCGATGCATCGTGGATCGCCCCTGGTAAGGTCTTTAGAAGTGGTTTGTCGCAGGGTGAGGTTACGACGGCCATCGATTTTGCAGCGGAGTGTGGCTATCAATATGTCCACCTCGATGCTGGTTGGTATGGTCGCGAGATGTGGGTGTCGTCGGATGCGTCAACTGTCGACGAGGCGAAGGATTTGGATCTCAAGAAGCTGTGTGATTACGCTGCAAGCAAGGGTCTCGGAATCTTTGTCTATGTCAATCAGCGCGCGTTGATCACTCAGTTGGATGATATATTGCCCCTCTACAAAGAGTGGGGTATCAAGGGTATTAAGTTCGGATTTGTGCAGGTCGGCAATCAGCGTTGGAGCACATGGTTGCATGAGGCTGTGGCCAAGTGTGCGGAGTATGAGATTATGGTCGATATTCACGATGAGTATCGCCCAACAGGCTTCTCGCGTACCTATCCCAACTTGATGACGCAGGAGGGAATACTCGGTAACGAGGTGATGCCCGATGCTACTCACAATACGATTTTGCCATATACGCGTATGGTTGCGGGGGCTGGCGACTACACCTTTGCATACTACTCGTCGAAGATTAAAAATACCAAGGCGCACCAGTTGGCGCTGCCTGTGATCTACTATAGTCCATTGCAGTTTATGCATTGGTACGACACTCCGAAGCACTATGTTAACAAACCTGCTGAGATGGCCTTCTGGCACGCTGTGCCAACCATCTGGGACGACTCCAAGGCGTTGGATGGCGAGATTGGCGAGTACATCGTTCAGGCGCGTCGTTCGGGCGATGAGTGGTTTGTGGGGGCTATCACCAATGTGGAGTCTCGCAAGGTTGTGGTCGATACGCGCGACTTCTTGACGGGTGGCAAGTATCGAGTTTTGATCTATGAGGATGATTTGAAATCGGGTGTTAAGATTAGCGAGAAGCGAGTGTCGGCAGGCGATAAGTTGACATTCAAACTTGTTGAGAGTGGCGGAGTGGCTCTTCGCTTTATTCCCAACTAATTTATACATAGGTAAGTCGTGGATTTTTACAATGGCTTAGTAAATTATACTCCACGTATTGCAAGATAAAAAACTTTAATTAAATAATATGAATAGACTACGCACTATGCGTATAACCATCGCAGCACTATTTATGATGGCTATTACGCTACTATTCTTGGACTTTACGGGGACACTTCACAACGTGTTTGGTTGGGTCGCTCGAGTTCAGTTCTTGCCAGCTCTTTTGGCACTCAACGTCGGTGTTGTGGTGGCTTTGCTGCTACTCACGCTGCTCTTTGGCCGCTTGTATTGCTCGGTTATCTGCCCATTGGGTGTTTTTCAGGATGTGGTGTCGCGATTGGCCTCGATGGCCGATAGCCGTCGCAAATTCTCTTGGTCGCCCGCTGTTAGTTGGTTGCGATGGGCGATGTTGTTGCTGTTGATCGTGGCGTTTGTGGGGGGCATCGGTTCGATTGTCGCTCTGTTGGATCCCTATAGCACGTATGGCGTGATGGTATCCAATCTGCTCTCTCCGCTCTATAAGTGGGGTAACAATCTGTTGGCACTGTTGGCCGAGCGCATGGATAGTTATGCCTTCTATTCGGTTGAGGTCTATATCTCGAGCGTGGCGCTGTTCGTGGTCTCGTTGGTGATGTTGGGCGGAATTGGTTATTTGGCGTGGCGCAATGGTCGTACCTATTGTAATACGATCTGTCCTGTGGGTACGCTGTTGGGCTTTGTGTCGAAGTATTCGCTGTTTCGTATCGAGTTGGATGCGTCGAAGTGTAATGGTTGTCAGCGCTGTGTGCGTAGCTGCAAATCGTCGTGTATCTCGAAGGAGAGCCGCGATATTGATTACGACCGTTGTGTTGTCTGTTTCGATTGTATAGATAGCTGTACGCAGGGTGCACTATCGTATAAGTGGCGCTTTGGGGCGGCTCAGGCGCAGGCGCAGAAGAGTGGCGAGGAGCCTAAGGTAGATGGTTCGAAGCGCAGTATGTTGGCTATCTCGGCTACGCTGTTGGCTACGAGTGCGTTGAAGGCTGAGGAGAAGTTGGTCGATGGCGGTTTGGCGATTATCGAGGATAAGAAGATTCCAAAGCGTAGTTGTGCTATTGTGCCTGCTGGAGCGCAGAGTATTCGCAACTTCTCGAAACACTGTACGGGTTGTCAGCTATGTGTGTCGGCCTGCCCCAATGGTGTTTTGCGTCCAGCCACAGGGTTGGATAACTTTATGCAACCCGAGATGTCGTATGAGCGAGGTTACTGTCGCCCCGAGTGTACGGCCTGTTCTCAGGTCTGTCCGACGGGTGCAATTGAGCGTGTTGATAGGGCTGAGAAGTCGTCGATCCAGATTGGTCATGCCGTTTGGGTGGAGCAGAATTGTGTGGTGTTGACCGATGGTGTGAGTTGTGGTAATTGTGCTGTACACTGCCCTGTGGGGGCTATTAGCATGGTTGCGGCTAGGGATCGCAAGAAGTATGGCAATAGCCGTATTCCAGTGGTCGATATTGAGCGTTGTATCGGTTGTGGAGCGTGTGAGAATTTGTGCCCTGCACGCCCATTTAGCGCAATATATGTCGAGGGTCATTCAATGCATAGTAATCTTTAAAAAACAGCGAAGTTATGCCTATCAATAAGAAAAATAGTATAGATCGTAGAGGTTTTCTCAAACTCTTTGGAGGTGGTGCAGCTGCTCTGTCGTTGGCTAGTTGCAAATCAAATGTGGCTTCGGTTGGAGGCGGTGACGCTCCGATTATCGGTGAGGTGCCCAAGGGCAAGATGGAGTATCGCACATCGAGCAAAGGCGATAAAGTGTCGCTTTTGGGTTATGGATGTATGCGTTGGCCGCTGCTCAAAAAGCCAAAGGAGGATGGTAACCATATCGACCAAGAGGCCGTTAATGAGTTGGTGGACTACGCCATAGAGCATGGTGTGAACTACTTCGACACCGCACCGCCATATATGCGAGGTTGGTCGGAGCCTGTGATGGGCGAGGCGTTGAGTCGCCATCCGCGCGACAAATATTTTATTGCTACGAAGCTGTCGAATGCCAACAAGGCATTTTGGAGTCGCGAAGCGTCGTTGCAGATGTATTATAGCTCGTTCGAGCGGTTGAAGGTCGACTATATCGACTATATGTTGCTGCACACGGTGGGAAGTGGCGGTTGGGATAATTTCCAAGCTCGCTATCTTGATAATGGTATTTTGGATTTTCTGATTGCCGAGCGTGAGGCTGGTCGTATTCGCAACCTCGGATTCTCGTTTCATGGCGATATAAAGGTCTACGACTATCTGTTGTCGCGCCACGAGGAGATAGGGTGGGATTTCGTCCAGATTCAGCTCAATTACAAGGATTGGGACTATGCAGACGAGACATCGAAGAACAACATCGATGCGCGTTATCTGTATGAGGAGTTGGCTAAACGCGATATTGACGTGGTGATTATGGAGCCGCTGTTGGGTGGTCGCTTGTCGAAACTGCCCGAGTATTTGGCCAATATGTTGAAGTCGGATCGCCCCGAGAAGTCGATCGCTTCGTGGGCGTTCCGCTATGCTGGGTCGTTCCCTAAGGTTATATCGGTGCTTAGTGGTATGAGTTTGGTGGAGCATTTGCAGGATAATATTATCAACTATTCACCTTTGGAGCCGATCTCGGAGCACGAGGATCAGCTGTTGATGGATGTTGCGAAGTTGATGATTGAGTATCCGATTATCGAGTGTACAGCGTGTCAATACTGTATGCCATGTCCCTATGGAGTCGATATACCTTCGATCTTTACACACTATAATAAGTGTGTTTGCGAGGGGCTTTATCCGCAGAGTTCGCAGGATGAGAACTATCGCGAGGCGCGTCGTGCCTTCTTGGTGGGCTATGATCGTTCGGTCGAGAAGTTGCGTCAGGCCAACCACTGTATCGGCTGCAAGCAGTGTGTTGTGCACTGTCCGCAGAAGCTCAAGATTCAGGATGAGATGCGTCGCGTAGATCAATATGTTGAGTCGCTCAAACAGCAGACACTATGATGAAGGGGTTGGTGGAGCGTCTCGATCGAGAGGGGTGTTCGTGCGTCGTTGCCAATGGGGCGGATGTGCGTAACTTTTGTATGCGAGGCATTGCCGATCTACATCGGTTGTTGCGCGAAGAGGCGGAGTTTTTGCAGGGTGCTCTTGTGGCCGACAAGGTGGTGGGCAAGGGTGCCGCGGCGTTGATGGTGAGTGGGGGTGTGAGTAGACTCTATACCCACATCATTAGCGAGGGGGCGTTGCAGCTCTTCGAGCAGTCGGCAGTCGATGTGGAGTATGGTCTGCGTGTGCCCCATATAATCAATCGTGATAAGAGCGGTTGGTGCCCTGTTGAGACGTTGTGTCGAGATGTGGATGGCGTGGCGGAGATATTGCCAATATTGGATAGATTTATAGAGGAAATTAGTAGAAAAAATAGATAGATTAATTATGATTATGCAGAGCGAAAAGATTACACTCTACTCATTGAGTCTGAGTGATTCGAAGAGTTATATGTTGACAGCAGCCTTTGTGGTGGGTAATATCCTCCTGCCACAGTTGTGTCACTTGATACCACAGGGTGGGTTGATATTGTTGCCCATCTACTTCTTTACGTTGATTGGAGCCTATAAATATGGCTGGCGAGTGGGTCTGTTGACCGCTGTTTTCTCGCCCATTGTCAACTATCTGTTGTTTGGTATGCCTGCGTTGGGGGTGTTGCCACTGATCCTTGCCAAGTCGATTGTGTTGGCTTTTGTAGCGGGTTTTGCGGCTAACCGTCTGCGTCGTCTGCCGTTGATTGCTGTCTTGGCGGCTACGGTGGTGGCCTATCAGCTGTTGGGTAGTTTGGTTGAGTGGGCGATGGTTGGCGATCTATATACTGCGCTCCAAGACCTGCGTCTCGGTGTGGCAGGTATGTTGATTCAGGTGGTGGGCGGAAGCCTATTGATTGGTCGTTTTATGCGCGACTAATCTCTCTTTTGGACTCTCTTTTGGCGAACGATCAGGAGGCTGAGCTCGTAGAGTATATATAGCGGCAGTGCAACTATGGCTAGCGTGAAAGGATCGCTTGTCGGAGTTATCACTGCCGCTATTATTACGATTGCAACAATGGCGTGTCGACGGTATTGACGCAACACGTCGTGTGTGATGATCCCCATTAGCGACAGCAGCCACAAAACGAGTGGTATCTCAAAGGCTATGCCCATCGAGATGATAAGCATGGTGAAATTCTCGATATATGAGTTGAGCGATATTGTATTCTCGATCAATCCGCTGAGCTGGTAGGTGCTGAGGAATCGTAGCGTCAGGGGATATATCAAAAAGTATCCGACGGCCACCCCAATGTAGAACATCACAGATCCAAATAGCAGAGCGATCTTTACCCCACGTTGCTCGGCAGGGTATAGCGCAGGCTTCACAAAGCGCCACCCCTCGTAGAATAGATATGGCGTGGTGGTGATGATCGATAGCGCAAAGGCGGTCGATAGGTGTATGAGTAGTGGCGCTGCGAGGTTGATGTTGATGAGCGTCACTTGAAAATTGCTATCCACAAAGCTACTCTCCACCCCCCATATCTGCGAGGCGCTGCGAAGTATTTCGTATAGGATAAAATCATTGTTGCATGGGGCTAAGATCACACTCTCGAAGATGTAGGGCATAGCGACGAAGTATCCGATCGCAATGACAACCCATACCCCCACAATGCGTCCAATGACCCATCGCAGCTCCTCTATGTGATCCCAAAATGTCATCTATGTGGATTGCTCCCCCTCCTCTATTTGTCGCTGTTCGACTTGTCGCTTTTGTCGCTCTCGTCGCACTCCTCTTTGGCTTTGTTGATCTCCTCCTTGGCCTCGTTCACACCCTCTTTGAAGTTTCTCACCCCCTTGCCCAATCCTCGCATTAGCTCAGGGATCTTCTTGCCGCCAAATAGCAGCAGTATGACAAGTGCGATGACGATCCACTCAGAACCCGTAGGCAACATTGCAAATAGTAGTTTCATTGTTTTCGATATATTACGATTAGTTCAACGACAATATTACGAATAATTGGTGAGATCTGCAAATAAACACTCCGTTTTGCATAAATCTCACCAATCATTAAATCTTACCATCCACTAACGATTGTGCGTCCTCGTTTGGCGAGTCGCATTTGTCGACGCATTTGCGCGGTTTCTGTTTTGAGAGTTCTGGCCGCTTTGATTTCCACGCTGCCCCTTGTTGAATCCAAATGTCGATGCACCGTGGCTCTCGGGTGTCAACTCAATGGTGTAGGTGTGTGTGAACATTTCGCACATGCCAGGTGCGCAGCCGTAGTAGTGGTACGTCACCTCGATCTTGTCATTGGGCGAAGCTCCTGCGATGTCAACCCAGAATTGACGCGGCTCCGTGTCGCTGTCACCCTTTCCGCGCTTTGCAGATGCCTCTTGAGGTGAGGCTGTGACACCCTCGGGCAGCGTGATCGTATACTTCATCGGTGTGGCGAGGTTGTTCCAGTGTGCATCGTGTATTGGGTCGGGGAAGAAGCCTAGGGCCAAACGTCCAGTGCCGCTCTCGAGAAGTGTTGTGTCGGCCTCGGCACGCATCTTCACGTAGAATGTCTCCTCGGGGTTGTGGGGTGTGGTCTCGACAATCACCAATCCATCACCGCGTTGGATCGAGGTGTCGCTATCTATGTTAGTGCGTCGTTGTGCACGTTGATAGGTTGGTAGGTTCAGCTGGTCGGCGCTCGTCACCTTGGCTGGTTCGCCAACTGCCTGCGTCAAGGCTCTGCGGATGGGTTGCTCGGCAGGTGCCGCCCACCCCTGTATGATCTCGCCTTGGGGCGATACTAAGTATGCCGACCTCGAACCCGATCGCAACTCCAATGCCATCTGGTTCTCTATGCCATCGACCAACCATGTGATCTTGCCCCCCAACAACTCCTTGATTTCCTCAACCATCAATAGTCGCTCCGAGATGTTCTGCGGTTCGACATATCCATCCAATTCGGGGTGTCGCAGACTCTTAAAGACGAAATAAGTCTGCACCCCTAGGGCTGCATAATCTGCATTTATAGCCTCTATCGATGGGTGCATCTGTCGAAATTCGGGGCATGTCAAGCAGCCCATCACCAATAGTGTGTATTGGCCGTTGCACAATTTTTGGAGTTTCAACGCCTTGCCACTATCGTCGTATACCTCGAGGTTTGGGACTTTGCCACTCGTCACCACCCCCTCTTTGGGCGAGTTGCGATATTGATCGCTGTAATTCTGGCCATTCACAACGCTAGTCAACGACGCAGTCACTAGCAACGCCAAAGCTATTATTCTCTTCATAATGTTCTATGTATTAGATTTTTCGTTAGATTTTCTTGGGTTTTAGCTCTCTCTGTTCTAGATTTTATTCAGTATATATTTGATCTAAAATCAAAGCTACGATTTTTTTCTCAAATAAACGAATTTTGCCGCCCCTATGTTTCAGATATACTCTAGGTGTATTCTAGATACGTTCCAATGAAAATGTCGCAAAAAAAAACCTCATAATCAATTGATTATAAGGCTATCTTCGTACCCAGAGCCGCATTTGAAATATTAAATCTTAATAAATTATTTTGAATCCAATTAACGTTTATTTTCTTTTAATTCGATTGAGTGCTAAATAGTTAGATAAATTTTCAATTTGGGAACATTTGAAAATATTGAAATAAATTTAGGATGTATGGGAACATTTTGGGAACATTTCACTACCTTTGTAGCGAACTTAAAGTCCAAATTTATGAAGCTAACAGCATTTTTACGACAAACAGCAAAAAAGAACGCCAATACCTTAGCAACGATATTCTTTCGTCTACGTGATGGAAAGAAAGATATTAAAGCAGCGAGTGAGCTAACGATAAATCCTAATCATTGGAGTCCAGAGAAGCAGGGCTACAAAGATCGAGTAGCGTTGGTGAGCGATGAGGATAAGCGAACACTCAATAATCATATTGCCAATATCACTGATATAATCAACAAGACTTACACTGAGGAGTCGGATAAGGAGTGGTTGCTCGAAATGATGGAGCGATACCACCACCCCGAAAGATTCAAGGCTGAGGTTGTCGAGGCTGAAGAGGTTCCGCCAGCATCGGTACACGATCTATTCTTGGAGTTCCTCGAAAAGCATAAGCTGTCGGAGGTACGCAAGAAGAACTTCCGTGTGATTGGTCGTGCGATGCAGAGATACGAACTGTACGTTCGAGAGACGAAGCGAGGTCAGAAGCGATTTAAGTTATTGGTTGATGATGTGACTTCTGATACTATACGTGATATGTGGGACTTCTTCGAGAATGAGTACCGCTATTTTGAGGAGTATCCGCAGATTTATGAGCAGATCAAAGAGAAACGTATTCCACAAAAGCGTGGACATAACACATTGTCGGAGATATTCACTCGTATTCGCACATTTTATTTATGGTGTTACTCTAACAAGAAAACAACCAATCGCCCATTTGATGATTTCAGAATCGAGGAGTGTAGATATGGCTCACCAATATATATTACCATTGACGAGCGCAACAAGATCTACGCTACAAATCTATCTCGCCACCCTGCATTGGCAATACAACGAGATATTTTCGTATTCCAGAGCCTGATCGGTTGCCGTGTTGGTGATCTTATAAAGATGACAAAGAACAACGTTATCAACGGAGCGATTGAGTACATACCACGTAAGACCAAAGAGGGGCGACCACTAACAGTGCGTGTACCACTCAATGCAAATGCCAAAGAGATTCTTGAAAGATATAACAATCTATCAGATGGTAGATTGTTACCATTCATCTCAGAGCAAAAGTACAACGTATCAATAAAGCGCATATTTCTTGCAGCAGGTTTGAAACGTATGGTGACAGTAATCAATCCAACCACAAGCGAGGAGGAGAAGCGACCACTTTATGAAGTAGCAGCATCACATATGGCTCGCAAAACATTCGTCGGCAACCTCTACAAGCAGGTGAAAGACCCTAACCTCGTTGGTTCACTGAGTGGTCATAAAGAGGGGTCGAAAGCATTTGCCAGATACCGAGAGATCGACGATGAGATGAAGCAGGAGCTGGTGGATTTGTTGAGTTAAAGGAGTAGTGTTTATTTCAGTTATACCTCAAATAAATGTAATTTTTGCAGGTTATTTGAGGTATAACTGAAATAATTACTATCTTTGCAAAGAAGTTAAGGTATAACTAAAATTCAAGAGTATGAAAATTCCTAAAGCAATACACCGAAGAGATGCTTATATTGATCGCATTGCCCCCTTTATAAACAAGGGTGTTGTGAAGGTAATGGTTGGTCATCGCCGTGTTGGAAAGAGTTATATTCTCTTTCAGCTTATGGAGGTGATATTAGCCGAGAGTAGTGATGCAAATATTATCTATATAAACAAGGAGGATGTAGCGTTCGACCATATAAACGACTACAAGCAGCTCAATGATTATATCCTCTCTAAATCTACGGAGGGTCAGAAAAACTATATATTCATAGACGAGATACAAAATATAGAGGATTTCCACAAGGCGATACGCTCTTTGGCTCTCGATGAAAATAATGATATATATATCACAGGTAGCAATTCGCAGATGTTCTCCTCGGACTTAGCTAATGAGATGGGAGGCAGATATATAGAGTTCACAATATATTCATTATCGTATATTGAGTTTCTGTCATTTCACAACCTTCCCAATAACAATAAATCGTTGGATAGATATATGCGCTACGGTGGTTTGCCATACCTTATTCACTTGCCTTCAAATGATGAGGTCATTGTGGAGTATCTCAAAAGTATCTATTCAACCATCGTTTTGCGAGATGTAGTTCAGCGTAAGAATATTAGGAATAGTATCTTCTTGGAGCAACTCATACGCTTCTTGGCTGATAATGTTGGTTCGTTATTTTCATCTAAGAGTATTAGTGATTATCTTAAATCGCAGAGGGTTGAAATGTCGTCTGGTGCGGTTAATGATTATGCAGTTGCTCTTTCCCAAGCTTTTGTAGTTCATAGAGTTGGAAGATACGACATAGTAGGAAAACGCCTCTTTGAACGAGGCGAGAAATATTATTTTGAAGATATGGGAATTAGAAATGTTGTAGCTGGTTACAAACCGCAAGACAGAGCTAAACGCCTTGAAAACGTAGTCTACAACCACCTACTTTACTCTGGATATGAGGTCAAAGTTGGAGCTATGCAGTCGGAGGAGATTGATTTTGTCTGCACAAAGGGTGGCGAAACTCTATATGTTCAAGTTACACAGGAGCTATTCAAAGAGGAGACAATTGCGAGAGAGTTTGGCAACTTGCTAAATATAAAAGATAACTATCCTAAAATCGTAGTCTCAGCAGATGAGTCGTATGAGAATAGCTATGAGGGCGTGAAACATATCTATATACGTGATTTCCTCTCGTCTCTTGTTGAGTATTAGTTGAAACAAATTCGGAATAATATTTGGAATCACATCGAAAATTATTAACTTTGCAACAGTGGTAAAATTTACCGCTGTAAAAAAGTAGCGTTATGAGGTTTTATAATCGTACAAAAGAGATTGCCGAGCTTAGGCGAATTAAGGAGATGGCATACAACGACC
>JBCQUH010000072.1:0-4777 GCA_047174185.1 Rikenellaceae bacterium | reverse complement strand
CAAACCATTTCAAATCAAAAAATCAAAGAACGCTTGTAAATACAATAATATCAGCGTGTTACGAATAAAATTAAAAAGTTAACGCACCAGTACTATTTTTCAATATCAAATGTGCCAAAAAATCATTGCATCAAATAAAAACAAAAAGCTACCTCTAGAAAGAGGATCTTTAAGGTCTGATATGTGGAATTTCGAGATTGAATTCAAGAAATCAGGGGCTATATCAGATGCTTACATATAAACAGCAAAGGTGACTCCATTTTACTGAAATCACCTTTGTGTTTTATTGTCGAGGATATTCTATACTGCCGATTCGAGATCGTCCACCTCGTCTGGCCACATCTCGGCGTCGGTTTGTAGGTAGCGGATCTCTAGGTTGCAGTTGCACAGATAGGTGCTCGATCGGCAATCGTCGTAGGCGATGATGGCGTCGGCATCCTTTGAGAATGAGATGTTTAGCTGTTGGTTTTTGTCTTGGCCATACGAAATTGGGTGGAAGACGAATATGTCAAAATGGTTGTATATTCTGCGGTATCGTTTCAAGTCGTTTACGTCAAAAGCAACCGATAATTCAGGGCTAAAGGTGGTTTCAAAGAGGATAATCTTCACCTTCGGATGGCTCTTTTTGAACTTCACCAACTCCTCGCCAACCAAGATATCGCGCCGCGATGTTAGGCCAATATGGTAGTAATATTTGCCCTCATCGTACAACTGCTCCAACACTGGCGCAAGTCGCTTTTTCACGACACGGCTCAACGTGTGGTAATTCACGTCATGCTCCGTCAAATTCGAAACCACGGCTACCGCCTCGCTCCTCTCGAACTGCAAATCTGGGTGTGACTCCTCTCCGTAAGTTATCATAACTGTTAATATATTAATGTGTTATGTATGGCTTGTTCTCTTTGCTACTCGCTTAGATATTTGGCCAATCGACCATTTATTTGTGGCAGACAGATTATTATAGCTGCAATGATTGCTCCTAGCGAATTAGCTGCAATATCATAGATATCAAAGTCTCGGCCGACTTGTTGCTGGACAAACTCTATAATCGTTCCGTAGGCGATTGCGACCATGGTTGTTGCCGCGATTTGCGTTGCCGTCGCTTTGGTTCTGCGAGCTATTATTGTTGAGATCAACAGCACGTTCAGACCAAAATAGAGGCCAATGTGAACCAGCTTGTCGAACCCGATGACCTGCAAATTGGGCGTCGGCGCCGAGATTGGCACCAAACAGAGTGTGGTCAATACAACGGTGTATGCGATGGTTGCAGCCGTAACGCTCTTTGCCTTTGTCATAAAATATCTACCACTGCCAGTCGAGGCGTGTGATGTCCTCCTCGGTGAGGTTGGTGCCCGATTGTATCTCGATGATTTGGAGGGCGGTCGTGGCTCGCACGGCATGGCGTGTGCCTGCTTTGATGTGGGCTACTTGGCCGCGGGTGATTGTTGTGCGTTCGCCCTCTATTACTAGTTCGCCCTCGCCGTCGACTACTGTCCAGACTTCGTCGCGGTCGTTGTGGTATTGGTAGCTGATGTGGCTGCCGGCGTTGATGCAGATTAGTTTTGTTAGGGCGTGGTGGCCATCTTCAAACGTTTCGTTGCCCATCACGCGGTATGTTCCCCATCTGCGCTCCTCGTACATCGGGCGTTGACCGATGGTGTCGGCGTAGCTCTTTAGGTTGACGCTCGCCTCTTTGGTGCTTACCAAAATTCCGTCGGGGCTGGCTGCCACTATCAGGTTTTCTGCTCCTAAGCAGATAATTGGCGTTCCTAGCTCGTTTATGATATGTGTGTTGGTGCACCTTTCGTCGGTGGCTACGTTGCCAACGCTCGCGCGCTCTATCTTCTGTGTTAGGCTGTTCCATGTTCCAAGGTCGCTCCATGCACCGCTGTATGGGACAAAGGCTATTGACTGTGCGGGTTCTACAACCTCGTAGTCGAAACTGATCTTTGGGAACTCGGTGTATCTATTGCGGATCTCCTCGAACGACTCGGCTTGGATATATTTGTCGATGATCTTTTCGATATAACCGAGTTTGAATGCGAATACTCCGCCGTTCCATACTGCACCCTGCTGTAATAGCTCTTTGGCGCGCTCCTCGTCGGGTTTCTCGGTGAATCGGTTGACGGTTTTGATCTCGTCGTCGGCTGTGTTTGCGTTCGGTACGATATATCCAAACTTCGTCGATGGCTCGGTGGGTGTTACTCCCATCAAGACCATCTCGGCGGCGTCACTCTCCACCGCCGCAGCCATCTTGGCGATAGTTGCGAAATATCCCTCCTCGACATAAGAATCGCTAGGCATCACTACCACTACCTCCTCTTTACTACATTGCTTCTCTTTTATGAGATAGCTCGCCGAGAGTGCGATGGCAGGAAATGTATCGCGGCGCATTGGCTCGGTCACGACGTCGACGGTGTCGCCCAACTGATTGCGGATCGAGTCATACTGCGTGATGCTCGTGGCCACAGTCAACTGCGCCTCGATTCCCGAATTTGCAATTTGGCGCGCGATACGCTGCATCATCGACTCCGCATTGCCCTCGGGCGTCTGCAAAAGTTTGAGAAACTGTTTCGACCGCGCATCGTTCGACAGCGGCCACAACCGCTTGCCCGAGCCGCCCGACAATAAGATTATCTGCATAAATTTCACGTGAGGGTGATAATAAGAAAACCCTCTTTTATATTGTTGTCCTAGAAGGGTTATCTCATTACCACCCTTCGTAAATTTATATATTTTACCCCACCCCCAACCCCCTCCCTTAGGGATGGGGCTTGGTCGCTGCGCTCCTTTATAGGTGTGGTTCGATAATTATCGAACCACATATTTATTTTATCTACCTATACAATAGTATGTAAATCCGTGGTCGGCCAACTCTGCGGCGTCGAAGACGTTACGGCCGTCGATTAACACAGGGTTCGCCTTCATCGAGCGTTTGATCGCCTCCCAACTTGGCATGCGGAACTCCTTCCACTCGGTGACGTGGAAGATGGCATCGGCATCTAACACCGTGTCGTACATGTTGTTAGCGTAGGCTACCTTGTCGCCGATTCTGCGTTTGCACTCGGGCATCGAGACTGGGTCGTAGGCTACGATTTCGCAACCTGCATTTTTTAGGCTCTCGATCAAAACCAACGCTGGCGCCTCGCGCATATCGTCAGTCTCGGGCTTGAAGGCCAAGCCCCATAGGGCGATTTTTTTGCCCTTAATCTCTCCGTTGAAGTGCTTCTTGAATTTCTCGAACAAGATGTTCTTTTGCTTGTCGTTCACAGCCTCGACTGCGTTGAGCACCTGCATATCGTAGCCGTTCTGTGCTGCTGTTTTGACCAATGCCTTGACATCTTTTGGGAAACATGAACCGCCGTATCCGCAGCCTGCGTACAAGAATTTTGCGCCGATTCGCGAGTCTGTTCCAATGCCCTTGCGCACCATATTTACATCTGCACCCATGATCTCGCAGAGGTTTGCGATCTCGTTCATGAATGAGATTCGGGTTGCTAGCATCGAGTTTGCGGCGTATTTGGTCATCTCGGCTGATGGGATATCCATGAAGATTACGCGGAAGTTGTTCAACAACATCGGGCGATATAGGCGTGTCATGATCTCCTCGGCCTTTTTGCTCTCGACGCCTACCACTACGCGGTCGGGCTTCATGAAGTCGTCGATGGCGTTGCCCTCTTTTAGGAATTCGGGGTTGGATGCAACGTCGAATGTAAGGTCTGATCCGCGCTTGTCAAGCTCCTCTTGGATTGCGGCCTTGACCTTTTGGGCAGTGCCGACGGGGACGGTCGATTTTGTCACTACCACCACGTGATGGTTCATATTTGCACCGATTGTTCGCGCCACCTCTAGGACGTACTTTAGGTCGGCCGATCCATCCTCATCGGGGGGTGTTCCGACAGCCGAGAATACCACCTCAACGTCGTCTAGGACGGTTGTGAGGTCTGTCGTAAATTTGAGTCGCCCCGCCTCGATGTTACGCTTCACGAGCGTATCAAGGTTCGGCTCATAAATCGGAATCACGCCATTCAAAAGGCTATCAATCTTCCGCTGGTCGACATCCACACAGGTAACCTCGACCCCCATTTCGGCAAAACAAGTGCCCGACACCAAGCCCACATAGCCCGTGCCCACTACTGCTATCTTCATATTATTTATCTATTTATTAATTGCGTAAGTTTCTTTTTATAAAAATAATTTGGCAAAAATATCACAAGAAGTATAAAACAAGATTTAATCATGCTATACCCCAACACTTCGCTATACACCTTTATATTATATTTCACCAGACCTAACTTTGAGTTTGATAGTGAGTTTGCGCGAACTCGATAATAGGCCAACGGCTCAATCACTCCGACGGCTCTATCTACATGTTGCATCAACAGTAATTTCAATGCCCAATCTTGACGTTTTCGCAATTTGGGCATGTAGACTTTGCCCAGATTTGCCGTGTCGTAGATAACCGTTAAGAAGCCCATATAATCATTTTGGATCATATCGCGGAGCGTTAACATTTTCGGAGCGACGATTATTCTCTTTGCGCCACTATCGTCGTCGAGTTCGACATAAGATGAATAACAGACTTCGGTATTCGCTTGTTGCATAAACTCGATCTGCTGTTTTAGCTTATTTGGAAACCACAGATCGTCGCTGTCCAAGAATGCGATGTAACGCCCTTGCGCCTGCTCGATCGAGTTGTTGCGTGCCACTCCTGCGCCCGAGTTTTTGTCGAGCTTGAATAGTTTGATTCGAGGATCTTTGGCGGCATACTGCGCAA
>JBCQUH010000020.1:0-31761 GCA_047174185.1 Rikenellaceae bacterium | reverse complement strand
CATCGAACAATCCTCGTTTGCCTGTACTCTTAAAAATCATCTCTATTATAGATTTAAACAATACACAAAGATAGTGATAATTATCTAAATATCAAAGCGTTAATTTTTAGAAGCCCCCTTATATAAGTCCCTCATTAAAACTGCATTAAATCGAACCTCATCACTAAGATATTCTGCCCAAACAGCCTCTCTTAGAGTTGCAATTGTTTCGCTCGCATTTTTATTTTGACAAATATCTTGAAGTACATTTGGATTATTTGCTAAAATAAAATCTAGAATTTCCGTAGATGGTCGAATATACTTAAAATCTATACTCTTTTATAAAAGCATCAAACTCCACAGACTCGTCATCTGTTATATTGATTACTAACGGTATTTTGTGATTACATTCCATAATTGTGCAATAATTTTATCATAGCAAAGGTAGGTAAAAAAAACATATTATCAATCATTACACGCTATCCTTTCCACAAATATTTCAAACATGAACAATAACACACCTCCAAGTAAGTAAACAAACTCAAATAAATTCAACAACAACAATATTTTTTAAGGAATTAATACGCAATCTCTCACGGAAAATTACTATCTTTGCAGCTTTATGG
The DNA here is from genome assembly GCA_047174185.1 of Rikenellaceae bacterium. GTDB lineage: Bacteria > Bacteroidota > Bacteroidia > Bacteroidales > Rikenellaceae > Alistipes. The sequence continues at coordinate 31,156 of JBCQUH010000020.1, read as the reverse complement.
GCTTCCTAAAAGAGAGAGAGTATAAGTTATGACTGGATTACGAAAACGGGTTACAGCGGGTTTTATGAGTATTGTGGGGGTGTTGATCCTCGCAGGTGCCGTTTCATATATAGAGCTGAGCACACTCAGCGATGAGACAGATAGCATCCTAAATGCCAATCGACACAACCGAGAACTAGCCGACAATATGCGCAGCGCTCTGCAAAGCCACAACAATGCCTTTGTGCAGATGACCGCTTTTGCCAACAAAGAGTATGACTCGATATGTATCAATTCGCTCAACCAGCTCAATAGGACACTCTACACCGCACGTAGCGAGACCAAGACAAAGGAGGTTATCGACTCTATGATAGCAACATCAGCACTGTTGCGAGAGGTATCAAACCAATATATCACCGAGGTAAACCAGACATTCGAGAGGGTGCGAAGGGGTGAGTTATTTGAGACCACGGACTCGATGGCAACACTTATGCCGCAACGCAGTGCAGCGGATTATTATGCCGACTATCTGCCGATACACAACAAGATGGCCACCTCGATTGACCAATTTGTGACACTCGCTCAAAATGAGTTGGCACCCCGAACCGAGCAGTTGCACAACAACGCTTATCGTGCGGTAACCCCAGTGTTAATATCGCTGTCGGTGATGATTATCATCGTATTGATGTTGTTCTATTTTATGTTGATTAGCTGCGTCAATCCAATTATTGTGATAACCAAAGCGTTGCAAAGTTATATATCGTTCAAGATACCATATGCACCCAAGGGCACTCATCGTGATGAATTGGCTCAACTAAATCAGCTCATAGATGAGGTTATCACAGAAAACACGGAACTCAAAAGGTCAAACTCAAACAATAATTTAGACTCTTAAAGAGATGAGGTTAAGCGTAGTATTAAGATACATAGGGGTTGTCATGCTATTTTTGGCATTGGCAATGTTCGTCTCGGCGATGTTTGCGCTTACGCGTGCACACGACTCGTCGCTCTATGCTCTATTGCTATCGTCGATCCTCACGGCACTCATGGGAGCCTTCCCAATGATCTTTGTCCCCAAGGAGGATCACATATCGACCAAAGAGGGGTACTGCATTGTGCTGGGTTCCTGGCTGCTAACATGTGTGGTGACTACGTTTCCATATATTTTGTGGGGTGGCGAGTTCTCATTTGTCAACGCATGGTTTGAATCGGTATCGGGATTGACCACCACTGGAGCGTCGATCCTTACAAATATCGAGATATTGCCACAGGGGCTGCTCTTTTGGCGAATGGTCTCGACATGGATTGGTGGTGTGGGAGTTATCATGTTTGCGCTCGTGATCCTCCCTTCGATGGGCAGAAGCCGCATGACCCTCTCCAATGTGGAGCTGTCGGCTATGGCCAAGGATAATTTCCACTATCGAACCAACATCATTGTGCGAATCATATTGGTGGTTTATGTTGGGTTGACACTGCTTACAACGGTGCTGCTCAAGTTGGCAGGCATGAATTGGTTCGACGCTCTGACCCACTCGATGTCGGCTGCGGCGACAAGCGGATTTGGAACTAAGAATAACAACATTGCATTCTACGACTCGGCACTTATCGAGATGATATTGAGCTTTGCAATGGTGGCGGCAGGAACCCATTTTGGATTGATCTATGCCACTATTAGCGGCAAATCGAACAATATATTTCGTTCGGAGGTGATGCGCACATACTTGACAATAATCTTGGTGGGTAGCGGTGTCATTGGATTGCATCTATTTGCCACGGGGTATTATGACAATATCTTCACCTCGCTGCGCCAATCGACCTTTCAGTTTATATCGTTGTTGACGACCACTGGATTTGCGACGGTGGATACGAACCCGTGGCCATCGTTTGCCATTACGATATTGATCTTTGCATCGATCGTGTGTGCCTGCGCAGGGTCGACAACGGGTGGAATCAAGATCAACCGTGCGATATTGGCAGCCAAAATAATCAAGCAGAAGATCCAACAGCAACAACATCCGAATGCAATATTTCGAGTTAAGATGGATGGGTTGACTCAAGATGAGTCGATTCTCAACTCGGTGACCATATATATTGTCATCTACATGGCATTGATCTTGTTGGGCACATTAGTCTCGACGCTCTATGGGTTGGACATAATATCGGCATTCAGCGCCTCTATAGCCTGTGTGGGCAATGTAGGCCCTGGATTTGGGATGGTTGGATCGATGAATAATTATGCTGAAATACCCTCGTTTGTCAAGGGATTTTATACGTTTCTCATGTTGATGGGACGACTCGAAATATTTGGATTAATACAACTCTTTATTATTAAATGGTGGCGCTAAATAGAAATATATTTATAACATCACTCATGGTTATGCTATGTAGCATTGTCAATCTGCGTGGCGAGGTTACCCCTCGCATCGAGGAGTTGGCAGGAGACTCTACATACATGTCACTACTAGCGCTCGATGCACAATATGTGTTGGAGAGCGACTCGTTGAGTCGTGAGATAGCGGCAAATCGCGAGCTATTTTTGGCAGGGGGCGACCAAGCATTCGAGGCTCAATCGATGATTATGACACTCGAGCAGGCGCAGTTTAGCCTTCGCAATCGTCGCTCTGTGACCACATCGCAGATCGAGACTATCGAGCAAGATTGGATCTCGAAGAATCAATCGACAAATGACGCATTGGTGGAGGTCGATATAAATGGTGCAGCAGAGGATACCCAGATATACCCGACCGAGATCGTAGGACACATCTCACAAAGCGGCATTGTCGGCAAGACACTATCGGCAGTCGACCTAAAGAGTTTGGTTGGTGCCGACAACGACGAACATCGAGCATCGGCACTATATAATAGATATGTAGAGAACTATCTACGCGCAGCGGAGTTGCAACATCTATACAACCAGACCGAGATCGAAGAGGAGGCCTTGGAGTATGAAGTGGAGTTCAGTGCGCTCGAGATGGAACGAGACTCGTTGGCTACAGATTTGGAGCCGCTGTGGGAGCAGATATATGATGATAAACTCTTTATATATAGCTTACTGTTGGAGACGCTCAACAACAATGAGTTGCTAGAGAGTGGATTAAAATCACTACGCAAGGCCGAAGTTAAGGTCTCGACGGTGAAGAGCCTTGCGGCCAACCCAGCGATTGTAGATTATATGCATAAGAAGTTGGCAATGGTGGAGTTTGAGAATCAGATTGCAGAGCGATTTAACCTACCACGTGCTGCGGATTCTCTTCTCGATGTGGCTCAAAAACTCATGGTGCAGAGGAGTTCCGACGAGATGCCGCAACCAACGATTAAGGAGCGAAACTTTATCCCATATGAGCCAATGGTCTTTTCGACCAACGTCATATACTCCGACTCGTTGCCTATTCCTCAGACCCAATACTACACGAGGGGCAGAGTCTATAGAATACAGTTGGGTGCTTATAAAGCGGTTCAAAAACCAGAGTTATTCAAGGGGGCATCTCCTCTTAGCCACGAGGTTATCGATGGGGTAAACACATACTACGGAGGATCGTATGCCACCTATGTCGAGGCTGAGCAGGCGCAAGCCGAGAGCAAAGCACATGGGTTTAACCGCCCAGAGTTGGTGGTATGGGACAATGGCGAGCGTCGCAATCTGTTCCGCGATCCGCTGCCTGCAAACGATGGATATAATGTTGTGATTGAGGATGTGACGAACTTATCGCCAGAGAGTTCGAGCGTCGTCGAGCTGTTGGGTGCAGGGGCGACCTTGATACGCATATCGACGAATAAATATGTCATATCGCCACTCAAGAATATATTGATAGCCGAGGATCTAGTGGCAGCACTCGAGGCGTTGAATAGCGAAGCTGTGATCTCGATCAAGGAGATCGAGGTTCAATAAATCGTAATTGACGGAGCGCAATATGGAGAGTTTGGAACAAAAGGTGATTTTAGCAGTTATGCTCCTGCTCTACGTTGTAGCGATTAGCTTTATCGGCTACCGTTCGCGCATGAGTCGCACGAGCGAGGATTACTTCTTGGCTTCGCGTTCGCTGCCGTCGTGGTTGTTGGCCATTACTTTTATCGCTTCGTGGTGGGGCGGTGGCTCGGCTGTGGATCTGGTCGATCAGGCCAATCGAGAGGGGTTGAGCACCTTTTGGATCTATGGAGTGCCTGTACTGTTGGCCACGGGATTGATGTATCTATTTGCAGGCGGCATACGACGTATCGGTACAATTAGCCAACCCGAGCTATTGGAGAGGCGTTATGATGGGCGTTCGGCACTGATGTTGACCATCTTTATCGTGATATTTATGACGATTGGAGCTGCGGTTCAGGTGATTGTTGTGGGTGAGTTCTTCAGTTCGTTTTTCGGTGTGTCATACTCCACGGGGGCTATTATTGGCACATTAATGGTGGTCGTATACTCCTACTTCGGAGGGTTTAGGGGCGTGGTGCTTACGGATCTGCTGCAATTTGTCTTTTTTCTCTTTGCTGCTATATTTGTATTCTACTTGGCATATAGTCGTGCAGGGGGCTTCGAGCCAATGGTGGCAAAGGTTGCAGCCAATGATAGTCGCGATGGGTTCTTGTCGTTTATGCACAACATAGAGAATAACATCGCCTATGTAATCACCTTTGGCACATCGTGGATTATTCAGGCTAATGTGTGGCAACGCATATCGGCCGCTCGCACACCACAGGCAGCCAAAGGGATGATGGCCATCAGTTTTTGGCTCTTTATTCCGCTCTATCTTGTCGTGACACTCACAGGCATGTTATCGTATGTGAGCTACGACGAGGTGCCCGAAGGGGGTGTTGTGTCGTCGATGTTGCTCTCGCTCGACTCACCCGTGTTGAGTGGTCTGCTCTTTGTGGGGTTGTGTTCGGCCATTATGTCAACGATGGATTCGATGTTCAACACGGGGGCGATGTCTCTCACGGTTGATATTTACAAGAGATATATCAACCCTCGGTCGGAGCCTCGCAACGATGTGCGTGTTGGTCGATTGAGCACGATGGTGATTGCGATGATCGCATTATATATAGGTATCAACATCCGTTCGGTGTTGGTGATCTCGTGGGTCGGTGCAGACTTTATCGCAACGGGAGCCTTTGTACCATTGATAGCAGGACTTATTTGGAGGCGTGCGACATCGCGAGCCGCTTTGTACACGATGATCTTTGGCGTTATATTTTCGAGCTACAATATGGCCGTAGCACTAGGAGCACCGCTCCCCGTGGCGTGGGATATAGCATCGGCCAAACAGGCGATCGTGGGGGTGGGCATCGCCCTTGTGATATTTGTTGTCACATCGTTATTGGATCGTGCAGAGTATCGAAAAGCCGATGAGTTTATTGCAGATTTACAACTATTTAAAACCAAATAAAAAGATGAAAAAACAAGACCTTATTTTTGCCGCAGTTATTGCGCTGTTTGTACTGCCGTTTGTGACGAGTGCGACACCTTATGAGATCTACAAGGAGTTGAACGTAGCACACCCCTACTGTTTGGCTTATGCCAAATTTGCTATTCTTGCGACGTTGGGTGAGATGTTGGTATTGCGTATTCGCACGGGAGTCTACAAACCCGAGAACTTTGGAATGATAACTCGCGCGGTGGTTTGGGGATTCTACGGTGTATGGATCGCCATTGCGATGAAGACCTTTGCGATGGGAGCACCCGCGATGGTTGAGTCGTTGGGCGTTGAGGGTGTTGTCGAGGCTATGCGCGGTGGATTTAGCCCCGAGAAGTTGTTGGGGGCATTCGCCATCTCGGTGATGATGAATACGGCCTATGGCCCAGTCTTTATGACGCTTCACAAGATTACCGACATTCATATCGTTGAGCACAAGGGTTCGATCAGCTCGCTGTGGAGTCCTATCGGCATGCGACGCATATTTAGGACGTTTGATTGGGAGACTCAATGGAATTTTGTTATCAAACGCACCATACCACTATTTTGGATCCCTGCCCACACGATCACCTTTATGCTCCCTGCAACTTCGCAGGTATTGTTCGCAGCATTGTTGAGTATTGCATTGGGAATTTTGCTGTCGGTTCAGGTGGCTATTAACAATAAGAGATAGAGGAATAAAGCCCTTTAGGAGTGCAGGAAATGACACAAATAGAAGATTTGTTGACAAGTTTAATCATTTATTAATAAATTTATTTGGAAGTGCCATTTTTTTTGCGTTACTTTGCCGAACAGATTAACAATTAACATTTTTTTTATGACAGGTTCAGTAAAATGGTTCGATAGCAAGAAGGGCTACGGATTTATCGCAAGCGAGGATGGAAGTGAGTACTTTGTACACTTCTCAGGCATCGAATCAGAGGGTTTCAAGTCTCTCGTTGAAAAGCAAAAGGTGGAGTTTGACCTAACGACTGGTAACAAGGGCGAGCAGGCAGTAAACGTAAAGGTGATCATGTAATAACTCGAAAGAGTAGAGACACCACGCAATTTGCACAATTTTCTGTTAGTACCCAAAGCAACTTCGGTTGTTTTGGGTACTTTCATTTTAGAAAAATTTGAAAAAAGAGTTTGCCGTTTGCAAAAAAAACTATACCTTTGGGGAGTTGTTGGCGGCTGCTAAAGCTGGCTATTTAGATTAATCAAAATACAATTTTAAACTTTTATTTTAAATAACAAATCATGAAAGACGCAATTGCAATCCTTACTGGTGGCGGCCCAGCTCCAGGAATGAACACCGTAGTTGGAAGTGTCGCTAAGACATTCCTTAACCAAGGCTATACCGTAATCGGCCTTCACGCTGGTTACTCTGGACTATTCAACCCATCTCCAAAGTTTGAGGAGATCTCATTCCCATTGGCTGACGATATCTTCAACCGTGGTGGATCATATCTTCAGATGAGCCGTTTCAAGCCAAAAGATTCGGATTTCGAGAATAACTTCAACCTTGATTTCTTCACGAAGAACAACATCAAGCTGTTGGTAACGGTAGGTGGTGACGATACTGCATCGACAGCGAACCGTATCGCAAAGTTCTTGGCTGACAAGAAGTATCCAATTGCAAATATCCACGTCCCAAAGACTATCGACAACGACCTTCCATTGCCAGACGGAACACCAACATTTGGTTATGAGTCGGCAAAGGCTAGCGGTTCGGTGATCGGAACTACGGTTTACTGCGATGCTAAGACTAGCGGCAACTGGTTTGTCGTAGCGGCTATGGGTCGTTCGGCAGGACACCTTGCATTTGGAATTGGCGAGGCTTGCCACTACCCTATGACTGTTATCCCAGAGATGTTCAACAAGACAGAGATCACAGTTGATAAGATCGTAAACTTGGTTGTATCGTCAATCATCAAGCGCAAGTTGATCGGAATGGATTATGGTGTTGCGATGATCTCGGAGGGTGTATTCCACGAGCTATCTGATGAGGAGATCAAGAAGAGCGGTATCAACTTCTCGTATGATGACCACGGACATCCAGAGCTTGGAAAGGTGTCGAAGGCACACATCTTCAACGAGATGTTGGAAAACAAGCTTAACGAGATCGGTTTGAAGGTGAAGAGCCGTCCAGTAGAGATTGGATATGAGGTTCGTTGCCAGACCCCTATCGCATTCGACTTGACATATTGCTCAGAGCTTGGAATGGGTGTATATCAGCTATTTAGCGAGGGTAAGACAGGTTGTATGGTATATGTTGACACAAAGGGTAATGTTGCACCTCTCTACTTGAGCGACTTGCAGGATCCCGAGAGTGGCAAGATCCCACCACGCTTGGTAGATATGAGTTCTGACAAGGTGAAGAATGTGATCAACAACATCATGTGCTACTTGGGCGAGGCTGATTACGAGGCTGCAAAGGCTTATGTATCAAACCCTGAGGAGTATGACTTCACAAAGATTTTGAACTGGTAAGAGTTGAGCGTAAGCTCATACTTTACAATTATGATAGACGACTAGCTTGTGCTGGTCGTCTTTTTTTTGGTGCGGTATTTGCAACTCCTCGTTGTGAATATTAATAACTAAAATTGTATAAATAGTATGAAAAAGACTCTTGTAATCCTAGGATCAGTGGTCGGCGGAGCAGTGCTCGGATCGGCTCTTACGATGTGTGTAGCCCCTAAAACGGGAGCTGATATGCGCAAAGCAGCTCACAAAAAGATTGCCGAGCAGCTCGACATGATCAAAAAGCAGATCGAAGGTTGCACCTCGATGATGATGGAGGGGGCATGCAAATGCAACACCGACTCGAAGAGCGAGATGCCGATGGTCGAAGAGCAGATGTAGCGGAGGATGTGTAGCCAAAATCAACCGACCAACCATACATCGCATCAAAATCGTCTATTTGGCATCTTAATCATCTTCATTGGTAGCACCGTAATTGGTGCTACCATGTTGATGATGTTGGCCACGCTGATATTGGCCGACCTTGTAGGATCGTTGCTCATAGCGCTCGCCATATTGGGCGGAGGCTTTTCTCTCGTGGCAATCACGCTTTATTTAGGGTCGCTGCGACCACGTCTGCACCAGATCCAAAACGAAATTGCACAGATTGCATATATCGCACGGACGATCCAAGAGGGCTATACATTTGTCATGGAGTATCTCGCACGATTCATCCGCAAGTTTTTCTAGAGAGCAACGAGGGGAGCATGTTACGATAACACGCTCCCCTCGACATTATATCATCGGACACTACAGCTCGCGCTGCACACACTCGATACCCACTCGCTCTAGCAGATGGAGTCCATCGGCCGAACTATAAGGGTCGTAGTATACAACTCGACGAATACCAGCCTGAATAATCAACTTTGCACACTCGATACATGGCGAAGTGGTGATATACAACGTCGCCCCCTCGCAGTTATTGGCACTCTTGGCCACCTTCGTAATTGCGTTTGCCTCGGCATGCAACACATATGGTTTGGTCCTGCCCGTCGTATCATCCTCACACACATTCTCGAAACCCGACGGCGTACCATTATAACCATCCGAGATTATCATCTTATCCTTGACGATCAACGCTCCAACCTGACGACGCACACAATATGAATTCTCAGCCCATATCTGTGCCATGCGCAGATAGCGCAGATCTAGCTGACGCTGCTTCTCCTCGTTGTAACCCATCTTGCTCGACAACTATTTACCGTGACACTGCTTATACTTCTTGCCACTGCCACATGGACATGGATCATTGCGACCAACCCTCTTCTCCGACACCACAGGCGATGTTCGGCTGCGATCCGCCGCACCAGCCGCCTGAGCCGCCTGAGCATTGCGCGTCGCCTGCAACTTCGCAACATCCACCTTTGGACGCTCCGCTACAGGTTTGGGCTGCTCCTCGGCACGACGATCTCGAATTGGAATATAGGCACGATTGACGATCGACAACACCTCGCGGTTGATACGAGTCAACATCTTTGAGAACAACTCAAATGACTCAAACTTATAGATCAACAGTGGATCTTTCTGCTCATAAGTAGCATTCTGAACACTCTGGCGCAGATCATCCATCTCGCGCAGATGCTCACGCCATGCATCGTCGATCGAGGTAAACATAACCACCTTCGAAAATGAACGTGCGATCTCGCTCTCGCCACTATCCTTGCAACGCTGCAAATTGACTGGCACATTGAAGCCCAAACGACCATCGGTAATTGGGAACAACATATCAGAGTCCATCATATCCTTGCGATCCTCATATACATTCATCATCACTGGACGAACCGTCTCGGCAATCATATCCGAACGACGATCCATGTGAGCCTTGACATCGCCCACAATATGATCTATCACCTCGCGAGGCGAAGATCTCTTATAGTTCGCCTCATCCATCGTGAAGTCAACCGCAATCTCGCGGATCAACTCCATCTTCAGATACTCATAATCCGCACCCTCATTCTGCTCTATAAATGCCTCGGCATAGTCGCAGATAATATTATTTAGGTCTATGTCAATACGCTCGCCATAGAGTGCATGACGACGACGTGTGTAGATCACCTCGCGCTGCGAATTCATCACATCATCATACTCCAACAACCTCTTACGCATACCGAAGTTATTCTCCTCCACCTTCTTCTGAGCACGCTCAATAGTGCTAGACATCATACCCGACTGGATCACCTCACCCTCTTCTAGCCCCATCTTATCCATCACCGAAGCGATACGCTCCGAACCAAACAGACGCATCAAATTATCCTCCAACGAGACGAAGAACTGCGACGATCCTGGATCGCCTTGACGACCTGCACGACCACGCAACTGACGATCGACGCGACGGCTATCGTGACGCTCCGTACCAATAATCGCCAAACCACCCACAGCCTTAACCTCGGCCGAGAGTTTAATATCGGTTCCACGACCAGCCATATTCGTAGCGATAGTCACCTGACCCAACTGTCCCGCCTCGGCCACAATCTGAGCCTCGGCCTGATGCTGCTTAGCATTCAAGACATTGTGCGGAATTTTGCGCTGGGTCAACATACGCCCCAACAACTCCGAGATCTCGACCGACGTGGTACCAACCAACACTGGACGACCCTCGGCCACCAACTTCTCGATCTCGGCAATCACCGCATTATACTTCTCGCGCTTGGTCTTATAGATCAAATCCTCACGATCATCTCGCTGAATCGGACGATTCGTTGGAATAACCACAACATCCAACTCGTAGATGCTCCAGAACTCCGAAGCCTCGGTCTCGGCCGTACCTGTCATACCACCCAACTTGTGATACATACGGAAGTAATTCTGCAACGTAACCGTCGCAAAGGTCTGAGTAGCAGCCTCTACCTTCACGCGCTCCTTGGCCTCGATAGCCTGATGCAGGCCATCCGAATAGCGACGACCATCGAGGATACGTCCCGTCTGCTCGTCGACAATCTTCACTTTATTGTCCATCACCACATACTCCACATCCTTTTCGAACATCGAGTAGGCCTTCAACAACTGATTGACCGTATGAACTCGCTCCGCCTTGATCGCATAATCCTTAACTAACTCATCCTTGCGCTCGGCACGCTCCTCGGCCGTAATGTCTGCCTTCTCCAACTCAGCAATCTCCTGACCCACATCGGGCAAGACAAAGAAACCATCCTCCTTGAAGTACGACGACAACATCTCGTGACCCTTATCCGTAAGCTCAATCGAGTTCTGCTTCTCCTCGATCACGAAGTATAGATCGTCGGTGATCTCACTCATGCGGCTATTATTATCCTGCATATAGATATTCTCGGTCTTTTGCATCTGGGTCTTGATACCCGTCTCCGAGAGATATTTGATCGTCGGCTTATACTTCGGCAGACCCTTGTGGGCACGATATAGCTTCACACCACCCCCATCGCTCTCACCAGCGCTCAACATCGTACGCGCCTCGGCCAATAGCGAGGTCACCAAACTCTTCTGCATACTATACAACTGCTCAATAGCTGGGCGATACTGCTCAAACATCTGATCGTCACCTCGAGGCACGGGACCCGAGATAATCAACGGTGTACGTGCATCGTCGATCAATACAGAATCGACCTCATCGACAATTGCAAAGTGGTGTTTGCGCTGCACCAAATCCTTGGGCGCACTAGCCATATTATCGCGCAAGTAGTCGAAACCATACTCATTATTCGTTCCAAAGGTAATATCCGCCATATAGGCCTTGCGACGAGCATCCGAATTGGGCTGGTGCTTATCGATACAGTCGACCGATAGACCATGGAACTGATAGATTGGCCCCATCCACTCCGAGTCACGACGAGCCAAATAGTCGTTGACCGTCACCAAATGCACTCCCTGACCAGCCAAAGCATTCAAAAAGACTGGAAGCGTCGCCATCAGCGTCTTACCCTCTCCCGTAGCCATCTCCGAGATCTTACCCTTGTGTAGCACAACGCCACCAAACAACTGCACATCGTAGTGAACCATCTCCCACTTTAGATCATTACCTCCAGCGACCCAATGAGTCTGATAGATTGCCTTATCACCCTCGATCGAGACAAAATCACGCTCAGCAGCCAAATCACGGTCAAACGCGTTGGCCACAACCTCCACAACATCGCTCTGAGTAAATCGACGCGCAGTATCTTTCATAATTGCAAATGCCTCGGGCAGGATCTGATCCAACACCTCCTCGATCTTCTCGTCGACGCGTTTCTTGAGCGTCTCGATCTCCTTCGAGACCCTCTCCTTTTGGTCTAGAGAGATATCCAAAGACTCCAACTCACCCTTCAACTCAACAATACGGTTCTGCTCTGCAGCCACATAATCAGCGATTTGAGCCTTTAGCGCAGCACTTCTCCCACGCAATTCGTCATTGCTCAACGCCTCGATCTGCGGATATATACTCTTGATCTTCGCGATATATGGTTCGATCTCTTTGCGATCCTTATCGGCTTTCGAACCAAAAGCCATCTTAATTAAACTAGATAGAAAACTCATTAATTATAATTGTTTATTACATTTTACACTCCAATATCAGCTCTTTCAAACCAGACAAAGATATAAATTTTATACCAAATTTCACCACATTTTTCACCTTTTATCAACTATTTCACAAATTTAGCTGAAATTAAAAAAATAAATCATATATTTGCACTATCGCTTCTGTAGGGAGCGTTAGAAATGTGGAGAGATTGACTATTGCAACCACTATAAAAAATCGTTAAACCAGCCTCTTTTTATGCCCCACGTGGGGATAGAGCGTCGAGTGTCGACGTTGTGCGCAATCAGCTTTCGTATCCATAATTATTGTAATTTAATTTTATATTTATAGTATCTTATGGGATTTTTATTTACATCTGAGTCTGTCTCAGAGGGACATCCAGACAAGGTAGCGGATCAGATCTCCGATGCCATTCTCGATGAATTTTTGCGCCACGATGCACAATCAAAGGTAGCTTGCGAAACTCTATGTACAACAGGTTTGGTGGTGGTATCGGGCGAGGTGCGCTCCGAGGCCTATGTCGACGTGCAGAGCGTTACGCGACGCGTAATCAACCAAATTGGCTACAACCGTAGCGAGTATCAATTCGATGGCAACTCATGCGGTGTGCTATCGGCAATACACGAGCAGTCGGCCGACATCAACCAAGGTGTCGTTCGCGAGGAGGAGGAGAATCAAGGAGCTGGAGATCAGGGGATTATGTTTGGTTATGCGACATCCGAGACACTGGAGTATATGCCCGCTACGCTTACGCTATCACACGTAATCCTCAAGGAGTTGGCCGTGATCCGTCGCGAGGGCGAGGTGATGACATACTTGCGTCCCGACTCTAAGAGTCAGGTGACGATCGAGTATGGTGACGATCGCAAACCACAGCGCATACACACAATTGTTGTCTCGACTCAGCACGACGAGTTTATACTTCCATCTGGCGAGTTGAGCGAGAAACAGGCCGAGAAGGCGATGCAGCAGAAGATATATGATGACGTTAAGGAGATATTGATCCCTCGCGTCAAGGCTCGACTAGAGCGCGCTGGCGACAAGTTGTCGACGCTCATCAACGATGACTACATCTTGCATGTCAATCCAACAGGCAAATTTGTGATCGGTGGCCCTCATGGCGACACGGGACTTACCGGACGTAAGATCATTGTCGACACCTATGGCGGACGTGGTGCTCATGGTGGAGGTGCATTCTCGGGCAAAGATTCGTCGAAGGTGGATCGCTCGGCAGCCTATGCAGCGCGCCACATTGCAAAGAATATGGTGGCGGCAGGGATCGCCGACGAGGTGTTGGTACAGTTGAGCTACGCCATTGGCATCGCTCAGCCGCTATCGGTCTATGTATCGACCTATGGCAGCAACAAGTTGTCGATCAGCGAGGGAGAGATTGCCCAGAAGATCGAACAGCTATTCGACCTACGTCCAGCGGCTATCGTGAAGCGTTATGGTCTACGCAACCCTATCTTCGAGGCTACGGCAGCCTATGGACACTTCGGACATCGCCCCTACACCAAGAGCGAGACAGTATGTGTCGATGGCGTTGCACAACAGCGCGAGATAGAGTTCTTTGGTTGGGAGCGACTCGATGAGGTTAATCAACTAAAGGAGGCTTTCGGATTGTAGAAAAACGAGTGTCAACAGAGCATATAGTAGAGATAACGCCCATCATGAATATTACATGATGGGCGTTATTGCTTCATTAATCATAAATCCTACAGCAGACTGGAGCTGAGGAAACTAAACTCCGAGCCATCTGACGAGATGATCACGTGATCTAATATATCTATATTAAACAACGACGCTGCACTCTGCAGACGACGCGTCGCCTCTATATCATCGGCACTCGGCTCGACACCGCCCGAAGGGTGATTATGAACCACCACTATGCGTGTTGAGAGCAACTCCAAGGCTCGCTTCACAATCAATCGAGGATCGACAACTGCCGATAAAACGCCTCCGCGAGCAATACACTGCTGCTCCAGAACTCGATTCTGCGAACTTAGATACAACACCCAAAACTCCTCGTGATCCAACGAACGCATACGCTCCCCCACAAGCGACAACACATCGCTACTACTCTGAATCTCGACAACCACCTCACCCTCGGCCACACTACACCTGCGCCCCCACTCGGCAGCCAACACCAATCGTTGTGCACGTCGCAATCCAACCCCCTCCGTCATGCGCAATCTCGCAATATCCATCGAGGCCAAACGCACCAACGACCCATCGCCCATGGTCAATAACCGCTCGGCAACCATCTCGCAATCAGCAATATCGTCCAGCAACAGCGCCAGCAACTCACTATCGCTCAACACCGCCACTCCGCGAACCATCAATTTATCTTGTAGGCGAGACATATCATCCAATTTTATTGATACACTTCTTATTGGTCCACTTCTTATTGATCCACTTCGCGAACCTGCTGCTCATAACTATCAATACGATCAAGCAACTCGTCGCTCACCTCGTTCGAAAAGGCATCATACGACATCGATTGTGCCGCCATCTGCTCCGCCTCCTTCTTCGACGAACCGATGCCATGGCCAACAGCCAGACCATCAATCTTGACCACCGAATGGAACATCGGAGCATTAACCTTCGATGTCACATCCTTCTGCGTCTCGAAAACGATCGCATGATGCTCCTTCTGCGCCCACTCAATCAGACGACTCTTATAATCGGTCTCGCTCTCAACCAATCGATGCATATTCAAATACTGCGCATACAACTTATTGATCAACAGACGATTGGCGAACTCATACCCCATATCCAAATAGATAGCACCGATCAGTGCCTCGAAGGCATCGCCATCGACATTCTTCTGCATCGATCCATTAGAGGCACTCACGATCAAGTGCTTATGCAAACCAATCGACTTCGAAAGCGCATTCAACGACTGTCGAGAGACAATCTTCGATCGCATCTTGGTCAAAAAACCTTCGTCCTGAGTCGGAAACTCGATGTATAGATAGTCGGAGGTGATCGCCTCGATCACCGCGTCGCCCAGATACTCCAGACGCTCATTATTGATATGAGTACCATCCTCTAACTCAAAAGAAGCTGACTTGTGAATCAAAGCCAGCTTGTAGAGGTCGATATTGTAAGGCGTGAAGCCAAACATATCGTAAAAAATAGTATAATACTCCCTATCTCGACTAAAACGTCGTCTCCAGGCTCCTAGTAATTTATTAAACATAGGCCCGAATTTATATGGGAAATTTAGATCTTACGGAAAATAATAGTAGCATTATGACCACCGAAACCAAATGTGTTGCTCAACGCACACTTCACATCTCGCTTCTGAGCCTTATCCAACGTCAAATTCAACTTCGGATCGATCTGTGGATCGAGGTTCGAACAGTTGATCGTCGGAGGGATAACACCACTAGTAATAGCTTTTACACACGCTAGAGCCTCGACAGCTGCCGCTGCGCCTAGCAAGTGTCCTACCATTGACTTGGTAGATGAAATATTTAGATTATAAGCATGCTCACCAAAAAGACCCTGCACCGCCTTCAACTCAGCAACGTCTCCGAGTGGTGTCGAGGTTCCATGAACATTGATATAATCTACATCTTCTGGGGCAATATTAGCATCCTTCAATGCATCACGCATCGACTTAATTGCGCCCAATCCTTCGGGGTGCGGAGCTGTAAAGTGGTAAGCATCAGCCGAACTGCCGCCTCCAAGAACCTCACAATAGATCTTCGCACCACGTGCTTTGGCGTGCTCATACTCCTCAAAGATCAAAGCACCTGCACCCTCGCCAATAACAAAACCATCGCGATCAACGTCGAATGGACGCGATGCCGTAGATGGATCATCGTTGCGAGTAGAGAGCGCCTGCATAGAGTTGAAACCGCCGACTGCTGGCTCATTAACCGCAGCCTCGGAACCTCCCGTTACCATAATATCAGCCTTACCCAAACGGATAGTGTCGAGAGCTGCGATCATACCATGGTTGGATGATGCACAAGCCGATACTGTACAGTAGTTTGGCCCCATAAAGCCATACTTAATCGAGATATAACCAGCAGCTATATCTGCAATCATGCGTGGAATAAAGAATGGACTAAACCGAGGGGTGTTACCACCCTCGGCATAACCCAAACATTCATCAAAAAAGGTCTTAAGACCGCCGATACCCGAACTCCAGATAACGCCTATACGCTCCTTATCCAACTCACCACTCTCCAATCCAGCATCTTCAACTGCTTGAGCGGCTGCGATTAGACCGTACTGAGTATATTGATCGTACTTGCGTACCTCCTTGCGATCGAAGTAGTTAGCACTGTCATAGTCCTTGATTTCACAAGCAAATCTAGTCTTAAACTTCTCGCATTCGAAGCGTGTTATCGGAGCACAACCACTAACTCCCTTTTCCAAATTTGAGAAATACTCCTCTATATTGTGTCCAAGCGCATTGATGGTTCCAATACCCGTTACGACAACTCTCCTCTGTGACATAAAAATTTGAGACTTAATTCAACTTATAAAATTTGTTACAACAATAGCCTTTGACTACTTGTGAGACTCGATGTAAGATACTGCCTCACCAACTGTTGTGATCTTCTCTGCGTCCTCGTCTGGAATCTGAATATCAAATGCCGTCTCGAACTCCATGATCAACTCAACTGTGTCAAGTGAATCTGCGCCTAGGTGGTTTGTGAAGCTAGCCTCAGCTACTACTGCAGACTCTTTAACTCCCAATTTGTCTACGATGATCTCTGTTACTTTTGACTGAATTTCTGACATAACTTTAATTTTTAATTGTAAAAAAATATTGTGATTTTTAAATCATAACTGGTGACAAATATAGTACTTTTTTATTACTTTTGACTCAAATTAACACTTTTTTATCTGCTAATTTCATAACACAAACAGCAATCAACTGATAATCAGCGACATAAACAAAATAACTTCAAAAACAGACAACTATGACTACATTTATTATTGGTATAGGACTTATCGGTGGATCGTTTGCACTCGCGCTGCGCAAGCATAATTTATCGAATAACATACTAGGTTACGACGCATCTAACGAAAATATGCAGCGAGCAATCGAACTGGGACTAGTCGACTCATCGACAACAATCGACGAAGGGTTGCAGCAGGCCGACCTTATCGTATTGGCCACACCCGTTGACATCACACCTACCCTCGCCATCAAGATCCTCAACCGTGTAGAGGCTCACCAGACGGTAATCGACATGGGTTCGATAAAGGAGGAGTTATGCGAGGTGATCTCGATGCACGCCAATCGCAGTCGATTCGTAGCCACCCACCCTATGTGGGGAACCGAGAATAGCGGACCCGAGGCGGCACAACAAAATGCATTTGCTGGTCGCACGGTGGTCATCTGCGAACGCGAGCGCAGCGATGCACAGGCGGCCGAGTTGGTAGAGCAGATCTACACCACCATAGATATGCCTATTATATATATGAATGCCGAGGAGCACGATCTGCACGTAGCCTACATCTCGCACATCTCACATATCACATCGTTTGCGTTGGCTCTCACGGTGCTCGAGAAGGAGAGGGAGGATCAACACATATTTGCCCTCGCGGGTGGTGGTTTCGAGTCTACGGTTCGATTGGCCAAGAGTTCGGCCTCGACATGGATTCCGATCCTCATGCGCAACAAATACAACGTGCTCGACGTATTGCGCGAACATATCCACCAGCTACAGGTGATGCGCAAGGCGATCGAGAGCGATGATGCCACCATCCTAAAGTCGATGATGGAGAAGGCCAATACCATAAAGAGAATCATCTAATGCCAACCCTCACGGCACAGATCGGAGCGAAGGGCGAACGCGAGGCGACGAAGTGGCTTCGCGGCAATGGCTTTTTGATCCATGCGCTCAACTGGCGCTCGGGGCACTACGAGCTAGACATCGTGGCCGAGCGTTGGGGCGTACTCCACTTTGTCGAGGTCAAGACTCGACGTGCCGAGGGGTTCACCACCCCCCAGGAGGCGATGACCAAACAGAAGTGCGACTCGATGGTCAAGGCGGCACGCCTCTACATTGCACAGCACAACATACGACAAGAGATGCAATTTGATCTGCTGGCCGTCGAAATGGGCGAAGATGGGTCGATGACGCTAAGGCATATAGAACATGTTATAGAATTTCGCTGGTAAATGTTTGGCACATTAGCACAAAAATATTAACTTTGCAGGCGAATTGTTAAAAGGCAAATATGTTTTTATATAATATAGGTATAATAGTATACGCTCTACTCATCAAAATCGCATCATCGAGAGTCTCTAAGGCAAAACTTTGGTGCAACGGACGAAAGAGGATTTTCCAGCGGATGAGAGAGAGCATATCTCCATCTGACCGTATTGTATGGATACATGCCGCTTCGCTTGGCGAATTTGAGCAGGGGCGACCAATCATCGAGAAGTTTAGAGCCGAGTCCCCAGAGTACAAGATCTTGTTAACATTCTTCTCTCCGTCGGGTTATGAGATACGCAAAAATTACGAGGGGGCGGATTATATCTTCTATCTGCCGATAGACACTCCGTGGAATGCACGCAAATTTTTGGACATTGCGCACCCCGAGATCGCCATATTTGTCAAGTATGAGTATTGGTTTAATCTATTGGCTACGCTTCGTCGTCGTAAAATCAGAAGCTATATCGTATCGGCAATTTTCCGCAAGGAGTCGGTATTTTTCAAGTGGTGGGGAGTGATGTGGCGACGTGCGTTGGAGAGCTACGAGACGATATTTGTGCAGGACAATGGCTCAAAGGAGTTGTTGGCAACCATCGGATTTGACAACGTATTGGTGGCAGGCGATACACGTTTCGACCGTGTGATGGAGATCGCTCACAATGCCCAATCGCTACCAATAATTGAGGAGTTTAGGGGCGAGAAGGAGATGTTTGCCGCAGGCTCTACGTGGATCGACGACGAGGAGATCCTAGTGCCATTGATCAAGCAAAATCAAGATTTGAAGTGGGTTATAGCGCCACACGAGATCGACAAAGCGCACGTATCTGTTATCGAAGATCTACTTACGGAGTCCAACATTTCATATGTAAAATACTCTACCATCAACAAAGAGAGTGATTCGCTGCAGATGGAGGGGGCGACGGTGATGCTCCTCGACACGATCGGCATCCTTTCGTCGTTGTATCAATATGCTAAGTGGGCATATATTGGAGGTGGATTTGGTGTAGGAATTCATAATACGTTGGAGGCGGCGACATTCTCGCTCCCCACGGCCTTTGGCCCCAACTACGAGAGATTCAAGGAGGCGGTGGATATGGTATCGTTGGGAGCTAGCGCTTCGGTGGCCAATGGTGAGGAGTTGGCTAGATGGTTCGAGCCACTACGCAACGACAAAGAGATCTACACCAAAGCGAGTCTCAAGGCTGGCGAGTATACCAAAAACAAATGTGGCGCAACGAACATTATCATGCGCGCCATACAGGGCAAATAGAGTGCTACCACTCTTTTATCACCGCTTCGACCTGTTGAGCGGTGATCTCACCACGATCCTTCATATCCCACAGACAACGCGTCATATAGCGCGATATATCGTCATGCAGAAGTTCGTAGAGCGGACAGTAGATATAATTTTCGTTGTCAAGCAACACATCCTTTATCGAACGCTGGGTATTGTTGTAGTTGCTAATCTCGTTTTTGAGAGCCGTACCCTCTTTTGAGGAGTCTATGATACGCGCCAAGGCGAGCTGTCGCAGCTTCTCGCAAACGCCATTCAACACCACCAACACCACGCTATCCATCAGTGTGTGGCCATGCATATAGAGGTAGCAATTGTCGGCCGTCACTCCACGACGCTCAACCACCATGCGGAACTCCTCCAACTGATCTCGCATCTCGGGGTGCTGATTGGTTAGGTGCGCCACACGACGCTCGACATTGCGCGCCACCCACTCGACACTCTTCAGACCGCTATCCTCCAAATCGACATAACCCAGACGAACCGTAGCACGGAAATCGGACAACAAAAAGACCCCCTCACTACTCAACTGAGCCGAGTAGGCATACCACAAAAAGGCGGGATATATCGCACGCGAATACCCCTCCATAAACTCCTCGAAGTCGAAGATGCAGGTGTCGTTTTTGGTCGCCTTCACACACACCTTGTGGAGCGATGGCGCATAGCAGAGATAGTTCTCGGTGGCGTAGGTATAGGTGTGAAACATGAATTCGGCACTGTTGAGCTGACGCGACTGCTCGGTTGAGTTGTGAAATAGATGGTCGAAATCGGAGTCTACGCACAACAGCAGATCGGGCGACGAGTGAGGGATCATCCCCAACAAGATCTTTTTACCCTTGGGCAGATCGCGACGCGTGGGCACCGAGATCTCGAAACGCATGTATGGGTTTACAAAGTGGTCGAAGATCCCACGCCAAAAGGCCACATCCTCGTAACCCTCGACATAGATGTGAATTAGACGCTGCTGATCGTCAACAGGAAGGGCTTGTGGCAGCTCCACACGACGCTTCAGAGAGCGATTATTGCCGTAACGTCCCTTGAGACGATGGAGTAATGTGCGTTTCATTGTAAAAAAATATTTATGTATAGCTACAAAAATAAGAATATTTTTTAAATTTGCAAATTATAAATAACACGAATCATGTCAACAAACGATTGGAAATCACGCCTAGGGATGGTCTACTCGACCAATCCCGACTTTGAGTACGACCAACAGAGCAGCGACGACGAGCAGACGCTCCCTGCCTCGCAGCAGAATCTACGAGTGTGGATCGACCGCAAACAGCGAGGTGGCAAGGTGGCAACGTTGGTGTGTGGCTTTGTAGGCACGGAGTCCGACCTCAAGGAGTTGGCACGCATGCTCAAGAATAAGTGCGGAGTGGGCGGTGCGGCCAAAGATGGCGAGATTATTATCCAAGGAGAGCATCGCGACAAGGTGGTAGATTTGTTGGTAAAGGCTGGTTATAAGTGTAAAAAGGCTGGCGGATGATCTCTTCTCACGCAATAGGCAAATGGTGCGCAGCAGCAGTGGCGACAGTGGCGGCAGTGGTGTCGGCATCGGCGCAATACTACTCGTGGGGTGCGGATCCTGCATCGTTGAGATGGGATCGGATCAAAACCGACGAGGTGGAGCTGATCTATCCCGACACGGTGGAAGAGGTGGCGCGTCGCACGCTGCACTATATCGACGCGGCAAAGGGTTCGATTGATTATGGGTTCAAATACCCTGCGCTCAAAATACCATTTGTGTTGCACCCCGAGAATATCTCCTCTAATGGTATGGTTATGTGGATGCCCAAGAGGATCGAGATTCTCAACACACCTGCGATAGATAGCTACTCGATGTTGTGGATGAAGCAGCTCGTGGCACACGAGTATCGCCATGCTGTGCAGTACAACAACCTG
The DNA here is from genome assembly GCA_047174185.1 of Rikenellaceae bacterium. Classification (GTDB taxonomy): domain Bacteria; phylum Bacteroidota; class Bacteroidia; order Bacteroidales; family Rikenellaceae; genus Alistipes. The sequence goes on along the minus strand of JBCQUH010000020.1, from coordinate 9,394 downwards.
AGCCAAGGAGTTATCAAGTGGTTGAAGTATCTGTTGGGAGATCAGGGGGCAGCCGTCGGGTTGGCTCTTCTGCCGATCTATATTATTGAGGGGGATGCTGTGATGTGCGAGACTCAGATGTCGTCGTTTGGACGCGGAGTGCAGCCTAGTTTCACGATGGAGTATCGCGCAATTGGTCGCGAGATATTGGAGCGTCGCAACTTCGATCGTTGGATCTGCGGCTCCTATTTGGCCAATACTCCCGACCACTATCACTTTGGGTATCAGGTTGCAAGCTACACCTATCGACACTACGACAAAAATATATGGAACGACGTGGTGGACTTCGCTGTTCGCCGCCCCTATACGATATTAACATCGAAGTTTGCTCTCAAGAAGTACTACGACACCGATATGTCGCAGATCTTTGTCAACACCTTCGAGGAGTTGAATTCGTTTTGGGAGGCACTCCCTGTGCGCAACAACTCGATGGAGATTATTACGCCAATCGACAGCTCGAATTACACCACATACTCCCACCCAATAGCGGTCGAAGGGGGCGATGCCGTGGTGGCTCTCAAGAGTGATTATGCTCGCCCGTCACGCTTCGTGCGTGTCGACACGGAGGATGGCAGTGAGCAGAAGATCAGATATACGGGGACGGTCTCGACACGCCCCACAGAGGGTGGCGGCCGCATATGGTGGAGCGAATATCGTTACTCATCGCTCTACTCGCAGAGGGTTACATCGCGACTCTGTTATATGGATTTAGAGAGCGGAAAGCAGCGCTCGATCCGAGGGTTGGAGTCGGTGCTCTACCCCACGGCTATCGGAGAGTCGAGGGATCGGTTGGCCTACGTGGAGTATGACATCAAGGGGCAGTACTCGATTGTCGAGGTCAAACTTAACGTGCGCAAAAATGCAACACGCGCCAACGACTTTGAGGAGATCTCGCGAGTTGTGATGCCTCAACCTACGGAGCTGCATGGATTGGCATGGGACGATGCCACAGAGGAGCTGTACTTCATAGCCACCGACGACTCTGGCATGTGGCTAGGAGCGCGCAGCGGAGAGTCCTATCGACAGCTGTGCGAAGGGGCTTACACGACGCTGAGTGACCTACGTGCGGCATCGGGCAAACTCTACTTCGGATCGATCGAGTCGGGATATGATGAGCTGCATGTGTGGGATATAGCGAGCGGACGAGAGGTGAGATTGAGCCAATCGACCTATGGATCGTTTGACCCTTCGGCTTCGGGTGACGGATATATATTTGGCACGACGTATGACAAGTATGGCTACCACCTAGCACGCCAAAGCGAGGAGACGACGCAGGGCGAGGTGGAGCGCAGCAAACTACCCCAGAACGTTGTCAACCCACCACAACCAAAATGGGATGTGGTGAATCTCGACACGGTGGAGTACTCCCAAACTGACAGCGTGGAGTCGCACCATGAACACAAGAGCCGACGCTACCACAAGGGGGCAAATCTGATAGATATACATAGCTGGGCACCAATCGTATTTAACCCATTGAGCATCTCGAGCGAGCAGTTCCTCGACGCGACATTGGGTGTTACGTTGGTATCGCAAAACCTGCTCTCGAGTTGCGAGGGTTTTGCGGCAGCAGGTTATGATTTCGACGAGGGTTTTATTAGCAATGTAGGATTTTACTACACGGGATTGGGCGTGAAGTTGGGCGGAGAGGTGACCTATGGCGGCTATAATATACTATACACACCATCGCAGGCCTATTTGGTCGACCGCAAAGGATACTTCTCGGCCGAGGGTTCGGCCTCGTTGCCACTACTCATGAAGCAGGGCTACCACAAGGGGCAGTTGAGCGTGGGGGCAGCATGGAGCTATTCAAACAGCTATGTGACAGATCTCGACAATATGAGTTTTGACCAACAGAGCGGAGAGTGGATCGTGCCGCTCTATCGCGGATTGCACAAGTTATCGGGTAGTTTGGGCTACACGGGGTGGGTTAGCTCGGCTACACGCGATGCCTATTCACCATTTAGCTACTCGCTCTGGGCATCCTACGCTATGGCACCCTGCGATCGCAACTTTAGCGACCTAGTGAGTCTCTATGGCCACATCACAACACGCGGCATACTACCCCACAATACGGTGAGTATTGCGGCCAACTACCAAAACTCCATCGGAGGTTATCGTGCCAATGGTATCGAGGCGTTGATGTTCCGCTCGGTGGCGCTGTTGCCTACGGGGTTTGACCTCACGGAGGTGAATAACGACAACTACGTGGCCGCCTCGATCAACTACCACCTGCCGCTATTCTACCCCGAGGGGGGATGGAGCTCGGTACTCTATTTGAGCCGTGTACGGTTGGGGGTTGGCTTCGACGCTGCGAGATTTCGCAATAGCAGCAAGGTGTATGAGCAGATCTATTCGTATGGGGCAAATTTGATCTTCGACATCAACCCACTACGCCTACCTCAGGCAGGCTCTATGTCGGCCAATTTGTCGCTCTACCGCATGAGCAATGGGGGTTGGAACATATCGGCAGGGTTGGATCTACCTTTATAGCCTATAATATCGTCTAAATTTGTGCAATATGGGGCAACGGTGTTGTGAAATCCAAAGAGAATGTGTAACTTTGCCCAGTTATGATCAAAAAAAATTCAACTAAAGGTGGCACGCAGTGGTTTATCTATCTATGGATAGTGGCTATCGTGCCGTTTGTCGGACTATTCACAATGCTCTGGCTCACCAATTCGGGTGCGTTTGGGCGACTACCATCGTTCGAGGAGTTGGAGGATCCGAAGAGTAATTTCGCCTCGGATATATTCTCTGAGGAGGGCGAAATCTTGGGATCGTTCTTTATCGAGAATCGTTCGCATATGCAGTATAGCGAGTTGTTTCCACTCGATGAAGGGATGTTGGTGGCACTCGATGGCGAGGTTATGCCCCCCATTGCAGCGGCTTTGATCGCAACCGAAGATGAGCGATTCAAGGGGCACGGAGGTGTGGATGTACCATCGTTGTATCGAGTTGGAATCCGCACACTACTCTCGCGCGATGCATCGCAGGGTGGTGGTTCGACGATCACTCAACAGTTGGCCAAGAATCTTTTTCCGCGCGACACGACACGATACACGAGCACAATGTCTCGATACTCGAAGTTGGTGACTACGAAGTTCAAGGAGTGGATCACCGCGATTAGATTGGAGTATAACTACACCAAGGAGGAGATTGTGGCGATGTATCTCAACACGGTCTTTTATGGCTCGAATGCCTATGGAATCAAGGCGGCGGCCGAGACCTTTTTCAATAAACACCCCAATGAGCTAAATATTCAAGAGGCTGCGACACTTGTGGGATTGGTCAATGCACCGACGAAGTATTCGCCTGTGACAAATATTGAGAATTCGGTGGTGCGTCGCAATACGGTGTTGCGTCGTATGGTCAACGCAGGGGCTATTAGTTCGGATATGGGCAACTACCTCTCGTCGTTGCCTATAGAGTTGGATTACAATCCGATATCGAACAACTATGGTCAGGCGACATACTTCCGCGAGATGCTGCGCCTCACGCTCAATGCTAAACGTCCAGAGCGAAAGAACTTCTCGAACGCATGGGATTATGAGCAGGCGGTCAAGACATACGATGAGAACCCGATCTATGGATGGTGTTTGAAGAATAAGAAGGCCGACGGAACGCAGTATAATATCTATCGCGATGGATTGAAGATCTATACGACGATCAATGCCAAGATGCAACGCCATGCCGAGGATGCTGTGCAGATGCAGCTGCAAAATACGATCCAGCCAATGATGGATCAGCAGGCGGCACGGAATGGAACAATATTTGTGGACGCACCCGAGGAGAGTGAGGAGCAGATCGTATATCAGGCGATGCGCTATTCGGATCGCTACTTCCACCTGTTGAGTTATGGTATGTCGCACGATAGGATAATGGCGACGTTCGATGTGGAGTGCCCAACCAAGGTCTTTACGTTCGAGGGTGTGCGCGATACGATCATGACACCTCGCGACTCGATCCTCCACCACAAACGCATTATGCGAGCGAGCTTCGTGGCGATCGAGCCTCAGAGCGGTGAGTTGAAGGCCTATATCGGAGGGCCAAACTTCCGCTACTTCAAGTATGATATGGCTAAGCAGGGAAAACGACAGATGGGATCGACAATCAAACCACTGTTGTACACCTTTGCCATCGACCATCTGGGGCTTACACCATGTACGTTGGTTCCAAATCTGCCCGTAACGATAGATGTCCCAGGTAGCACACCATGGTCGCCTAAGGAGTCGGGGAATGTGGTGTATAACGGTGCGTTGAACCCTCTGAAATGGGGATTGGCTCGCAGTCGTAATAACTACTCGGCATGGATCATGAAGCAGGCTAAGCAGCCAAAGGCTGTGGCAGAGTTTATAAACAATTTGGGAATTAAGAGCTATATCGACCCTGTGCCATCGTTGTGTTTGGGTACGTCGGAGTCGAATGTATATGAGGTCGTTAGCACATACGCTACGTTTGCCAACAAGGGTGTATATACAGAGCCGATCTTCGTGACACGTATTGAGGATCGACAGGGAAATGTGATCGCTAACTTTGTGCCGAAGTCGCAGGATGCAATCAGCGAACGCACGGCCTACACGATGTTGGAGATGTTGAAGGATGTGGTCAAGGGCGGTACAGCTGTGCGATTGACATGGGCGTATGGATTCCGCAACATGGATATCGGTGGTAAGACTGGAACGTCGCAGAAGAACCGTGACGCATGGTTTGTGGGTGTTACGCCCAAGATCGTGGCTGGCGCATGGGTCGGAGGCGAGGATCAGTTAGTCCACCTCGAGAGCGGCGGCGAGGGAAATGTGATGGCGTTGCCGATTGTGGGAGAGTTTCTCACACGTGTATATGATGACGAGACGCTGAACATCACTCGCAAAGATAAATTCACACGTCCGTTGGGAATGCCCAACTATGATTGTGAATAAAAATATATTAGACAAATATAATAACAGATAAGAATAACTAAAAAACAAAAAGATTAAGAGATGAAAATTGCAATTGTAGGCGTAAGTGGCGCCGTAGGACAGGAGTTCCTATCAATTCTTTCGGAGCGCAACCTTCCAATCGATGAGTTGGTGCTATTTGGATCACCACGTAGCGCAGGTAGCAAGTATATGTTCAAAGGGCAGGAGCTAACTGTGAAGCTGCTTCAGCACGGTGACGATTTCAAGGGTATCGACATTGCCCTTACATCGGCAGGTGCAAGTGCATCGAAAGAGTTTGCAGAGACAATTACGAAGTATGGAGCGTTGATGATCGACAACTCAAGCGCGTTCCGTATGGACGACGATGTGCCGTTGGTTGTGCCCGAGGTTAACCCAGAGGATGCATTGAACGCTCCACGTGGTATTATTGCCAACCCTAACTGTACAACAATCCAGATGGTTGTAGCGTTGAAGGCGATCGAAAATCTATCGCACATCAAGCGTGTACACGTATCGACATATCAGTCAGCAAGTGGTGCTGGAGCGGCAGCTATGGATGAGTTGGTAGAGCAGCAGGGGCAGTTGAGCCGTGGCGAGGAGCCAACGATCAACAAGTTCGCTTTCCAGTTGGCCTACAACGTGATCCCACAGGTGGATGTATTCACTGAGAATGGATATACTAAGGAGGAGATGAAGATGTATAACGAGACTCGCAAGATTATGCACTCAGATATTCAGGTGTCGTCGACTTGTGTACGTGTACCAGTTATGCGCGCACACTCGGAGTCGGTATGGTTGGAGACAGAGTCACCAGTGACTCCAGAGCAGGCTCGCGAAGCATTTGCTAAGGCTGAGGGTGTTGTATTGATGGATGAGCCTCAGGACAAGGTATACCCAATGCCACTGTTCATCGCAGGCAAGGATCCAGTATATGTTGGACGTATTCGTAAGGATATAACTTGCGACAATGGATTGACATTCTGGTGTGTTAGCGACCAGATCAAGAAGGGTGCAGCGTTGAACGCAGTTCAGATCGCTGAGTGGTTGATCGCAAACAAGAAGTAAGCATACTTAACCACATATAAAAACGGCCTTCTCCTTTTTGGGGAAGGCCGTTTTGTTGTAATACCACGCGTGATCTACTCCTCGTCGTGGTCGTGGTCTGAATCCTCACCGATGGTGATATTGCGCACGACATACGACTCATTGCCCGCCGCGTCGGTGCAGTAGACAATAAAGTGGTAGTCGCCATGTGTGGCATTGGTCGGAATCACAATCTCGTGATGGTGCACATAGGTGTTGAGTTTACCCGATATATCCTCGCTCCATGACTGGTTGAATGTGAAGTCGACGGTCTCTTCGGTTGTTGACTCATCGTCACTCTTGGTCTCAATCGTATTTAGAAGAGCAGACGAAGCGTGCGCATGGTCATCGAAATTGCTATGAATCTCGACCTTATAGGAGCCAAGCCCCTCGTTATCCTCGATATTCATCTCGAAGTGCATACCTGTGCCATCGGCCGCTACAGCCTCGCCTTCGGCTGGTGATACGAGATCGATCACGGGCTTTTCGGTATCGCCTGCCTCATCGCAAGCTACAAATATTGATGCTAGAACTACGGCAACGGCTGCCGCGAAAAATACTCTTAGTTTCATAATTTAAATGGAATTTTAATTGATAATTGAATATTGCGCCCTGGCTCTGGGATCTCCACCTGACGATAGTAACTCAGATGGTTTAGATACATTGTATCGAATATATTATCCACAGAGAGCATGGCTGTCGCTCCATCGGTAATAAATGGAAGCTGAAAGATTGCACTTGCGTTAAATAGGTTTACCCCAGGGGTGGGATCTTCGTTGCGAGCCACACGATTCTGCGCTGCGACCATCTGCCACTCTACCATCAACTCGACCCACGATACACCCCACGACAGGGAGTTGCGCATGGTGGTCGGAGGGGTAAAGGTGAGGGGGATATGCTCATCAATATTGTATGTATAGGTATACTCCACACTCATATTGTAGCGCAAGCCCCAAGGCAGATCATACGCTACGGTCACCTCACCACCAGCCAACAGCGCCTCGCTCTGCATGAAACGATAGATCTGACCTGCGTGAGGCAGAATCGACCACTCGCCCGTAGGCTGCTGATAGATATACGAGGCGTACCAACTAGCATAGGGCGACACCCCAACACTCACACATCGCCCCTCGAAACGATAACCCAAATCAAACTGCCAACCGCGCTCCGAATCGAGTGTCGGATCACCCTGCTCGTGACGAAACGAACTGTGATGAACACCATTCGAGACCAACTCATTGGCCGTCGGCAGACGAAAACTACGCCCGATATTGGCACGCAACGTACTACGCTGGTCGATGCTCCACACCGCACCCAACGACAATGAGTAGTCGCCAAACTCGCGATCTAACGCGTAGCTTCGAACCTCGTTGGCCTCGACAACCGAAGCGTCGTAGCCCAGACTGTAGAGATATTCGATCAAGTAGCTATCGACATACTCATCGGTCTGAATTCGCCCCCAATCGTAGCGCACGCCACCGCTCACTCGCAACCGATCGTTCACCTCATAGTCGCTCACCCACGCCACCCCCGTGGTTACACGTCGATAGTCGGGCAACAAGAATGAGTATCCGCCGATACGATTGACCTGATAGGCGGCATCCCAACAGATTGTGCTCTCCACACGCGACGAGTGGTGGAGGTGCACTTTGGCATTGGAACTATAGTTTTGCAGCGCCAACTCGATCTCCAAATCGGGATCGACCGCGGGCGGATCTTGCGACGTATAGTGGGTGTGAAACGAACTCCACTCCTCGCGATGGTTGTTCTGGTAGCCCAGATCCCACGTCACACACATATCATCCCACCAATAGGTGTTGAGCGATGAGACTTTGAAGTGGTTCACCGAGCTATATGGCAGATCAATATCTCGTATGTCGCCATCGTCCTCGACTCGCGACGGATCGGGGATGCCATGCGCCCCAGGATAGAAGCCCGACTTTTGATATGCATCGCTCACCGAGAGTGCCGAGGAGAATCGCCCCGTTCCATAGCGCGTATATAGGCTTGTGGAGCGTTCGAACCCTGCGGTGTTGTTGACTCGATTGTCGGTCAATGGCATCACCTGCGTGAGGTATACCACATGATCCGTGGGCACCGAGAAGTCGGCAAAGTGTTGCTCCGAGTGACGCAACTTCACAAACCAACGATCACGACGCAACCCCAACATCACCGACCCACCGATCAGATCATTGACCGAACGCGCCAATGCATCGACCGAGCCAAACACCCCATCTTCGGCAGGCAGAGCAGGTTGCAGAATCTCGACAACACCCCCCATTGCATCGCTGCCAAAGAGCAACGACGACGACCCTTTGCGAATGTTAATTCGCTCTATATTAAAAGCATCGATCTCCAAACCGTGATCGGCACCCCACTGCTGCCCCTCCTGCTTCACACCACCCTCGACGACACTCACACGGTTGAAACCCATTCCGCGTATCATCGGTTTCGAGAAACCCGAACCTACACTCATAGATTGCACACCTGGAATATACTCCAAACTCTTCATCAAATTGCCCGAAAAGTGTTCGGCCAACTGTTGAGCATCGACAACCTCGATCGACAGGGCACTTTCTGCCTGTTGCTCGAGTTGCGCATTGCCGATAACGACAACTTTGTCAACCGTGATTTGCTTTACGGAGTCGGTAGTTTGAGCGGTAGAGAGAAGCAGAGACAATGTAAACATTGCACTCCAGACTATCTTTAAACGCATATACTATATTTAACGTAACACAAACTCACACCTACCAAACAGATCCTCCGCCCCGATCGAGGCAGAACCCTTGGCATGTGTATACTTTGAAAAATTAAGATATAGCAACGGGCGGTGCACGGCCACAACGCGGCACAACAACAACACGAGAGTCATGTTGGATATATTGCTGAAATAGAGCTGCGATCAGCGCAACGACACCTAGTATCGTAAGCGGATCGACAGTCGTAAATGGTGACAATTGGAAGTTACAGATACCACACTCCTCCTCATTATGGCCATCATTCGATGACACAGGGGTGGTTGTCGACATCTCGACACACTCCGAATGGTGGTCGAAAGCGTGGTAACAGAGATGCACAGATCGCACCACCAACAATGCAACCATCGTCAACAGCAATACGAACGCGGCAGATTGCCGATATATCAAATCTCTATTCAACTTCATCAACGGCCAAAGTTATCTATATTAGGGCAACTTTGCAAATATTATACAAAAAAAGCACTCAAAGGATCATCTCCTATAAGTGCTTTGTTTAAATTGTAGCGGGTCCGGGACTTGAACCCGGGACCTCACGATTATGAGACCCAAAGGAGTATGTTTTGCCCCATTTCGTAAATTTGTCGCACGTCGTTT
>JBCQUH010000019.1:0-34352 GCA_047174185.1 Rikenellaceae bacterium | reverse complement strand
TTCGATAGCTCGGTTGCTAATACCGATATCATCTCTAAGGGTATAATCTACTCTGATGATCCAAATCAGGATAAGAGCAAGTGGGTCAAGGTTCCAGTAACTGGTAAGTATTCACTGGGTAACAACAATGCATATAAGTGTGCTACTGGTGGAGACCTTACGGTGGGCGGAACATACTACATAACAGGTTATGCAGAGTACGATAATAGTGTTATAGGTGGAACAGGAACAACGGCCTATGCTTATGGCCAAACTCCTACGAAGCTTACTCTCTATGCAAACCAAGATGATGTGCCGTTGAGGGGTATTGGTCTGACTCGTACTTCGACAACTACTCCAACCGAGGGAACCGCAGAGTATGACAAATATGAAGAGGTAGTCGAGAAGGCGTATTGGATGATTAATACCACGGCTGCTTCAGGAGGATTTGCTATTAAGACCAACTATAATGAAACATCTTATGCGCCATATATAGCCTCTAATACTATGCGACTCGGCCCAGAGATTCTTAACATGAGAGAGGCAATGTGGACCTTGACAGGTGCCTACGGTGTCGGAGGATATGTAAATGCTAGCTCGACATGGGCTAATTTGACTGCTGCGACAGGTATTGATGATTACCGCAACTACATGTGGGGAGCTAACGATATATTCAATGAATTCACCAATCAGGTGGGAGCCAAGATGCTTTGTACATCGACAACTGTAGAGGAGCCACTCATAAATCTAGTGTACCAAGAGGGATATGTAGATGGTGTAGTTGTTCCAGATTGCGGCTATGGAGAGCTTCTTATGCATGCTCTGATATTCCATGAGATGGTTCAAGATGGATTGCGTTATACACAGATGACTGATTATACGACATGGAATCCAGTAAAGGGTATCGATGTGGCGGCGAATAAGACTACTTATACAGACTATAATGCATCAGAGAGTGCAAACACATCTGCTGCGGCCGTAAATGGTCAGAGATGGTTTGTTGCACATTATTGGCTCACTACGCAAGTCGATCCTGTGAATATGATTGTTGATTTGGGTGATACTTATGACATTATTGGTTTTAACTTCCTTTTTGGAGTAACTCCAGCTTATGCATATGACGTTCATGAGTGGACAATTCAGTACGAGGATGCCTCTACGGGAACCTCTCGTTGGGTAGATATCATGTCGAATAGTATATCATCGTCGACGGGTTCTTACTACTTCGACAAGCCATATACATGTAACCGAGTTCGATTTGTGATCGGTGACCGTGATAATATGGCGACCTATCTCATTTTGTTTGAGGTCATGACAGACTACATAAGATAGTAGGAAGCAGAGGTCTCACGACCGAAGTTTTTGAGAGGTCTCACGACCGAGCTTTCATATAATATTCGGGGCGACTCCAACAAAGAGTCGCCCCCTTTTTGATTTTTTTGTACTCTCATTTGTCATTGCAGACCTGAGTATTCTCGTCCGAGGCATTGCGGATCAAGTCCGCAATGACGGGCGAGGATGGTAATTGGGTGTATTGTGGATGCAGGGGGTGGGGATTGCGGAGACCACACGTCCGTCATTGCGGACTCGATCCGCAATCCCTCGGACGAATACACCCTCTCGTAATGACGCAGAGGGGGGGGGATTGCGGAGACCACACGTCCGTCATTGCGGACTCGATCTATTAGTGTCCGATAAAAAAAACACACCTCTTTATAATATGCTTATTTATAGCCTATTGCGGAGATTTGGCAACAAGGGGGCTTGCTTTGAGAAAAAGTCACGGCCGAGAGATGAAATTTTAATTTCGTCATCCTGAACTTGATTCAGGATCCCTCTAACGACCAGAAACATTGACAGTTAGGGATCCTGAACCAAGTTCAGGATGACGGCTCTGGGGAGCCGAAACGTGTCGCGAATATAGTGCGCAAAATTTCATCGGACACTAATAGACTCGATCCGCAATCCCTCGGACGAAGTGACAGGCAAAAAAAGAGAATGTAAATGAAATTAATAGTTTAAACGATGGAGCAGATATTGCATTATTTTCCAGACCTTACGGCTCGGCAGCGGGAGCAGTTCGAGGCGTTGTATCCGTTGTATGAGGAGTGGAACTCGAAGATCAACGTGGTGTCGCGAAAGGATTTCGACCAGTTATATCTTCGTCACGTGTTGCACTCGTTGGCGATTGCTCGGGTGTGTTACTTTGCGGCTGGGGCGAGGGTGTTGGATGTGGGGTGCGGCGGTGGATTTCCCTCTATTCCTCTGGCTATTCTCTATCCCGAGGTGCGTTTTGTGGCGGTGGACTCCATCGCCAAGAAGATCTCGGTGGTCGAGGGTGTTGCCACCTCTTTGGGGCTGACCAACATCGAGCCGCGCAACTGCCGCGTGGAGCAGGTGAGGGAGCGATTTGATTATGTGGTGTCGCGAGCCGTGACACGTATGGATGCCTTTGTGAAGTGGGTGTGGGGGCGTTTGGAGCGTGGTCAATGCGGCACGTTGCCCAACGGAATATTGTATCTCAAGGGTGGCGATCTGGCCGAGGAGCTTGCCGAGAGTGGCAAACGGTGGGACTTGTACTCCATATCGGACTTCTTCGCGGAGGAGTTCTTCGAGACCAAAAAAGTTGTCTACACCCCCAAACGATAGGGGGGGAGCTAACAAGCAAGAGTTAATCCTAGGTATCATTGCAGTTTATAGCGCAGAAGAGATTGCGCGTATGATGTCTACCTATCTTTCTTTCTATAGAAGAGAGTGTTTTCAACCACAAATGTAGTGATAATATCATTAAATACAACAAAAAAACCAAAAAATAAAACAATTGTATTAGTTATTCATTGTCGATTTGTTTAGCTCTTTAAGTCAAAATTACGCCTCTAGTTGCATTAAATATACGAAAACACTCTCTTCTATAGAAAGAGCGGTAAGTTAAATGTAACATAAGAGCCTAACTTAAAATGAAAACACCATTCTCTTTATGCAAGAACCTTATCATATATATGGTAATGGTTGCATCTCTTTTTGGAGCATGCTCAACGGACAATGTCGACGACGTTATCGATGATCTACAAGATACGTTGGAGGATGTGTTGACGGAGTATGACATCTCGATCAACACCGAGGAGTTGACATTTAATGCCATCGACTCGTTGAGCAAAACAGTCACGATCTCGGCTAGTGCGGAGTGGATGCTGTTGAACAGCTCGGACAGCACGATCTATGCCTATGCTGATTGGGTGAGCAGTGTCTCGCCTGCGTCGGGCGAGGCAGGCAGCTGTGATGTGACAGTCACGGTGAGCAAAAACCTTACGTCGCAGAGCCGCGATACGAAGCTCTACTTCGGAATCAAAAATGTCGACGACGCAGAGAGCGTGAGCTACGAGCTGTTTGAACTCACCCTCAACCAAGTGGCCTATGAGGGTAATTTGAGCGTCGATCGTAGCGACGTGTGGTTCTCGGGTCTCTATGCCGATGAGTCGTATTACACGCAGTCGATCAATGTCAGCTCGGAGGTGGGTTGGAGATTGTTGACTAGCGACGATGATTCGACCTACATGAGCTATGACTGGTTGACCTTCACGGTTGCTGAGGGCGAGGGCGATGGACAATTGACATTCACTGTCGCGCCTTATGGCGACGATGTGGTGGAGAGTCGTTCGGCACATATCTACCTACAGCAGGATGTGGATGACGCTGCGCCACTCTATGTCAAGATCTCGCAGTTTGCAAACTCGACAAGCCATCTATCGTCGCAGCAGTCGTCGCTTGGCACATTCTATGTCGATCAGGCAGGTACGCCAATCAATTTCAGCATCATCTCGTCGCACGCGTGGACGATCGCCGACAACGACCCCGAGGGTTTGACGGGCGCTTTGGAGTGGGTTGCAGTGTCGCCTACGACAGGAGTGTGTAACGACTGGTTGACGCTCAGCTGCGAGGCTAACAACACGGGCGAGATCCGTGAGTCTAACATCTACACACAGCTAGAGCCTTCGGGTGATTACCTCTACCAATCGTTCAAGGTTATTCAGGCAGGAATCGACGGTTTGGGGCTAACCTTCTCGGTTGACACATTGTCGATGCCTGTCGATGGTTCGGCAGCCGAGGTGACCGTTAGCTCGAGCCACCCATGGAAGATTGCCGAGAGCAGCCAACATGCAAGTTGGTTGACACCCTCGATCACCTCGGGAGAGGATGGCGATGTGATCTCGTTTACCACCGATGTGTCGAGCGATTTTGTATATCGCCAAACCGAAGTGGCGTTCGACATGGAGTACTACCCAGGTATGGAGCCGTTGGTGCTCAAGGTGACTCAGGAGGGTAACTACACCCCAGTGTTGAGTGTTAGTCGCGACGATATCTGGTTCTCGTCACACTACGACGACGCTTCGAACTACACATATTCGATCGACGTAACGTCGGATTATAGTTGGTATCTTTTGGATGGTTACGCAAGCAACGATTGGCTAACGTTCAACAATGCGTCGGGTACGGGCAACGGAACATTGAGCTTTACACTTGCGCCATACGACGAGGATACATATAACTATCGTAGCGCCTATATCTACGTTCAGCAGGATGTGAAGGATGCTGCGCCAGTGCTTATGAAGATTTCGCAATTCTCGAAGTTGTATAGCCACCTATCGTCGCAGCAGTCGACGCTTAGCATATTCTATGTCGATCAGGCAGGTACGCCTATCAACTTCACCATCACCTCGTCGCACGCGTGGACGATCACCGAGAATGACCCTGAGGGTTTGACGGGTGCTCTGTCGTGGGTTGGCTTGTCGCCCAAAACGGGTATCTGTAACGATGCGGTTGTGCTCGATTGCGAGCCTAACAACTCGATCAGCAGTCGCGAGTCGAATATCTACACCAACCTCGCATCGAGTGGCGATTGGCAATACCAATCGTTTAAGGTCGTTCAGGCAGGAATCGAGGGGCTGAGCTTCTCGTTGTCGAGAAGTAGTGTCTTGTTGACATATTTGGGCACGGGTGTCTCGGTAGATGTCACATCTAGCGGTTCGTGGTATATCGACGCTGATAGCCCTCACTACGCGGATGATTGGTTGGATGTCACCAACAACTCGAGAACGTCGAACTCTTCGGGTAGTAGTGGCGACAACATCACATTTAGCGCAAGCGAGAATAGCTTTGACTATCGCGAGACGCAGGTCTACTTCAGGTTGGAAGGCTACCCAGATGTGGATCCAGTGGTATGTACTATTGCTCAGGCGGGTAAGAGCTATGGTGACGCAGCGCTCTCACTCAGTTGTATCTCGGCCTCGGAGGTGAGTGGTGGAATATTGATCTCGGAGTCAAGTTACAATGTTCAAAGTTACAATATCACTGTTGCATCCGAGTTGCCATGGCGAGTTGTTGGCTCTACCGACTATTCAGGTTTGACGGATTACTCTACGTGGGTTAGTCTAACTGGTCTATCGAGTGGAAATGCTGGTACATCGTATATGACAGTTTCGTTAAAAAAGAACAACTTCAGATCAGAACGCTCGACGACAATTAATTTGCAGCAAGAGTATGATGGTGAGCTGGTTGGCGATGTGATGTCTATCTCGATCCGACAGGCTGCCAATTCACTCGCTCTATTGGATGACTATGGATATTTGGGATATGGTTACAACACCGCAGGGTTGTATGCCGATTGGACTGGTATCAAAGCTAAGGTCTTAGATTGGGATAAGATGGAGAGCTACAATATGATTAATGAGGTTTTATATGTGTCTTCTGTAGATTATGTGGCAATCACAGACTCCTCAGTTGAGGATGCGCAGGACTCTCTGAGCGTCTCGGCAGGAGTGAGTGCTGCATACAGTGGTTTTACGGCCGAGGTTAAAGCGGACTACTCGACAGCGACCCAATCATACTCAGAGACTGAGTATGGTAGTACGAGTGTGATCGTCAAGCTCGCTAACATCACGACAAACACTGCCGCTGCAAGTGGTGGCGTTTTAACAGAGGCACTAAAGTATTGTATGACAGATCAAGCTTATCTAGATATCTGTGGATACTCTAGTATGTCGGCATCAGAAGTGATTGCGACCTATGGTACCCACGTTATGTTGGGCTGTACCTATGGCGGAACATGGCAATATTCGGTATCGGCGCTCCGCAACAAAGATGTGTCGACGGATAGTTGGGGAACTGCTTTGAAGGCTGGATACGACGATACCGTAAATAGCCTTACAGCGTCAGCGGAAGTCGGATCTAACTCTTATATGTCGAAAAGTTCGTTCTATAGCGAGGAGAGGATTCAGACGCAGGGCGGAAGTGGCTCTATCACAGATCCCGATACTTGGCGAGCATCTCTAGACTCTAGCAATATGAGTATTGTCGATTACTCTGGATCGATTAATGGTAATAACTTGATTCCAATCTGCGACTTTGCAGTGGGTGAGAGTCGCCGTGACCAGTTGTATCAAGCTGCATTAGCTGCAAGTAGCACGCTTGACGAAGTTACCCCATCGCAGAGTATCTTCTCGTATGAGTTCTGGCTTGGTGACGTAACCTACCTAGGAGGCGATGGTATAGGAAGTACTGCTGAGGTTGTGTTTGATATAGATACTAAGATGATAGATGCTACCGCAAGCATAAGTGATGTCTCATGGAGTAATATGTGGTGTACAAGCGACACTGGCTCTGACTATTTTGATGCTCCAACAGAGGGGAACGGAGCAGCCTATTTGACAATGGGTACAGGTACTGCGACTCAGACCAATAGATTTACTACGGGAAGTATGTTCTTGTCGGGATCAGGTTCTAATGTTATTGCATTCAAGGTCTATTTGGCCGAGAGGGATAGCAGCACCAACTTTGATGATGCATCTACTACCTATGTATATTTCAAGACCATACCAGGATATAGTGGAATCCATACTGCGACTGCGAGTCCATTTGTATTCTACTATAGCCAGTATGAGCAGTCGGATCCTCAGGGTACAATAGCGGCTGGTGCCAACTACACTCAGACATGGCTTGGCGCAACGGCAGTGGACTTGGGCAATGGAAATTCGCGCAATGGCTACGCCTCGTCTGTCGGTATGTGCGACTCGGAGCACAAGTGGTCATTTACGCTCTACTACCGCATGTTGTAACGCACAGAGATGCTCTGTAAAATGATTATGCTCGACTCCACACATGTTGGAGTCGAGCATAACTTTTTCGGGTAATATATCTTCTCGTTAATATATCTTTTCGAGCGCCTCCTTGACCAGATCGTTGGTGAGGTACTCATCGTACTCGGTGTACTTGTCGATCATGCCATTTGGCGAGATCTCGATGATGCGGTTCGACACGGTGTTGATAAACTCGTGGTCGTGTGAGTGCATCAACACGATACCTTTGTAGTTGATCAAGCTATTGTTGAAGGCCTGAATCGACTCCATGTCGAGGTGGTTGGTGGGTGAGTCGAGTACCAATGCATTTGGCTCCTCGATCATCATCTTGGCGATCATGCATCGCATCTTCTCGCCTCCCGACAAGACGTTGACCTGCTTGAATACATCGTCGCGCGCAAAGAGCATCTTGCCTAAATAACCCCTCAAGTACAACTCCATCGTGTCGGCCGAGTATTGCGCCAACCAATCAATAATACTCATCTTCTTCTCGAAGAATGGGTGGTTGTTGAGCGGCAAATAGCTTTTGGTGATGGTCACACCCCACTTTATCTCGCCACTGTCTGGTTGATCGTTGCCCGCCAATATCTCGAGCAGTGCCGAGATGATACGTGGCTCGCGCGAGACGAACGACACCTTATCACCCTTGTTGATGGTGAAGCTCAGATCCTTGAACAACACCTCGCCATCGACCGTTTTGCTGAGGTTGTTGACCTCCAATATGTTGTTACCTGGCTCGCGCAACATGGTGAAGATGATACCTGGATATTTGCGCATCGAGGGTTTGATCTCCTCGATATTCAACCTCTCCAACATCTTGCGACGCGATGTAGCCTGCTTCGATTTGGCTACATTGGCGCTGAATCGCTGGATGAACTCCTGCAACTCCTTGCGCTTCTCCTCTGCCTTCTTGTTCTGTTGTGCCTGCTGACGCTGCGCCAACTGGCTCGACTGGTACCAGAAGTTGTAGTTTCCAGCAAAGAGATTTATCTCATTGTAGTCGATGTCGAGGATATGTGTGCTCACAGCGTCGAGGAAGTGACGGTCGTGCGACACCACCAATACCGTGCTGTCGTAGTTGGCCAAATAGTTCTCCAACCACATCACCGTGTTGACATCCAAATCATTGGTTGGCTCATCGAGCAACAGGTTGTCGGGCTTGCCAAACAACGCCTGCGCCAACAACACCAATACCTTATCCTTAGGGTTGAGCGTGCCCATGAGTATCGAGTGTTTATCCTCCTTGATCCCCAAACCGCTCAATAGCGTCTCGGCCTCGTTCTCGGCATTCCAGCCATCAAGCTCGGCAAATTGCATCTCCAAATCGGCAGCTTTTTCACCGTCGGCATCCGAGAAATCCTCCTTGGCATATATGGCATCCTTCTGTTGCATTATATCCCACAGCAACGTGTGACCCATCAATACGGTGTTGAGCACCGTGCAGTCGTCATATTCGTTGTGATCCTGCTTGAGCACCGATAGACGCTCGTTGGGGCCAAACGATACACTGCCCTTTGTGCAGTCGATCTCGCCACTGAGGATCTTGAGGAATGTCGATTTTCCTGCTCCATTGGCACCGATCACGCCATAGCAGTTACCTGGCATAAATTTGAAATTCACATCCTTGAATAGAACGCGTTTTCCAAATTGTAGCTCTACATTTGATACTGTAATCATCTTTGTCTTATCATTATTTGGCCACAAAGGTAGTAATATTTTGAGGAATCGTAGTAAATCTCACCAGATAATAGTTATCTTTGGAGAGTATTAAGGATTTAAATATGATCTCTATGAAGAATCTGTTGTTGTCGATCGTCGCTTTTGGGGCGATATTTAGTGCGAATGGTCAACTTCGCTTAGCGTCGTTATTTGGCGATAATATGGTTATTCAGCAGCAGTGTGACGCTGCCATCTGGGGTGAAGCTTCACCTCGTGCCGTGGTTGAGATCACCGCCTCGTGGAGCGACAAGCCCATTCGCACCAAGGCCGACAAGGGCGGCGAGTGGCGCACGACAATCCCCACGCCCGTGGCAGGGGGTGCGTATACGATCGCGGTGAGCAGTGGCGAGCAGCGCATCACCCTCGACAATGTGTTGGTGGGCGAGGTGTGGTTGTGTTCGGGGCAGTCGAATATGTTTATGAAGATGAGGATTGCTAACAACCGCGTTACCAATGCTTCGGTAGATCGACCAATCAGAGTCTGTTCTGTGCCGCGAGTATCGAGCCTTACCCCTCAGGATGAGTGCGATTTGGTGTGGGCGCAGAATGACCAAAAGAGGGTGGATGAGACAAGCGCGGTGGCCTATTTCTTTGCTGATTATCTACAGAGTGTGTTGGATGTGCCCGTGGGCATCATCGTCTCGGCATGGGGTGGTACACCTATCGAGGCGTGGATGGATCAAGCGGCGCTGCGCAAATTTGGCGATCAAGTATCGCTAGCGCACCTCGACTCGGCAGTGGGGGAGTCGGAAGTCGAGGTCTCGCAACTCTGGGGTACGGTGCTCTACAACGCTATGATCGAGCCATTGGTGCCCTATACCATCAAGGGGTGGTTGTGGTATCAGGGTGAGTCAAATGCCCATGAGCCAGAGCTTTACGAATATCTGTTGCCAGCCTATGCTCAGATGATGCGCCAAAAATGGGGCGACAAAAAGATGCCGCTCTACTATGTGCAGATCGCACCATTCGACTACAATACCACACCGCTTGAGGTGGCCGTTGCCGATCGTGAGTCGGAGGGTGCCCAGATTCGCGAGGCGCAATCGGCCGCACTGCGCGTGATCCCATACAGCGGTATGGTCTCGACTCTTGATCTGGGGCTTGAGAAGAATATCCATCCACGTAATAAGCGTGAGGTGGGTGTGAGGTTGGCGCACCATGCGTTGGTCAACGACTACTCGATCGTGCTTATCGAGCCTCGATCACCTCGATACAAGAGCCATCGCGTTGAGGGGGATAGGGTATTTGTCACCTTCGAGACGTGGCGTTCGACGATAGCCGATGTGGATGGTGATATTTTGGGCTTTGAGTTGGCAGGTGCCGATCAGAGATTCTACGCGGCCTCGGCTCGTCTGGTCGATGGATGTGTGGTTGAGTTGAGTTGTGGAGATGTGCCGCAGCCTCATGCGGTTCGCTACGCCTATAGCAACTTCACGACGGCCAATCTGCACAATAGCGACGGCATCCCCGTCGATCAATTTCGAAGTGACGATTGGGCGGTGAAGTAAGTACTCTACATCTCCTCGTGGTCGGTTATGAATTGGCACATTATGGCGCGTGTGCGATAGATGTTGGTCTTGACGCTGCCTAGCGGCATGTTGAGCTTCTCGGCAATCTCTTCGTAGGTGTACTCCTCGATGAATCGCATGCGGAATAGCTCCTGTTGGGCAGGCTTCAATTGTGCTATTCCCAGCTCTATTTGACTTCTCTTTTGTCGATTTATGATGCTCTGCTCGGGGTTGGGACTATGCTCCTCGGGTGGGTTGGCATGTTGGTCGTCGAGCGATAGGGTATCGGTTCTTTTGCGCTGGAAATCGACCATCGTGTTGCGTACGATGGTGTAGAGCCACTGCCCAAATGTGTATTTGGCATCGTAGCGGTGGAGGTTGACATATACCTTGATGAACGACTCCTGCAATATATCCTGCGCATCCTGCTCATTTTTGGAGTTTATGCGCGCGAGCAGCAGTCTCTGGATCGACTCTTTGTAGCGCGTAACGAGGAACTCAAAGGCTGTGTTGTCACCCTCGAGCGCCCACTCCACGAGCAGTGGATCTTCGGCTATGATATATTTTTCAACCTCCATTGACATATCGCAAAGATATACAATTATTGCGATATTGCGGCAGGGTGTGAATATAATCTTTTGCAAATTGGGTAATCTCGCAATAAATTCATACCTTTGTGTGTTAATTGTAGCTGTACGAGAAGAATATGAAATTTACGCTTGAACATACCCTCACCGACTCCAAGGCGAGAGCTGGCCACTTTGTGTGTGACCATGGAGTGGTGCAAACCCCGATATTTATGCCTGTTGGTACGGCCGCGGCCATGAAAGGGATCTTCCATCGCGATGTGGTGGCGGAGGCTCGGGCGCAGATTATTTTGGCCAATACCTACCACCTCTACCTGCGCCCTGGCATGGGTGTTGTGGAGTCCGCAGGGGGTGTGCATCGCTTCTCGAATTGCGATCTACCAATGTTGACCGATAGCGGAGGATTTCAGGTCTTTTCGCTCGCTGCGTGTCGTAAATTGCGCGAGGATGGGTGTCACTTTCAATCGCATATCGATGGGTCGCGCCATATCTTCACTCCCGAGAGTGTGGTCGATACGCAGCGCACGATTGGTGCCGATATAATGATGGCCTTCGATGAGTGCCCTCCAGGTGATGCACCGCGTGACTATGCGGCCAAGTCGTTGGGTCTGACGCAGCGATGGTTGGAGCGTTGCTTCGAGCAGTTTGCCAAGACAGCGCCTAAGTATGGCCACTCGCAGTCGTTGTTTCCCATTGTTCAGGGGTGTGCCTATCCCGATCTGCGTGTGAAGGCGGCCGAGGATGTGTTGCGCTACGATGCCGATGGATATGCTATTGGAGGGTTGGCCGTTGGCGAACCAGCCCCTGTGATGTATGAGATGATCGAGGTGGTCAACGAGGTGTTGCCGCAGGATAGGCCGCGTTACTTGATGGGGGTGGGTACTCCGATCAATATCTTGGAGGCGATAGATCGCGGTGTCGATATGTTTGATTGTGTGATGCCTACGCGCAATGGCCGCAATGGTCAGCTCTTTACGTGGGAGGGTGTGATAAATATTCGTAACAAAAAGTGGGAGTTGGACTTTTCGCCAATCGATGTGCGCAGCAATTCGTTTGCCTCGCGCGAATACTCGAAGTCGTATCTTCACCATCTGGTTAAGTGTGGCGAGATGTTGGCCGCACAGATTGCGTCGCTGCACAACATAGCCTTCTATTTGGGTCTGGTGACCACGGCACGCGAGCATATCGTGGCTGGGGATTTCAAGGTGTGGAAGGAGCAGATGGTTGTGCAATTGTCTCGTAGATTATAGTTAGTAGAGTCAAAATTTAACTTGTTCGTCATTGCGGATCAAGTCCGCAATGACGAACAAGTTAAGTGTAAAAGAGAGAGTTTAGTTTAGTTGTAGGGGTATGAAAAATAGAGGTATAGGTAGTTTTTGGCCAGGGTTCAAGATTCTGGATCGCTATGTTTTGGGGAAGTTCCTCTCGACATACTTCTTTGCTATTCTCATGATCTTGGTGATCGTGGTTGTGTTTGACTATACGGAGAAGGTCGATAACTTCACGCGTTATAACGCCCCTTTCGAGGCGATCGTATTTGACTACTATCTCAACTTCGTGCCGTCGTTTATCAACCAGCTAAGCGGTCTGTTCACCTTTATCGCGGTGATCTTCTTCACCTCGAAGATGGCCTATCAGACCGAGATCATCGCCATGTTGTCGGCAGGAATGAGCTTTCGGCGCTTGATGTGGCCATATTTCATTGGTGCGTTTGTCATCGCTATCTTCTCGCTGTCGCTCAATTTGTGGGTTGTTCCAGTTGCCCAGCGCACGTGTGTGGAGTTTGAGGCGCGATATATCGATGGTGTGACGACGGGTAACTACGATCGAAATATATATCGTCAGGTCGAACCTGGTGTGTTCCTCTATCTTCGAGGGTTCCAATCTACGGGTCGCGCACTCTTTTTGGCTCTGGATCGCTTCGAGGATGGCGAGTTGGTCGGGGTGTTGGAGGCCGAGAGTCCCTATATCGATACGTTGAGTGATAGGTGGCAGGCGAAGCGTTATACGCGCAGGACGTTTGTTGATGGGGAAGAGACGTTTGAACAGTTGCCGAATCTAGATACGATGTTGAATCTCCAACGTTCGGAGTTGACGCGTGTCGAGGATTTTCTCAAGACGTTGAAGATTGGGGAGCTAAATGAGTTCTACGATCAGCAGGTTGCCAAGGGAGCTGACTCAATTACGTTGATTCAGGTGGCACGCAATTCGCGATTTGCCTATCCCGTGGGTACTTTTATCTTGACTCTTATCGGGGTGTCGTTGTCGTCGCGCAAGGTGCGAGGTGGTACAGGTCTGCATATTGGTTTGGGTATTGGCTTGTGCTTTTTGTATATTGTCTTTATCCGTTTTGCCGAGGAGTTTGCCAAGGGTGGCGCTCTGCCAGCCGATGTTGCGGTGTGGAGTCCCAATGCACTTTATACGTTAATTGCGATCTACTGTTATCGCAAAGCCCCAAAATAGTTAGATATGTTTAGTTTGTCGAAAGAGTTGTTGCAGGTGGCTCATAAGTGTAGCTCTGCGGAGCGCATATCGTGCGACGAGGCCCTGTTGCTCATGCGCGAGGCACCGTTGTGGTTGTTGGGTCAGTTGGCTGTGGAGCGTAAGCAGAGGGTGAGTGGCGATGCGGTATATTATAATCGTAATTTTCATATCGAGCCGACGAATATCTGCCAGATGCGCTGTAAGTTCTGCTCCTATCGTCGTGACGCTTCGAGTCCCGAGGCGTGGGACTATACGATGGAGGAGATGTGTGAGATGGCGAGTCGATATGTGGGCAGCGGTGTGACGGAGGTGCATATCGTAGGTGGTGTGCATCCGACGCACGATATTGCCTTTTACGAGGAGTTGATCGGCAATATCAAGCGACTTCTGCCCGATGTGTGTGTCAAGGCCTTTACGGCTATCGAGTTGTCGCAGATGATCCGCAAATCGGGTGTCGGAGTGGCCGAGGGTTTGGCGCGATTGCAGGCGGCAGGCATGGAGGCTATCCCTGGGGGTGGAGCCGAGATATTTGATGACGAGGTTCGTCGTGCGATCTGCCCCGAGAAGGGTTCGGCGGCCGATTGGTTCGAGGTTCACGACCTTGCGCACCGCATGGGAATGCGCACCAATGCGACTATTTTGTATGGTCACATAGAGTCTTTGGAGGCTCGCATAGACCATCTGTCGCGATTGCGCGATCAGCAGGATCTCACGGGTGGTTTCAACGCCTTTATTCCGCTGAAGTATCGCAATTCCAACAACTCGATGAGCCATTTGGGCGAGGTGTCGGTGGTCGATGATATGCGTATGATGGCCGTGAGTCGTCTCTTTTTGGATAATATCCCCCACATCAAGGCCTACTGGGTGATGTATGGCAAGTCGTCGACGGAGTTGGCACTGGCCTTTGGAGCCGACGATGTGGATGGTACGATCGACGATACGACCAAGATCTACTCGATGGCGGGAGCCGAGGATCAAAGCCCGAGGATCACCATCGCACAGATCGAGGCGATGGCGCAGCGCGCAGGCTTTAGGGCTGTGGAGCGCGACACAAATTATAATGAGATTGAAAAGAAATAATATATGAGTAGTTTTAAACCAGAAGATAAATTGGGGTGGTGGGGCGATAAGAGTGATACGTCGTCCGAGAGACCGAAGCCCAAGTCGAAAACGGCATCGAAGCCCAAGTCAAAGTCTACATCGAAGGGTGCGAAGTTGCGCTTCCCGTTTGGTGTGAGGGTCTTTATCCATCTGTCGATCATCGTGTTATTGGTGGGTGTGCTCTCTGTGGTATCGCACTATCTGTTGTTGTCGGTTACGCGCCACAATGCCCATACGTCGGTGCCGCACTTCGAGTCGATGTTGATTGGCGAGGCTCAGGAGTTGGCCGAGCAGAGGGGTCTGAATTTGGTGATCAACGACTCGGTCTATGTCCAGATCTATGAGGGTGGATTGGTGTTGGAGCAGAACCCGCTACCAGGTGTCGAGGTGAAGCCAGGGCGCACGGTCTATGTGACGATTAACGCTCTGCAACGCGAGATGGTCGAGGTGCCCTATGTGGCAGGTCGCTCGTTGCGTCAGGCCAAGAATATGTTGGAGATCGCAGGTCTTATGATCGGTGAGCTGGTCTATGAGCCAGATTTGGCGACCAACTATGTGTTGTCGCAGAGTTATAATGGCAGCAAGATCTCCGATGGCGAGGAGCTGCGTGTTCCGCGCGGATCGGGCATCGTGTTGAATGTTGGTATCAATCAGGGGGCTGATTCTGTGGTTGTTCCGCAGTTGATCGGGATGTCGTTGTACGAGGCGCGAAGTGCGTTGTTGGTCTCGGGACTCAATGTCGGTAGGGTTGGTCGCGATTCGGATGTGACGGTGGAGAGTGAGAAGTTGGCGCAGGTGGTCTCTCAGAGTATTGAGGCCGAGAGGCGATTGCCGTTGGGCAGTCGCGTGGCGTTTAGTATTACGCTCGATGGTGAGCGTGTGAAGCGCGTACTGGAGTCGATCGACGAGGCTTTGGCGCTGGAGCAGAAGATGATAGCCGAGGAGCAGGCGTTGCAGGACTCTCTCAACCGTTTGGCTACGGATATGGGTGTTGTCGAACAGGAGGTTGAGGTGGCCAAGCCGTCGGGCGGAAGTGGCTTCGAGGATCTGTTTTAGGGTGGTAAAAATTTAAAATATAGATATAATGTATAACGAGTGGGACGAGGTTGAGGATTTGGCCGAGGATTTGGTTGATGGTGTTGAGGGCGAGAGCGTAGAGGGCGAAGATGGCGAGATGTATGAGCACTTTCGCTTTGAAGTCGACAAGGGGCAATCGCCATTGAGGTTGGATAAGTACCTAGCTATCAAGATGCAAAACTCGTCGCGTAGTAAGATTCAAGCTGCGGCCGACGAGGGTCAGTTGTTGGTCAATGGCGTGCCACAGAAGTCGAGTTACAAGGTTCGTCCAGGCGATGTTGTGGCGATCGTTATGTCGCGGCCGAAGTTCCGCAACGAGATTATCGCCGAGGATATACCGTTGGATATTGTCTACGAGGATGACCACCTGCTGATGGTCAACAAGGTGGCAGGAATGGTGGTTCATCCAGGTCATGGCAACTATCGCGGTACGTTGGTCAACGCCTTGACGCACCATTTGCAGGGGTTGGAGCTGTTGGCGGATGGCGATATGAGGGCTGGATTGGTTCACCGTATCGACAAGGATACCTCGGGGCTGTTGGTTGTCGCCAAGAGCGAGCGGGTACATACACACTTGGCCAAGCAGTTTTTTGACCACACGATCCGTCGTCGCTATGTGGCGATGGTGTGGGGTAATATCGAGGAGGATGAGGGGACTATTACGGGTAACGTCGGCCGCTCGCCCAAGGATCGCCTACGCATGCATGTGTTCGAGGATGGCTCGGATGGCAAACATGCGGTGACGCACTATCGGGTGTTGAAGAGGTTTGGGTATGTCACTCTGGTGGAGTGTCATCTGGAGACGGGGCGCACGCACCAGATCCGTATCCACATGGCGTGGAAGGGTCACCCTCTGTTCAACGATGCAAGGTATGGCGGAGATAAGATATTGAAGGGTACAACCTTCTCGAAATATAAACAGTTTGTGGAGAATGCCTTTGCGCTGATGCCACGTCAGGCGCTGCACGCTGCGTCGTTGGGCTTTGTGCACCCCGTAACGGGCGAGGAGATCTTTCGCGAGAGCGATCTGCCGCAAGACTTCGTGACGCTGATCGACAAGTGGGAGAACTATGCGTCGAACCGTCTCGCATCCGAGCGATTGCAGGCTGCCGAGGAGGCCGAGGCGGAGGAGGCCGAGAAGCGAATCCAAAAACTTGCGCGCGCTGCGATCCAGACTCAACGTCAAACGGAGATGGCCGAGGCGGCCGAGGCGGCGAGCCGCGAGCAGTAGAATATATATAGATCAGCGATGTTTTTGCCAACAACCATAAAGGAGGTTCGTGCCCTAGGGTGGGATTATCTAGATGTAATACTATTTACGGGCGATGCTTATATCGACCATCCGTCGTTTGGTGCGGCGGTGATTGGGCGGTTGTTGGAGGCGCGTGGCTATCGCGTGGCTATCGTGCCGCAACCCAATTGGAGGGATGATCTGCGCGATTTCAAGAAGTTGGGCGAGCCGCGCCTCTTCTTTGGAGTGACGGCTGGGGCGATGGATTCGATGGTCAACCACTATACGGCCAATATTCGTCTGCGTTCCAACGATGCCTATACACCAGGTGGCAAATCTGGTTTTCGCCCCGACTACGCCTCGAAGGTCTATACACGGATCCTCAAAGAGCTATATCCCCACAAACCTGTTGTGTTGGGGGGCATCGAGGCATCGTTGCGTCGCTTGACACACTATGACTATTGGAGCGACGAGTTGAAGCGTTCGTGGTTGGTCGAGAGTGGTGCCGATCTGTTGATCTATGGCATGGGCGAAGGGGTCGTCGAGAGGGTGGCTGCTGCACTGCATAATGGTTTCAATGCCAATGTGTTGCGACAGATACCTCAAGTAGTTTATAGCTGCGATCGCAGCGGTGTGGAGCGTCTGGATAAGCAGCGCATGATCGAGTTGCATACGTTTGAGGAGTGTTGTTCGAGTGGGGCGAAATTTGCCGAGAACTTCAAACGCATGGAGGTCGAGAGCAACGCTATGTCGCACCAAAATTGGTTGGTCGAGGGGTATCGAACGGAGAGTGGCGAGGAGCGATTTGTGGTCGTCACCCCACCGCAACCGCTGCTCACAACTGCCCAGATCGACCATTCGTTTGATCTGCCATATGAGCGAGCACCACACCCGAAGTATCGCGGCAAGGGGGATATTCCTGCGTGGGAGATGATAAAATTCTCGGTCAATCTCCATCGAGGTTGCTTTGGCGGCTGTTCGTTTTGTACGATCTCGGCACATCAGGGTAAGTTTATCGCCTCGCGATCGGAACGCTCTGTTTTGCGCGAGGTGGAGGCGGTGACGCGCATGGATGGTTTCCGCGGCAACCTCTCGGATGTAGGGGGGCCTTCGGCCAATATGTGGGGGATGGAGGGGCGCGATAAGTCGTTGTGTGCTAGGTGTAAACGCCCCTCGTGTTTGTACCCTGCGCTGTGCAAAAATATGAATAACGACCACCGTCCACTCTTGGCGCTCTACGACAAGGTGCGCGCGGTGTCGGGTGTCAAGAGAGCCTTTATCGGTAGCGGTATTCGCTACGATCTGTTTGACGATTCACCCTACTTGGAGCGCGTGGTGCGCCACCATACATCGGGACGATTGAAGGTCGCCCCCGAACATACCGAAGAAGGGGTGTTGGCACTCATGCGTAAACCCTCGTTCGAC
This sequence comes from Rikenellaceae bacterium, assembly GCA_047174185.1. Taxonomy (GTDB): domain Bacteria; phylum Bacteroidota; class Bacteroidia; order Bacteroidales; family Rikenellaceae; genus Alistipes. The sequence continues at coordinate 16,108 of JBCQUH010000019.1, read as the reverse complement.
CACTTCGAGGCGTTGGAGCGAGAGTTTCGCGAGGTGTGTCGTCGCCACGATCTGCCCTATCAGTTGATTCCATACTTCATCTCGTCGCACCCAGGGTGTCGCGAGGAGGATATGCGCTCGCTTGCGCGACGCGTTTTGGGAGGTTTGCACTTCACTCTGGAGCAGGTGCAGGATCTCACCCCAACGCCCATGACCCTCTCGTCGGTGATGTTCTATACGGGGTGCGATCCATATAGCGGTAAGCAGTTATATGTTGCACGTTCTCAGGATGATAAGCGTAAGCAGAAGAGCTATTTTTTCAAAGAGCAGCGACCCTCACCCACCTCACCCAAGGGGGCACGTGGAGCAAAGGGTAAAAAAAGGCAGTGATATAGTTAAAATATTACGGAAGTTTTTGTACCTTTGTGGGGTTAAAATAAAGGTAAAAAGAGTTAGAATCGATGAGTCAATCACTAAGCGAACAAGAACTACAGCGTCGTCAATCCCTTGCAGCACTACGTGCCGCAGGTATCGAGCCATATCCAGCAGCTCGATTTGAGGTGACAGCAACAGCAGCGCAGATCCATACGGAGTATGATGCGCAACAATCTAATTTTCAAAATATAACCGTCGCAGGACGTATCATGAGCCGTCGTATCATGGGTTCGGCAGCCTTCTTTGAGTTGCAGGATCATACGGGACGTATCCAGATCTATATCCGTCGCGACGATGTGTGCGAGGAGGGCGATACGACACTCTACAACACGGTCTTTAAGAAGTTGATGGATATCGGTGATTTTGTGGGTGTCGATGGTTCGGCATTCATCACCAATACGGGTGAGTTGTCGGTGCACTGCAACAAATTTACGTTGTTGAGCAAGTCGATCAAACCGCTACCAGTAGTCAAAGAGAAGGATGGTCAGACCTTCGATGCATTTACCGATCCAGAGGTTAGGTATCGCCAACGCTATGTCGATTTGGTGGTTAACCCTCAGGTGCGCGATGTATTTGTGAAGCGTGCTAAGATTATCGCTACCATGCGTGAGTTCTTCAACTCGAAGGGCTATCTGGAGGTGGAGACCCCAATTTTGCAGCCTATCCCAGGAGGTGCTTCGGCACGTCCATTCATCACGCACCATAACTCGTTGGACACGGAGTTGTATCTGCGTATCGCCAATGAGTTGTATCTCAAGAGGTTGATCGTCGGAGGGTTCGATGGAGTATATGAGTTTGGTAAGGATTTCCGCAACGAGGGAATGGATCGTACGCACAATCCTGAGTTCACGGTGATGGAGATCTATGTGGCTTATAAGGATTATTTGTGGATGATGGAGTTCACCGAGCAGATGTTGGAGAGGGTGGCATTGGCCACTAATGACTCGACAACGGTTATGATTGGCGATCGCGAGATCTCGTTCAAAGCACCGTTCCGTCGCCTCACAATGCGCGATGCTATCATGGAAAAGACCAACTACGACATCACAGGCCAGAGCGAGGAGGAGCTTCGCGAGGCGTGCAAGAGGTTGAATGTCGAGGTGGATGCTACATATGGCAAGGGTAAGTTGATCGACGCTATCTTTGGTCAATATTGCGAGGAGGATCTGATTCAGCCAACATTCATTACGGACTATCCACGCGAGATGTCGCCACTATGTAAGCGTCATCGCGAGAATAGCGATTTGACGGAGCGTTTCGAGCTGTTTGTCAATGGTAAGGAGTTGTGCAACGCCTACTCGGAGTTGAACGACCCGATCGACCAGTTGGAGCGTTTCCAAGAGCAGTTGACGCTGAGCGAGAAGGGCGACGACGAGGCGATGTTTATAGATATGGACTTCGTGAGGGCGATGGAGTATGGCATGCCACCATGTTCGGGAATGGGTATCGGTATCGACCGTTTGACGATGTTTATGACCAACCAACCCTCGATTCAGGATGTGTTGTTCTTCCCTCAGATGCGTCCCGAGAAGCGCGTGGTCAACGATCCTGTGGAGGCTTACGAGGCTATCGGAGTACCTACGGAGTGGGTTGAGGTGATACAGAAGATGGGCTATGTGACTGTTGCGTCGTTGAAGAAGCTCGCTCCAGCGAAGTTCTTCAATGAGATGTGCGGCTTTAACAAGAAGAATAAATTGGGACTTAAAGCCCCTTCGATCGAGGATGTGAAGGTGTGGTGTGAGCCGAATGAGGAGTAGATTAATTTCGTGTAATTCAAATATTAAAAATCAAAGAAAATGAGAAAGAAAATCGTTGCAGGAAACTGGAAAATGAACACACTTCCATCAGAGGGAGTAGAGTTGGCTAAGGGTGTAGCAGCAGGAACATCATCAGTATGCGACTGCGTTAGCTTTATCGTATGTCCTCCATTCACACACCTTTCACAGGTAATCGAGACTTTGAAGGGTTCGACAGTTGCAGTAGGTGCTCAGAACTGTGCTGCTGAGACTAAGGGTGCTTACACAGGCGAGGTATCGGCTGCTATGTTGGCCTCAATGGGTTGCGAGTATGTGATCTTGGGTCACTCGGAGCGTCGCGAGTACTATGGTGAGACATCGGAGACTTTGAACAAGAAGATCGCTCAGGTCTATGCTAACAACATGACTCCTATCTACTGCGTAGGTGAGGTTAAGGAGGAGCGCGAGAATGGTACATACTTCGACGTTGTGAAGGCACAGATCGAGGAGGTGGTATTCAACTTGGCTGAGGAGCAGTTTGCATCGTTGGTTATCGCTTACGAGCCAGTATGGGCTATCGGAACAGGTCTTACAGCATCGGCTGAGCAGGCAGAGGAGATTCACGCATATATCCGCGAGGTATTGGCATCGAAGTTTGGTGCTGCAGCGGCTAACACAGCGATCCTTTATGGTGGTTCTTGCAAGCCTTCGAACGCAGCTGAGATCTTTGCTAAGGAGAACGTAGATGGTGGTTTGATTGGTGGTGCGGCGTTGGTAGCTGACGACTTCATGGGAATCGGTAAGGGATTCATGGCTTAATTGAGCGTGGGTTTTATAAAAGGATGTCCAACAGGCGAGAGCTTGTTGGACATCCTTTTTTTTGGTTCGCCCAGCATGGGCGAACTCTAACGGGTGTAAGTCCCGAGCGTGCCCTGATAGTGGGAAGCGCATAGCCCAAGACAAGGGTGTCCATCGCGAGGTGGAATCTGAAGGAAGTCGGCGGCAAAAGTCTGACCTGACGAACAGAAACCAGATATTAAGGCTGGTGGTGAGGGTAAGTTTGCCAAACGAAACAAAGTCCCTATAGCTATTCGGAATCACCATTAGTAAATCTGGCAGGTATAAGGCGGAAAGAGTTCGTTCTTAACTGGGGAGGTCTCACAGACGTGTGAAGCGGAAAGAAACAGTAGCACGGAGTAAAGCTTGTTGTGAGAAGTCAGCCGAGGTCATAGTAGCGAATTACGAGTTGATTTGCGAAGGACTGAACCTCGCAGTTTGTAAGTAAATGAATGTTACCCTTTACTGAATGATGAATGCAGAATAGAGTACCGCAGATGTACTTGCTACCTCTAAATGGATAGGACGGAATCCGAAGAGTATAGAGGAGCGCATAGTTCAGAGGCATAACTGAAAACAACAACAGACACGTCAGAAATGATGTCAAAGCGAGGAACCGCCGTATGCGGAACCGCATGTACGGTGGTGTGGGAGGTCGCAGTGGGAGATAATCCCACTGCTCCTACCCGATTCTTACTGAGTCTTGCTGAGAGTTGTTCACCAACGACAATATAGAAGAGATACGAAGTATCTCAAGCTCAGCGGCGAGCACGCCGCCTAGAAGGGGTAGCCGACACCGAAGTTTAGGGCTGTGTTCGAGAGGCTGAAGTCCTTGATCACCCAACGCTCGCCCTCGGCCTTATTGGGGTTGTGGAGCTGAATTCCCCAGTCGAGACGCAGAATCACAAATTGTATGTCGAGTCGCACGCCAAATCCAGTGTTGAATCCCAACTGCTCGAGGAACGTGCTGCCATGGAATATCGACGCTGTGTCGTAAACCCCCTCCGAATCCTTTAGATACCATATATTACCAACATCGAGGAAGGTGGCACCATGGAATGTATCCCAGATGGGGAATCGAAACTCGAGGTTGGCCTCCAACTTCATATCGCCCAACTGCGAGGGGTATAGATCATCTACCGCCTCGGCCACCGACCCTGGGCCAAGGGTGCGAGGTGTCCAACCGCGCATGCTATTGCTGCCGCCCGAGTAGAACAGACGGTCGAAGGGTATCGACGTTGAGTTGCCATAGGCATATCCAACACCTCCGTAGAGTCGCCCTGCCAATGCGAAATCACCCCCTAGCGCCCACTTATAGCTCATGTCGACATCGGCACGCGCATATTGTGCATAGGGGATACTAAATATTTCGTACTGCCCATCCTCGTTGCGCGAGGCGTTCGAGAGTCGATCGGCTACGCTGAATAGGTTTCCTGCCGTCTCAAATCCTATGCGCAACATCGCCGCGTTGCCGCCCAGATTCTGCATCTGGTTGTTGTAGGAGTATCCCAAACTCAACCCTGCAACCAGCTGTGTCATATAGGAGTTGTAGAGGTAGTCATTCTCCAACTCGGCCAGATAGGCATCGCTTATGTAGTTCATGTCGACCACATTGATGTCGATCGGACGGATCATATAGCTCGAATAGCCCGTGTTGCGCCACGTATAGCTCCACGTAGCACTCGAGAGTGTACGGTTGTAATATGGTCGATCCTGAAAGTTTACCGACACCTCGACATTGGTCTTGGGCTGCATGACCTGCAAAAATTGACGTGTTACCCATGGCATGAGGAATCGCGGGAAGGTCAAACCCGTACTCAACCCCACCTCCGTGGCGCTTCGCTTCACGGCATTGACCGCCTTCATCAGCTCGTAACCCATCGTGACGTTGATATCCCACGCCTCGGCACCGCGGAATATATTTCGGTTTTGATACCCCACCGAGAGGTTTAGACCATAGAAGCTCGATGTCGTGCTCGCCTCGAGTTGTATGTCGTAGCTCTGTTTGAGCGCTGGGGTACACAATATATTACCCGTTAGCAATCCGATTGGCGAACCTGTCGACTCCTCCGCGGTCGACTCCTCCACATCATCATCATCCTCACTAGGTGTGAAGTTGATCCTCGCACTGCGGAAGTAGCCCAACGACATCAGATTTTTGTAGGCCTGCTCGACCGTCTGTTGGTTGTAGACCGCCCCAGGTGTGAGCGGCACCATCTGTCGCAACACCCTCGGCCGCACGTTGGGTCGTTCACCGTTGAGATGTATGATGTTTAATCCTCGATACTCCATCGTGTCGATGGTGTTGAGAAACGACGAGTCGCGAATCATCGAGGTGGGGTCGAAGTTCGAGAGGATGTTTATTCGATCCACGATATATCGCGTATTGGCCTTGTAGGTGATCTCGCCTCGGTTGTTATACCCTGCGATGCTCTCCTTGATGATCATCCATAAGTCGACCTTGTTGTTGCCCGATAGTGTGTCGGCACGATACTCAATGTTGCTCACCGTGAAGTTGTAGTAGCCTTGGCTTCGTAGGTGGTCGGTGATCCTCTCGCGCTCCTGATCGAGCAGCATCACACTAAATATATCACCCACCTTGATGAGCGAATTGATCGTGTCGGGGAGTACCAATGGCGCAAGTAGCGAGTCGCGGAACTCATACTTCAACGACTCGATGATGTATGGTCGCCCTTGGTCGAGGTTATACGATACCTTGGCTCGTTTGCGGTGCGACGTGGTGTCGACCCTATACTCGGCCTGTGCCGAGTAGAAGCCTTGAGAGTTCATATATATCTTGAGGTTCGTGTCGCTCTGCACGGTCAGTGCCTCGTCGAAATATCGTGGCTCCTCGCCAATGCTACGTTTGAGGTTGTTCCACCAATTGCTCTTCTCGGGGTTGGCTTGGTTGTAGATCCAGATATAGAAATTTGTGCCAAAGAGACGTGTGTTGGGACTCTGCCTCACATACCTCTCCAACACCCCCTCGTCGATACGCTCCTTGCGTGGAGTATCCGACGATTGGTTGATCTTGACACGGCTAAGAAGGTACTCCCCATCGGGAATATGGCGCGTGACACCGCACGACATACATACCATGCATGTCACGACATAAAGCCACCATCTTAGTCCGCCTCTCATTATCCGATCTACTGATTAAAAAATCCTTGGCTCTTGAGCAGGTCGAAGTACGAGCGCGAGAATGTGAGGTTATCCGCCTTCACATATCGACGCTGTGTAAACACCTGCGCTAGATTATCTGTTCCATTCTCCGCCACCAACTGAAGTGTCTGGGGCAGCTGCTCCTTCTCGCTCCACATCGAGTCGATGAACTCTGGAGTGTTGGGGGTATAGTGCTCGAAGTGCACCACCGCCTCCAACGGCAAACGATCCGTCAACTCGGGCTGCTCGGCTGCATATCCCATCGCAATGGCGGTGATGGGAATCACACCCTTTGGGAGTTTGAGGATGTCGATTATGCGCTCGGCCGTATACAACGTCGTACCCAATACGCAGATGCCCAACCCCTGAGCCTCGGCCTCTAGCACCAAGTTCTGTGCCGCCATCATAGCGTCGATCGTGCCATTCATAAACCATACGAAGTTGTCGTACTGAGGCTCGGCATTGCGCTGGCGACACCACTGCGAGAAGCGCGCCACGTCGGCACACACCGTCACCACACATGGTGCGTTCATTCGCTCGACCTGTCCGAAGTGGCAGGGTGAAAGTTCCTCTAACTGTCGTTCATCTTGACTCACGATGAACGTATAATTTTGCATATTGCCGCACGTCGAGGCGCGGACGGCAGCCTCCAAAGTTGTGCGTAGTACATCGGCTTCGATCTTGCGGCTCTCGAAGCTGCGTATCGAACGGTGATTTGCGATCTGTGTAATCATGGTAATGGTATATATTTATATATTAATTTTGTAACTACTCTGCTGTAGCTTGCGCCCACGCCTCTTGCTCACGCTCGAAACGCTCCTCTACGTCTATATCTATGTGTGATGCATCGTCGTAAGTTATCTCTCCGCGCTCGATATAGGTTGCGTTGCCCACCAATTGAGTGGTCAACTCGCCACACTCTCTGTGGCAGAGGCAGCGCACGAAGCCCCCCCTATTTCGCACCTCGATCGACTCGCCCCATCGACACACCCCCACAAGCGCCGCTGTGGTGCTCGAAGCGGTCATTGCCGTTCCACACGAGGCGGTTAACCCCACACCTCGCTCGTAGGTGGCCACAAATATCTGCTGCTCGCCCATAGGCTGCATGAAGCTCACATTCACCCCATTCGGAAATATGTGTATCAGCTCCTTCGCTCGCTCGCCTAAGCGCGATAGGTGGTCGAGATCGATGCTCTCAACCTGCGCCACAATGTGAGGATTGCCCAAATTGAGATATGTAAAGGTGAGTTGCGGATCCAACTCCTCGATCCTCTCGGCCACAAACTCCTCGTGGCTCAACGCAAAATCCTCGCTCGACGTGCGGATATTGATACTCACGCAATAGTTGGGGATCGCCTCCTTCGTGCCATCAGCCAAGGTGGCTATTGTGCTCTCGGCGCGATAGATAGGATAGGGTCTCCCACCCGACATGAGTGTGAATTGTGGCGTGTGGAGATACCTCTCGTCGGCAAAACGTGCCACCAATCTCATTCCGTTGCCGCACATCTCGGCCTGCGTTCCATCGGTGTTATACATATTCATGGCGTAGAGACCCTCTGGGGTCTGCTCCAAAAATAGCACTCCGTCGCTTTTGAACCTCCCGCACACCTCTCGCACAAAGACTCCTGCCTGTTGTGTCTCGATCTGTTGAGCCACTGCGTCGATCATCACAAAGAGGTTGCGCGAACCGTGTGCCAATATATATTCGATATTTTGCATCATCAAATTACTGTCATAAAAAAAATTAACCCTCAAAAGTAACAATAATTAGTTGGAGAAACAAATTTCTAGAGACAAACGACCGTAAAGTGAAAAATATTTGATAAATTGCGGCTTAATTAGGACTAAATAATATGGTTGAGAAATTTATAATGGCGGGCGACATAGCCCTGCATATCTGCGACAGCGAGGGTGGCGAGGGTGTTGAGAAGTGTGTAGTTTTGCTGCACGGATACATGGAGTCGATGTTGGTGTGGGATGAGTTTGCCGCCCTGCTCTACAAACAGGTGCGAGTGGTGACGCTCGATCTGCCTGGGCATGGCATCTCGGTGGTCGAGGGCGAGGAGCACTCGATGGAGTTTTTGGCCGATACGGTGGCTGCGGCACTCACCAATCTCGGTATCGAACGTTGTACGTTGGTGGGTCACTCGATGGGTGGATATGTGGCTGCGGCCTTTGCTCAGCGCCACGAAGCGATGCTCGACGCGCTGGTGATGTTTAGTTCGCGCCCTGTGGCAGATAGTGCCGAGAAGCGAGATAATCGTCAGCGCGAGATCGAGTTGGTGCGCGCAGGTAAGAGGGAGTTGATCGCCAAACGCGCCTCGTCGGCAGGCTTTGCCGCCCACAACCGTGCGCGTATGAGCGACGCGATAGCCGACCTCTACGAAATCGCCCTCCTAACGGAAGAGGATGGTGTGGTGGCGATCCAAAACGGAATGATGAATCGCCCCGATAGGACGCAGGTGTTGGGCAATTTATCGTGCCCCGTTGCGTTTATCTTTGGTCGCTACGACGACTATATTCCCGTTGAGGCGGCGCAGCAGACGCTCGATGCAATCCCCTCGGCCGAGGTGGTGTGGTTGGAGCGTGCTGGCCACATGGGTTTTTTCGAGGAGCCGCAGTTGTGTGCCGAGCAGATTGTGAGAATTGCGCTGGGCGAGAGGTAGTTTTTGAAGTTCGCAAAATTTTGCTAAATTTGTAGCGGAATTTTAAATATTAAGGAGTAATAAATCATAATAATTGATGAAATCATACAGTTTTTGGAATAAAGTGTTGGGATGGAGCACATTTGCTATCGCCCTGATTGTCTACTTGATGACGATGGAGCCATCGTCGAGTATGTGGGATTGCGGCGAGTTTATTGCGACATCCTATAAGTTGGAGGTGGGACACCCCCCTGGGGCACCTCTGTTTATGATCTTGGCACGTGTGGCCACCATCTTTGCCCCCTCGACGCACTATGTGCCTCATGCGGTCAATGCGATGAACTGTTTGGCTAGTGCCTTTACGATCTTGTTCCTCTTTTGGACGATCACCCACTTGGCGCGTCGCATCTTTGTGCGCGACGGTGAGCCGAATATGAGCGATGCCCGTTCGTGGGTCACTTTGGCGGCTGGTTTTATCGGTGCGATTAGCTACACATTTACCGATACCTTCTGGTTCTCGGCTGTCGAGGGCGAGGTATATGCCATCTCGTCGATGTTTACGGCGTTGGTTGTGTGGTTGATGTTTAAGTGGGACGATGAGGCCGACGAGCCTCACGCTCTGCGTTGGATCGTGTTGATCGCCTACTTGATGGGTCTGTCGATCGGTGTGCATATCTTGAATCTGTTGACCATCCCTGCGTTGGTATTTATATACTACTTCCGCACGCAATCGAATATTACGTGGAAGGGCGTTGCATTGTCGATCCTTGTGTCGGGTGCTATATTGTTGTTTGTCAATGGATTTGTGCTTTCGCAATCGATCTATATGGGTGCGATGTTCGATCTGTTCTGTGTCAATGTATTGGGTTTGCCGACTAACATTGGAATGGCGATCTTCTCGTTGGCGGTTATCGGGGCGTTGGGCTATGCGAGCTACTACACACATCGTCGTCGCATGGTGTTGTTGAATGTTGTTGCACTCTCGATGACCATGCTCTTTGTGGGCTATTCGTCGTATGCTTCGGTTACGATCCGTGCAGTGACCAACCCTCCGATGAATAGTAACAATCCCGACAATCCACATGCTCTATTGTCGCTGCTCTCTCGCGATCAGTATGGTTCGCGTCCGTTGATCTATGGTGCGTCGTATGCCGCCCCAGTCGAGAGCTACGCTACGCGCGACCTGTATAATTATAACAAGGAGACGGGTAAGTATGAGAAACATAGCACGTTGACGGGCTACAACTACCCCTCGCAGTTCATGAAGTTGTTCCCTCGTATGTGGGATTCGCGTCGTGGCGAGAGTGGATACAAACCGTGGGCGGCCTATCGTACACGTCAAGCTCCTGCCACCAACCGTAGTGGCGAGGTTCTTCGCGATGGTCATGGTCAGGTGATTATGGAGGATGTCTATGATTATGGTGCTCCAGTCTACTACCGTGGGCAGCAGATTATCGAACCTACGTTTGCCGAGAATGTCAACTTCTTCTTTAGATATCAGATGGGGTATATGTTCTGGCGCTACTTTATGTGGAACTTTGCAGGTCGTCAGAGCGATGTTCAGGCCTCTTCGGTGGCTATCGCTTCGGGTAATTGGCTCTCGGGAATTGACTGGATCGACGAGGCGAACCTAGGGCCTCAGAGCAATCTGCCGAGCGAGTTGGAGAGTAATAAGGCTCGCAACAAATACTACTTCTTGCCATTCTTGTTGGGTCTGTTGGGTTTGATCTGGCACTTGAATCGCGATAAAAAGGGCTTTACGATCGTCATGTGGATGTATGTGATGATGGGTATCGCGTTGGTGGTATACTTCAACACCTCGCCTTCGGAGCCTCGCGAACGTGATTATGTCTATGCAGGAGCCTTCTATGCCTATGCCATCTGGATTGGGTTGGGCATGGCGGCACTCTATGAGTTGGTGGCTCGCGTGATGAAGCGCGAGAGTCGCGTGGCGGTTGCCGTGGCTGCTCTATTGTCGTTGAGCGTCCCTGCGCTGTTGGCTAGCGAGAACTGGGATGACCACGACCGTTCGCACCGTACGATGGCGCGCGATATTGGTTGGAACTATCTCAACTCGACACTGCCCAACTCGATTATTATGAATTATGGCGACAACGACACCTTCCCCTTGTGGTTCAACCAAGAGGTCGATGGTGTGCGCACCGATGTGCGTATTATGAATACGAGCTATCTGGGTGGTGAGTGGTATATCGACCAGATGAAGGCGTGGGCAAACGACTCGGCACCCGTACCATTTTCGATGCCTCGTAGCAAGTATGCCTATGCCAATGATATGGTGATTGTGGATAATAGGGTTGATCGCCCAGTCGATATAAAGGAGGTTGTGGATTTTATTCGCAGCGACGATAAGCGCACGCAGGTGGCTCTATCGGATGGCTCGATGAATGACTTTATCCCTACGAGCAAGATCGCGTTGCCAGTCAACAAGGAGAACGCTTTGGCATCGGGTATTGTGAGTGCCAAGGATGCCGATTTGATGGTCGACACGATTGTCTTTACGCTGCCTGGTCGCACGATCACCAAGTCGGAGATGATGATCCTCGACCTGTTGGCCAACTTCGATTGGAAGCGTCCGTTGTACTTCACTCAGGCCTATATCATGCAGAACTTAGGTCTGATCGACTACTTGCAGTTCGACGGTTATGCCTTCCGTTTTGTGCCGATCTATACGAAGGTTAGCTCGGCATGGGAGATCGGACGTATAGATGTGGATTATGCTGAGTCGCTGTTGATGAATGTCTATCGCTATGGTAATTTGAGCGATCCGAGAGTCTATGTCGACCACACGATCCAATATAATGTCAATGCATCGAAGGGTCGTGAGGCCTTTGGAAGGGTTGCCAAGGAGTTGATCAAGCGTGGCGATGAGCAGCGTGCTTTAGAGGTGTTGAATTTTGGTTTGGAGAAGTTTCCCGTAACGCAGTTGCGCTATACGGCGGCCAATACCGTGCCACTGATCGAGGCCTACTACGAGGCTGGAGCGATGAAGAAGGGCGATGAACTGATGATGATGTATGCCAATAACATTCGCGAATATATCGAGTACTACCTGTCATTTACGGGTGCTAAGGCGCTTCAGGTTTCGTCGTTGATCGACGATCGTCTGTCGGAGTTCGAACACGCCTACTATGTAGCGTCGAAGTATAAGCGCTCGGAGATCGCTAAGTGGTTCAATGATTACTACACTGCGGGAGGGTTGTAAACTTATATTTGAAATAGATTAAACGAGATATGGATAAGAGACTTTTTTTATATAATACGATCAGCCGTTCGAAGCAGGAGTTTGTGCCAATCAACCCTCAGCATGTGGGGTTGTATGTTTGTGGGCCGACGGTCTATGGCGATCCACATTTGGGGCATGCGCGCCCAGCGGTGACCTTCGATTTGATGTTCCGCTACCTCAAGGCGTTGGACTATAAGGTGCGCTATGTGCGCAATATCACCGATGTGGGGCATCTGGAGCACGATGCCGACGAGGGTGAGGATAAGATTGCGAAGAAGGCGCGTTTGGAGGCTCTGGAGCCGATGGAGATCGCTCAATACTATACGAACCGCTATCGCGAGGCGATGTCGCAGTTGGGGGGGGTGCCACCCTCGATCGAGCCTCAGGCATCGGGTCATATCATAGAGCAGATCGAGTTTGTGCAGATGATCCTCGACAAGGGTTTTGCCTACGAGGCCAATGGCTCGATCTACTTCGATGTTGCTAAGTATAACCAGATGCATAAGTATGGTAAACTCTCGGGACGCAATCTCGACGATATTTTGGAGAATACCCGTTCGTTGGCAGGTCAGGGCGACAAACGTAGCTCGGTCGATTTCGCACTGTGGAAGAGCGCCTCGCCCGAACATATTATGCGTTGGCCATCGCCATGGAGCGATGGATTCCCAGGGTGGCACATGGAGTGTTCAGCTATGAGTACCAAGTATTTGGGCGAGCGTTTCGACATCCATGGCGGAGGAATGGATTTGATGTTCCCCCACCACGAGTGCGAGATCGCACAGTCGACGGCAGCCTTGGGTCACGACTCGGCAAACTACTGGGTGCACAATAATATGATTACTATCAATGGCCAGAAGATGGGTAAATCGTTGGGCAACTTCATCACGTTGGAGGAGCTGTTCAATGGTACTCACGAGCTGTTGGAGCAGGCCTATACACCGATGACTATTCGCTTCTTCGTTTTGCAGGCGCACTACCGTTCGACGTTGGACTTCTCGAACGACGCTTTGCAGGCGGCTCAAAAGGGCTTTGATCGTTTGATGAAGGGTGTCGAGGCGTTGTCGAAGATCCGTCCATCGGATAGCTCGAGCGTCAACCCCGAGGAGTTGGCGGAGCGTTGCTCGGCAGCGATGAACGACGATTTGAACTCACCGATGGTTATCTCGGCACTCTTCGATTGGGTGCGCGTGATCAACCAGTTGGTAGATGGCGCACAGACGATCACGGCTGCGGATTTGGAGCGTTTGCAACAGATCGTGAAGTTGTATGTGGTTGATGTATTGGGACTTCGCGACGAGAAGGCATCGGCAGGCTCGGTGGGCGGTGCGCGCGACTACACCACACCGTTGGTTGAGATGTTGCTCGATATGCGTTCGCAAGCAAAGGCGAATAAGGATTGGGCGCAGTCGGATAAGATCCGCGACGGTTTGGTGGCGGCAGGTATCCGCGTCAAGGATCGCAAGGATGGTGTAGATTGGGAGTTGGAGTAGTTCTAGAGGAGTTGGTGTCGTGGTAAGCGCAGAGCAGATAAAGGAGTTGGAGCAGCGTCGTGCACTATTGTATGAGTGTTTGGCGGTGGATCAACGTCGCATAGAGTTGCAAAATGAGGAGGAGCGTACCCAAGAGCCATCGTTCTGGGACGATGCCGAGGCGGCACGCAAACAGCTTCAAAAGGTGGCTGGGCTGAAGTCGTGGATCGAGGATTACGACGCTGTGGCCAAGGGGTGCGAGGATCTGTCGCTCATGCCCGAATTTGTGGCCGCACAGTTGGCGAGTGACGAGGAGTTCGAGGCGTTATATGCCGATGTGGTTTCGAAAACAGAGGCGCTGGAGCTGCGCAATATGTTGCGTGGCGAGGAGGATAAATTGGGTGCAATAGTCGATATAAATGCTGGTGCAGGGGGGACGGAGGCGCTTGATTGGGCTTCGATGTTGCTGAGGATGTATACGCGTTGGGGCGAGGCACATGGCTACAAGGTCAAGGTGTTGGATTATCAAGCAGGCGACGAGGTGGGGGTTAAATCATGCACCTTGGAGTTTGAGGGGGAGTATGGCTACGGATACCTCAAGAGCGAGAGTGGCGTGCATCGCATGGTGCGCCTCTCGCCCTTCAATGCCAATAATAAACGTCAGACGACTTTTGCCTCGGTCTTTGTCTCGCCTGCGGTGGATGATAATATAGATATAGTGGTCAACCCCTCTGATATAGAGTGGGATACCTATCGCGCAAGTGGCGCTGGGGGGCAGAATGTCAATAAGGTGGAGACGGCCGTCAGACTGCGCTACCACTCGGTAGATAGCCAAACGGGCGAGTCGATCGACTACCTGATCGAGAATATGGAGACGCGCTCGCAGCTGATGAATCGCGAAAATGCTATGCGTATCCTCAAATCGAAACTCTATCAACGTGAGCTGGATCGTCGCATGGCTACCCAACAGGCTCTCGAAGCGACTAAAAAGCGCATTGAGTGGGGATCGCAAATCCGTAGCTACGTCTTCGACGATCGACGCGTCAAAGATCACCGTACCAATGTCCAAACCTCCGATGTCGATAAGGTGATGGATGGCGACCTCGACAACTTCATCAAACACTATCTGATGGAGTTTGGCGGTGGTTGATCGTTGGGGGCTTACGCGTGGTGCGTAAGCCCCCAACGACAAGCCCAACAAGTCACAAAAAAATGGTGTTACGAGAACAACTCCACCACTTTTTTCATAACTTTGCGGCGTGATTATCCGATAGGGGTGGTCATGTCGCTTATTATTTTATAATCAATTTAATATCATGAAATTTGATTTAAATCTACAACCCAAATTAATCTCGTCGCTACGCGGCTACACCATCGAGTCGTTTATGCGCGATTTGATGGCAGGTCTGATCGTCGGAATCGTAGCTCTGCCGTTGGCCATCGCATTTGGTATCGCCTCGGGTGTATCGCCCGAAGTGGGGCTTGTGACGGCCGTGATCGGTGGTTTCATGGTCTCGGCATTTGGCGGTAGCACCGTCCAGATCGGAGGGCCTACGGGTGCGTTTATCGTCATCGTCTATGGCATCATCGAGCAGTTTGGTCTCGAGGGGCTACTCATCGCCACGCTGCTATCGGGTGTGTTCCTTGTCATTATGGGTGTGCTCAAACTGGGAGCCGCCATCAAATTTATCCCCTATCCCATCATCGTGGGATTCACGAGCGGAATCGCATTGACGATCCTCACAACCCAGATCAAAGATCTGTTTGGATTGACTACCGAGGCGCTGCCAGGGGACTTCATCGGCAAATGGATGGTCTACTTCGGAGCCTTCGACACCATCAATCTATTGTCGCTAGCGGTAGGTGTGGCAACCGTCGTGATTATTATTCTCATGCCGCGCATATCGGCCAAGATCCCAGGGTCGCTCATGGCAATCGTGTTGATGACCGTGGTGTCGTATGCCCTCAAACACTTTATGGGCATCGAGGGTTTGGAGAGCATTGGCGACCGCTTTACGATCAACGCCTCGTTCCCAGCACCCAAGATGTTGTCGTTTGATCTGGAGGCTGTGCGCGGATTGTTGCCCTCGGCATTCACCATCGCGCTGCTTTGTGCCATCGAGTCGCTACTCTCGGCTACGGTGGCCGACGGACGTACGGGCGATCGCCATGACTCGAATATGGAGCTTGTGGCGCAGGGTGCAGCCAACATCGTGGTGCCATTCTTTGGCGGAATACCAATCACGGGTGCCATCGCACGTACGATGACAAATATTAATAATGGCGGTCGCACCCCTGTGGCAGGTATCATCCATGCCATCGTGCTGCTGCTGATACTTCTATTCTTGTCGCCCCTCACCAGCCACATACCTATGGCCTGTTTGGCTGGAGTGTTGGTGATGGTGTCGTACAATATGAGTGAGTGGCGCACATTCCGATCGCTGCTCCATGGCTCACGCAGCGATGTGGCGGTGTTGGTGTCGACATTTTTGCTTACTGTGGTGTTCGACCTTACGATCGCTATTTTGATCGGATTGCTTATGGCCATGTTGCTATTCATGCGTCGTATTGTGGCCGTAACCGAGGTCTCGGTGGCGCGAT
>JBCQUH010000018.1:0-34537 GCA_047174185.1 Rikenellaceae bacterium | reverse complement strand
AGATAGATAGATTTTATTCAAACAGTTTGGATTTCAGAACTTTTTGATTTAACTTTGATGTCAGATAAACGCTTCAATTTAGGACGTTACGGGTTCTTGTCCTAAATTTTGGAGTAAAAAATGAAAAATTAGAACCCTCCTTAAGAGATAGAACTTCAGTAGAGATAGGATTTTGGTGGAGGCTAAAGAGTTAAAAATTGTCTTTATGGGTACGCCTGAGTTTGCGGTACCCTCGCTTCGTCGATTGGTCGACGAGGGGTATAATGTGGTGGGGGTTGTGACGACTCCCGACCGTGCTGCAGGACGTGGTCAAAAGATCTATGAGTGCGATGTGAAGGTGGAGGCTATGCGATTGGGGTTGCCGATCTTGCAGCCCGAGAAGTTGCGCGACGAGGAGTTCCTCGAGGTGTTTGCTGCGTGGGATGCCGATTTGGCGGTTGTTATTGCATTTAGGATGTTGCCCAAAGTTGTATGGGCAGCACCTCGATTGGGGACATTCAATCTGCACGCCTCGCTGCTGCCTGAGTATCGCGGTGCAGCACCGATTAACCATGCGATTATCAATGGCGATAAGGTGAGTGGTGTGACGACATTCTTGTTGAATGAGAAGATCGACCAAGGGGCGATCATAGCTCAACGTAGGGTTGAGATTGGTGATAGGGAGTGTGTGGGTGAGCTGTATGAGCGATTGATGAATATTGGCCCAGAGTTGGTTGTCGAGACGGTGGAGCGTTTGGCCGCAGGCGATGTTGAGCCTATGCCACAAGAGCATATCGATGAGTCGACATTGCGTCCAGCACCAAAGATCTTTAAACAAGATTGCGTGATTGATTGGACGTGGGGCGCAGAGCGAATATTTAACTTTGTGAGGGGTCTATCCCCCTACCCTGCTGCATGGTGCAATTTGGTGGCGGAGGATGGAGCTGCGACAACGGCCAAGATCTTTGAGGTGGAGTATGAGTTGGGCGGCAAGAGATTTGGCGCACTTGCCCCAGGTGAGATCTGTAGCGACAACCGTAGTTATATAGCTATCGGCTGTGGCGATGGAGCGATTGTTATCAACTCGATTCAGTTGGCAGGCAAACGAAGAATGGCCACCAAAGAGCTGCTTCTAGGATTTAAGAACATCGAACAATATAGGGCGAAATAATGCTAATTTAAGGTTTGAAATTTCAAATCTTAAATTAGCAGCCGCTGAGGAGCAAAATTGAAAATTTTGCGACTAAGGAGGGTGACCAATAAGTATTTTTTCGTTCGTCATTGCGGACTTGATCCGCAATCCCTCGAACGAAGTGGCATCAGAGGTTCTCTAGACACGTTAGCAGGAGGGATTGCGGATCAAGTCCGCAATGACGCTTAGGGTTTAAATGACTGGTTAGTCACCCTCTTTAGGGGTGGGGTAAAATATTAAAAGAGAAAAGGAGGGAATTTATTTTAAACCTTAATTCGTATAAATAATGAACATCTTAAAATCAATATACAACTGGATGCTCTCGTGGAGCGAGTCCCGATATGGGGTTGTCGCACTGCTACTCTTTGCAATTG
The DNA here is from genome assembly GCA_047174185.1 of Rikenellaceae bacterium. Classification (GTDB taxonomy): domain Bacteria; phylum Bacteroidota; class Bacteroidia; order Bacteroidales; family Rikenellaceae; genus Alistipes. Next base: position 32,992 of record JBCQUH010000018.1, on the reverse strand, counting down.
CAGAGTCTAGTTTCTTTCCGATTCCACCCGATGTATTGCTTATCGCGCTATGTTTGGGCATGCCCAAGAGGTCGTTCCGCTTTGCTGCGGTATGTATGGTGGGGTCGATTGTCGGAGCTATTGGAGGTTATGCGATCGGTAGCGCACTGTGGCAGAGTAGCGGCGGTGAGTATACTGCGATTGCCAACTTCTTCTTTAATAATGTATTTACGTTGGAGCAGTTTTCGAGCGTAGGGGAGCTATATGACCAATATAACTTCTGGATCATCTTTACAGCAGGATTTACACCTATACCATATAAGATATTTACCATTACGGCTGGGGTTTTCGACATCAATTTCATGATGTTTATCCTTGCGTCGATCGTCTCCCGCGGTGGTAGATTCTTTCTTATTGCATGGTTGATATGGCGTTTTGGCGCTCCGATCAAGGTCTTTATCGACAAATATTTCAATCTGCTAGCCATTGCCTTTACGGTGGTGTTGATTGGTTCATTTGCACTTGTCAAATTAATTTTATAGCCAAAAGATATGCGTAAATTTGGTCTAATTGGGGAGCATCTACCCCACTCCTTTTCGGGACGCTATTTTGCCGATAAGTTCGAGCGTGAATTGATCAGTGATTGCGAGTATCGACTCTATGAACTGGCAAAAATAGAGGAGGTCGAGGGGCTATTGGCGATGCCCGAGTTGGAGGGCTTCAACATCACGATCCCCTACAAACAGCAGATCATGCCCTATCTCACACAGCTATCGCCCGAGGCTGAGGCTGTGGGTGCGGTGAATTGTGTGAAGATCGATGGCGAGGAGTTGGTTGGTTACAATACCGATATAATTGGCTTGGGCACGTCGCTACGAGATTTTTTGGATGGTGTCGCGATTTCGCAGGCATTGGTGTTGGGCACGGGTGGAGCGTCGTTGGCTGTGGAGTATATATTGCGAGAGTTGGGGATCGGCTATAGAGTGGTGTCGCGCACCCCCAAAGAGGGACAGGGACAGATTGCATACTCCGATATCACACCAGATGTTATCTCCGAGGTCAAATTTATTATAAATGCCACTCCACTGGGGACATTCCCAAATGTAGAGACGAAGCCCGATCTGCGTTATGACCTGTTGACCGAGGATCACTATTTGTTTGATCTGGTATACAATCCAGCTGTAACTAAGTTCTTGGAGTTAGGTGCTGCGAGTGGCGCTCACACCTGCAATGGCGAGGCGATGTTGATCGGCCAAGCAGAGGCGGCGTGGGAGATCTGGAATAGATAAAAAATTAAACAACTATTAGAGATTATTCTAACAGTTGTTTAATTTTAAAAGATGCTACACATCCGCAGGTTCAAGCTCCTCTTCGGCAGGTTTTGTCTCGCGAGCCAGTAGATCCGCAGCTCGCTGCCTATCTGTCTCCATCACAATCAATTGAGCAGGTACCACCCCCGTGGCGTAGATTGTCGACATATACTCATTATTAATCATCGACCATATGCCAGTAGAGTCAAGAATCGATTTGGCCATTTCGGCCTCTAGCGCCGAGCCGTACTCGGCAAGAACTACCATTTTATCTATTTTCATAATATATAAGGTTTTTAAATTAATGTAAAAGTTCCATCAAATAATATATCCCCTAAATGTCAATTACAGTAAGTATTTGCTACAAGTTAAACATATTTTTATTAAATTCCTAATTTTTACCGTAAATAAAATAAAAATTAATCAAAATGTATTAAACATGAGACATTCAATCGAATTTATGCCCCATATTAATAGCAATTCACATTCACCTTGGGAGAGTCTCATTAATTTAGATCAAATACCGTGCTAAGAGCAGATCGCAGGATAGATGATTTGCCACGAGGTGGAACACTCTCTGGCGAGATAACTAACCACGGGGTGTGATAAGAAAGTAAATGTTTTTAAAAATGCGATAAAAATGTTGGAAAGGTGCCTGTTTTCGACAAATTTTCTATACCTTTGTGGTTATTATTGATAGTCTAAATTTAATATTATTAGTAGATATGAGAAAAGATCCACAGATTTTCGAATTGATAGAGAAGGAGAAGGCTCGCCAGATGCATGGAATCGAGCTAATCGCCTCTGAGAACTTCGTTAGCGAAGATGTAATGGCAGCTATGGGTTCGGTACTTACCAACAAATATGCCGAGGGTTATCCAGGTGCACGCTACTATGGCGGTTGCGAGGTTGTTGACCAGATCGAGTCGTTGGCAATTGATCGTTTGTGCCAGCTATATGGTGCGGAGTATGCCAACGTGCAGCCTCACTCGGGAGCGCAGGCCAATATGGCGGTGTTCTTTGCCTGTATGAAACCTGGTGATACATTTATGGGTCTTGATCTAGCTCACGGAGGACACCTATCACATGGGTCGTTGGTTAATATGTCGGGAAAATACTTCAAGGCTGTTGGCTATCAACTATCTGAGGAGAGTGGCGTGATTGACTATGACGCTATGGAGAAGCAGGCTGTTGAGTGTAAGCCAAAGATGATCGTGGGTGGAGCTTCGGCATATTCACGTGAGTGGGATTACAAGCGCATGCGCGAGATCGCCGATAAGGTGGGGGCATTGTTGATGATCGACATGGCACACACGGCAGGATTGATCGCAGCAGGCGTGTTGGAGAATCCACTTCCATATGCACATATCGTAACCTCTACGACACACAAGACGCTTCGTGGCCCACGCGGAGGAATCATCCTGTTGGGTAAGGATTTCGAGAACCCATGGGGCGAGACTACTCCAAAGGGTGTGGTTAAAAAGATGTCGCAGATCTTCAATTCGGCAGTATTCCCAGGTATTCAGGGAGGGCCACTTGAGCATGTTATCGCAGCAAAGGCAGTGGCATTTGGCGAGGCTCTAAAGCCAGAGTATAAGGAGTATCAGACACAGGTTCAGAAGAATGCCGCAGCTATGGCCGAGGCATTTGTTAAGCGCGGTTACAAGATCGTATCAAATGGAACAGACAACCACTTGATGTTGGTCGATCTACGCACGAAGTTCCCTGAGTTGACTGGAAAGTTGGCTGAGAAATGTTTGGTTGCAGCGGATATTACGACCAACAAAAATATGGTGCCGTTCGATAGTCGTTCACCATTCCAGACATCGGGTTTGCGTTTTGGAACACCTGCGATTACTACCCGTGGTGTGAAGGAGGATCAGATGGATGTAATCGTTGGTTTGATTGATCGCGTATTGCAGGATCCCGAGAATGAGGCGAACATCGCAGCAGTACGTGCCGATGTCAATGCAATGATGGCAAACTACCCACTATTTGCTTGGTAGAGATAGATATTCTAATATAGAGAACTCCTCAAATTCGCGATTCAGAATTTGAGGAGTTCTTTTTTTTTGTGCGGATCCGAGAGGGGCGAATATTTGTAAATCCGAATAATAATAACTATCTTTGATCAATGTAATATATAAACCAAAATTTAAACCGAAATGAGTACCCTAGAACTATTCTCGCTAAAGGCCAAACAGGGCTTTATAACAGGTGCCGCACGAGGCATCGGAAAACGAATTGCCGAGGCGTATGCCGATTTGGGAGCCGACATCGCAATTGTCGAGGTCGATATGGCGGAGGCTGAAAAGACAGCTGCTGAGATTGCCGAAAAATATGGCGTAAAGTGTATCGCTATCGAGTGCGATGTCACCTCGGAGCAGAGTGTAGAGGCGATGATTGCAAAGTATGAGTCGGAGTTTGAGCGCATAGACTTTGCGGTTAACAATGCAGGAATTGCAAACGTTATTCCAGCTGAGGAGATCTCGGCCGCGGAGTTTAAAAAGGTTGTTGATGTCAACCTCAATGGAGTCTTTATGACGGCTCAGGCGGCAGGAAAACTCATGATAAAGAGGGGCACGAAGGGTTCGATTATCAATACTGCATCGATGTCGGGACATATCATCAATCGTCCTCAAACGATCGCCAACTACTGCGCCTCGAAGGGTGGCGTGATATTGCTCACAAAGGCGTTGGCTGTGGAGTGGGCGAAGTATGGTATTCGTGTCAACTGCGTTAGCCCAGGGTATATCGGCACCGAGTTGGTTGCAGCGATGAAAGATATGCATCCGATATGGTTGAAGGATATACCAGCTGACAGATTGGGTACGCCCGACGACTTGGTTGGAGCTTATGTCTATTTTGCAACCGCTGCTTCGCGCTATGCTACAGGTAGTGATTTGGCGGTCGACGGAGGTTACACATCAATATAGAAGATTTAACTAACGTAAATTAAACCTAAAATAAATTATGAAAAAGAGACTTTTTATGCTATCGTTTATTGCACTTAGTTGCATTACGATGATGGCTGCTAGTTGTTCGACACCTTCGGTGGGAGAATTCAATCTAACATCGCCCAACAATGTGTTGAAGGTGACGCTAGACAACACATCGGGCAAGATGACCTATAAGTTGTCTAAGGATGGTGTGCAGCTGTTTAATGACTCTGAGATCTCGATCTTGAACGACACTTCGGTAACGGTTAAAGGGGTGACAAAAGGGTCGAATAGTAGCACTTGGAAGCCCACTTGGGGACAGTTCTCTCAGATCGAGGATCGTCACAAGTCGCTTGTGCTTACGCTCAACATTGATGGACGTGAGGCGCAGTTAGAGGTGCGACTCTTCGACGATGGAGTTGGATTCCGCTACAAGATGGATGATTACAAAGCATCGGAGAAGGCTGAGTTGTTGATGGAGTACAACACCTATGTCGAGGATCTATTCTACTGGTCGGGATATGGCGAGGGCGACCTAGGCCCCTACACCGTAGAGGATATGATGAAGCGAGATGCCAAAGCTCGTTTTACTATGCCATTGGTTGTTGAAAGTTCTACGAACAACTATCTTGCATTCTTGGAGTCGGATCTATTTATGACCGAGGGGTTCAAGACTATCAATATCAAGTTCAACAAATCAAACGCTGGTTTCTACTCTTCAAATGGTGTTTCGGATATCGACATCGAGGAGTTTGTAACCCCATGGAGAGTTATCTTGGTTGGTGAGCAGGCAGGAGATTTGACCACCAACAATACATCGTTGAACCTTGCTACAGAGTGTCAGCTAGATGATACATCGTGGATCAAGCCAGGTCTCTCGTTGTGGGATTGGCGAGCACATAGCCACGTTGCACCCGATGGATTCAAATATGGTATCGATACGAAGAGCTACTTCCGCTTTGTTGATTTCGCCGCAAAGTGGGATTTGGACTACTTCCTAATTGACGATGCATGGTACGATAAGGTTGAGTTGGGACGTATCTACCCATCGTCGAAGTTGGATCTTCCAGCGGTTATCGAGTATGCAAAACAGAAGGATGTTGATCTTATGCTCTACTACGATCGTCATCGCGGATATTACGGAGATGAGGATCTGTTCAAATACTATAGTAGCCTAAACATGAAGGGTATTAAGTATGGATTCATGGGTTCTGAAGTTGAGTTTACACAACAGTCGGTTCGCGAGAGTGCAGCGCAGAAGTTGATGATTAACTTCCACGATGGCCCAGTTCCGATGACAGGTCTTGAGCGTACATATCCTAACGCTATATCACGTGAGTATTGCCACGGACAGCAGGATTCACGTCGCGCATTTACACCCGAGATGTTCATTAAGATGGCTTTGGTCAATGCTGTTCATGGCCCATTGGATATGAGTAATGGAAACTTCGATCTATTGGAGATCAATAGCGGTGTTCGTGCAAAGGGACCTCGTAAAACAGATAGCTACTTCTCGACTGTTGTTTCAGAGGTTGCTCGTGTCATTATCATCAATACAGGTCTTGCGGCTATTCCAGATGCACCAGATTGCTACGATGCAAAGGCAGATCTATTTGAGTTGATTGCCAAAACACCTATTGGAAAGTGGGACGAGAGCGTTGTTGTCAACTCTAAGTTCAACCAATATATTACAACAGCTCGTCGCCATGGTTCGGAGTGGTTTGTGGGAACGGTTGTCGGTCGCGAGTGTGATGCATTGGATATCGAGACTAGCTTCTTGGAGAGTGGTAAGGAGTATGCGGTGACATACTACGTGGATGGTGATGATGCTCATTGTTTGACAAACCCAGAGTCTTATTGCATTGAGGAGGGTCGCATCAAGGGTGGTGAGACAATCAAAGCTAAGATGGCTAAGGGTGGCGGTCACGCAATGTTGATCCGCGAGCTTTAGAGTGTTTAAGTGACATTGTAATTTTATCAGTTCCGACCTTTTGAGAGGTCGGAACTGTTTTTTTATATATTACATAATTTTTGTGTGTTAAATTAAATTCTTAAAGTAAAAATTAGTACATTTATAGATCAGAAGCAAACTTAATAGAATAAGCATATGAGAGGTTCTAAAATTATTATTAGTGCAGTTATAATTTTTATTGCTGGTCTACTCCTATTTCTAGTTCTTTCGACGAACCATAAATCGAAAGAATCGGAGAGGGATTATGTATCGTTAGTATACCCACAACTCGATACTGAGAACTCGCGTTGGTTCTTCTTTTCGTCGGCAAGTCGTCCATTTGGAATGGTCAACCTAAGTCCCGATACAGAGGTCAATGGAGCGTGGAAGAGTGGCTACAGCTACAGCACAACGGAGGTAAAGGGGTTTAGCCATGTGCACGCATGGCAGCTATCTGCTCTCTCGACCATGCCTGTATCTATCGGCACAGATGGTGATATAGCTGCGATATATGGCGATTTCTACTCCAATTTTAGCCACGACACCGAGGTGGTGATGCCTGGATACCACAAGCTACATCTCGATAGATATGACGTAGATGTGGAGCTAACCTCGACCAAGAGAGTTGGATTTCACAAGTATACCTACAACCGAGGAGGGGCTGCGATCATGCTCAATCTAAATGGTATGCTAGGGCCAGCGCCCAATATAGATGGTCGAATAAATTCGAGCAGCAACAGATCAATCAGCGGACAATTGAACTGCAAAGAGACAGGCCGTCGTCCACGTCCAACAACCATCTACTTTGAGCTGAACTTCGATGCCGATATTCAATCGATCGAGAGAGATCCACAAACGGGCAACTACATCGTGTTGTTTGGCGAGGATGTGCCGCAGGTGATGATGAAGGCGGCTATATCGTATACATCGAATAAAAATGCTCGCTTGAATCTCGAGAGCGAGTTGGCAGGGTGGAATTTTGAGGCTACGGTCGATGAGTCTCAAAGAGAGTGGAATAGCATGTTGTCTCGCATCAAGATCAAGACCGATGATACACAGGCCAAACGACGCTTCTACACCGATCTATGGCACGCTCTACAGGGGCGACGAGTGATAAGCGATGTCAACGGCTGCTACCCCGACAATACGGGTGAGGAGTTTCGCATTGGACAGATTCCGCTCAACGAGTGTGGTAAACCTAAGTTCAATCAATACAACTCTGACTCATTCTGGGGCGCTCAATGGACAATTACGACGCTCTGGCAGTTGGTATATCCCGAGATTGCCGAGGAGTTTGTAAATTCGATGTTGACCTATTACAAGGATGGCGGTATGATCCCTCGTGGGCCATCGGGTGGCAACTACACCTTTGTGATGACAGGGGCATCGAGTACACCATTTATCGTCGCAGCATACCAGAAGGGGATCCGCGGATATGATGTCGATATGGCCTATGAGGCTCTGCGCAAAAACCATCTGCCAGGGGGTATCATGGAGCGCGCAGGTTACGAGCACTTCACCAATGGCGGAGGTGGCCTCGACGACTACATTGAGAGGGGTTATATCCCCCACCCTAATGTTCGCAAAAACTCCAATGGTCTACATCGTAATGGAGCTAATCAAACGCTGGAGTACGCCTTCCAAGACTGGACACTAGCGCAGATGGCCAAGGCGATGGAGCGAGAGGAGGATTATGAGATGTTTATGGCGCGATCTCTAAATTACCGAAATATATATGATAGCCAGATTGGTTGGATGCGCCCCAGAGGTGTGGATGGTGAGTGGTATGACGAGGAGTTTGACCCATATGCTCTCAACAATGGATTTACAGAGTCCAATTCGGCTCAATCCACATGGTTCGTACCTCACGACATCTCGGGGCTAGCAACACTGATGGGTGGTGCGGAGGAGGCTGTAGAGAGGTTGAATCGACAATTCGAGCAGGCCTCGAAACTCAACTTCACATCGGGAACGTCACATGCACAAGAGACTCACCCAGAGTATAGTCGCATACCGATAAACTACGGCAATCAACCATCGATCCAGACCGCCTTTATATTCAACCATCTGGGCGCTCCGCACTTGACGCAATATTGGTCGAGAGCCGTTGCCGAGGTTGTCTTTAGTGGACTCGATACGAGTGTTGGGTATTGTGGTGACGAGGATCAAGGGTTGATGGGATCATTGGCCGTACTCTACAAGATTGGACTGTTTCAGATGAACGGAGGGTGCGACGTAGAACCATACTACGAGTTAGGCAGCCCAATGTTTGATCGAGTGACGATCGAGCTAAATCCGAAGTATTATAGTGGAGAGCAATTCGTAATCGAGACTCAGAATAATAGCTCCAAGAGAAGATATATCAAGCGAGCCATGATCGACGGCGAGGAGCTGGAGGGGTATAGAATTGCCCATCGAGATGTTGTAGATGGTGGACAACTCACGTTGGAGATGTATAAAAAAATTTAATCAATCATGAAACTTTTATCTTCTGCGCTACTACTCTGCTTAGGGTTGGAGGTGGCGGCGGCTCAAGGCAACCAACCTGCGCCAGATTTCTATCCAGAATTTACGTGGGATAGTGTGCCCGTAACGTTGCACTTTAGCAAACGTTCTGATTTTACCCCAACGGAGTTGGAGTTTATAGCTCGATTTCCACTAACTTGCATTGAGAAGCACCAAGGCTACAACACCTATAAAGATGTTAGAAAGGGGGCTTACGTGGCAGCCGAGCAGATCCGCGCGATCAACCCTCGCGCCAAAGTTCTATTCTATTGGAATAGCCGAATAGATACGGGCGCGAGTTACTTCGGAGCAAACATCCTCGATGAGGAGCATCCCGAATGGGCACAGGTGGGCACCGATGGTAAGTTGATATTGACGCGTGGCGTGCAGAAAAACTTCGAACCAGCGATCCCCGAGCTACGCAAATGGTGGGTGTCGATCCCTCAGACAGCCGTCGAGCAAGGGGGGATGGATGGTGTATTTATCGACGCTATCCAACAACACATCATCAAACCCGCAGCGAGATTGGGTGAGGAGAATTTCGAGAAATCGATGGTGGGACTTGACCTCATGCTCAAGGATCTAAATAGTAAGATGGAGGGCAAGATCGTTGTATTCAACAATATGAACCCAACATCGGATTACGACAGCGGATTGAGCAAATATGCCAACGGAGGTATGATCGAACACTTCTGCTATCGCGACAGCGACACCCCAGACGACATGGTGAAACAGATCGAGACGGTTCAAGAGGCGGCGCGCCAAGGACGCGTCATGATGGTTAAATGTTGGCCTCGATACTACTTCCGTCGCTCCGATGAATTTAAGGGTATCTCGGCAGCGCAGATAGAGGCCGACATCAAAGAGGATATTGAGTATCCGCTCGCCTGCTTCCTAATTGCCGCTGGTCGATACTCCTACTTCTGCTACTCGTATGGCTACTCTGAGAAGCATGGCAGCATGATCGACTTCCCCGAGTATCACAAACCACTTGGAGAGCCAACAGGAGAGGCTCGGCGCGACGGTTATAAGTTTTCACGAACATTCAAACATGCCGATGTGTGGATCGATCTCGAGGCTCGAACAGGCGGTATAAATTGGCGATAAAACAGTAGGGAGAATCTTGATGAAAGATTCTCCCTATTTGCTATTTGCTATTTGCTATACATGAGGGTAACTACCCCACACGACATATTTACTCAAACGAGTGGATCACAACTCCCGAGCGCAATTTAGGCTCGAACCATGTAGTCTTTGGAGGCATGATATTACCCGAATCAGCGATGTCGATCAACTGCTGCATCGATACTGGATACAAGGCAAATGCAACCTCCATATCACCGTTGTCTACACGCTTCTGCAACTCGCCCAAACCGCGAATTCCTCCCACGAAGTCAATACGCTTCGATGTGCGGAGATCCTTGATGTCCAAGTGCTTCTCCAAGATCAAATTCGACAATACTGTAACATCCAACACCTCGATCGGATCGTTATCGTTGTAACCTCCCTCTTTGGCAGTCAACGAGTACCACTCACCTGCAATATACATCGCAAAGTTGTGTAACGACGATGGCGTGTAGATATCGCTTCCCATCTTCTCGACCTCGAAATCAACCGACAATTTAGCGACAAACTCCTCGGCACTCATGCCATTGAGATCCTTTACCACGCGGTTGTAGTCGATAATGCGCAACTGCGATGCTGGGAACGACACAGCCAAGAAGTAGCAATACTCCTCCTCACCTGTATGATTTGGATTTGCCGCCATGCACTCCTGACCAACACGTGCAGCAGCTGCCGTACGGTGGTGACCATCGGCTACATATAAAGCTGGAATCTCGGCAAAAATTTCGGTGATACGATCATTGACCGCAGAATCACGAATTACCCAGAAGTGGTGACCAAAGCCATCCTCAGCCACAAAGTCATAATCAGCATCGTTGCTAGCCACAACATCTGCAACGATTGCATCAATCTGCGCGTTGTCGGGATATGCAAAGAATACAGGCTCGATATTAGCCTTCTGATTGCGCACATGGATCATGCGATCCTCCTCCTTGTCGGGGCGTGTAAGCTCATGCTTCTTGATCGCACCGCTCAAATAATCCTCGAAGTGGCAGCACATTGCCAATCCATACTGCGTACGACCATTCATCGTCTGCGCATAGACATAGTAGTGCTCCTGCTCATCCTGCTCCAACCAACCATTCTTGCGCCATGCCATGAAGTTCTCTACAGCCTTGGCATATACCTCCTGCGAGTGCTCGTCGGCAATCGGCATAAAGTCGATTTCGGGTTTGATAATGTGAAGCAATGACTTCTCGGTAGCCTCTTTTTGAGCCTCTACAGAGTTCAATACATCATAAGGGCGCGATGCAACCTCTGCTGCATACTGCTTAGGTGGGCGAATGCCACAAAATGCTTTAGTCTTTACCATAGTATTTGTGTTTAAGTTATTAGTTTATAGGTAATAAAAGGGCATCCGACAAAACTGTCAGACGCCCTCTCATAGGTTTTACTCTATCGTTTGTATACTACTTGTTTACCTGGAATGTCGTGTTACCATCCTTCAAATAGCCAACAATCTGGCGTGCTGCAGCCAATCCTGCGTTGATATTTGCCTCTGCGGTCTCGGCACCCATCTTCTTAGAGGTTGCAAAGTAGCGCTTGTCAAACTTAGCCACCATCTCCTCATGGTTTGCAGGGGCGATATCCGAGATGTACTTCAAATCAGTACGCTCCTCCATCGCCTTCACCATTCCTGCCTCGTCGATAACCTCCTTGCGAGCTGTGTTTACCAACAAAGCACCCTTAGGCATAGAGGTCAATAGGTCATATCCGATCGAACCCTTAGTCTGAGCAGTAGCTGGGATATGCAACGACAAGAAGTTTGCACGGCTATACAACTCCTCGATCGACGACACCTGCTCCACACCATCCTTCTCGAATACAGAAGCATCCGATACAAATGGATCAAACGCAATGACATTCATTCCAAATGCCTTGCCCTTAAGACCCACCAAGCGACCTACGTTACCATAGGCGTGGATAGCCAATGTCTTGCCAATCAACTCGCTACCTGTACCAGGTGTGAACTGATTACGCGACATAAATACCATCATTGCAGCGGCCAACTCAGCCACAGCATTTGAGTTCTGACCAGGGGTGTTCATCACCACGATTCCGCGAGCCGAAGCAGCTGCCAAATCTACATTGTCGTATCCTGCACCTGCACGAACCACAATCTTCAAGTTTTTCGCAGCGTCAATAACCTCCGCAGTAACTTTGTCCGAGCGAATAATCACCGCATCAGCATCTGCTACAGCGCTCAACAACTCAGCCTTATCGCTATATTTCTCCAACAAAGCGACCTCAAATCCAGCCTCCTTGATAATATCTGTAATTCCCGCAACAGCCTCTTTGGCAAATGGCTTCTCGGTTGCAATTAGAACTTTCATACCTAATTTATTATATAATATTTATTATTTGTGCAATGTCTCAAACTCCTGCATGCAAGCGATCAATGCCTCGACGCTCTCCTTAGGAAGTGCATTGTAGCACGATGCACGGAATCCACCAACCAAACGGTGACCCTTCACACCAACCATACCCTTGCTCTTTGCAAACTCCATGAAGTCTGCCGCTAGCTCCTCGTTGCCTTGGCTCATCACGAAACAGATATTCATAATCGAACGATCCTCCTTCGCCGCTGTACCAACAAATAGTGAGTTGCGCTCGATCTCGTTGTACAACATCTCTGCCTTCTCGACATTACGACGGTTCATCTCCTTCACACCACCGATCGACTTAACCCACTTCAACACCTCGTTGATAACATAGATAGGGAATACTGGAGGTGTGTTATACATAGAGTCACCATCAACATGAGTCTTGATATTAACCATCGATGGGTTCTCGCGAACGATCTTATCTATCATATCATCACGAATGATAACAAACGCTACACCTGCAGGGCCTAGGTTCTTCTGTGCTCCACCATAGATCATCGCATACTTCGTAACGTCGATCTCGCGGCTAAGGATATCCGAACTCATATCGGCAATCATTGGCACTGGAGAGTCTAGATCTGTGTGATACTCCGTACCATATATAGTATTGTTTGATGTGATATGAAGATAATCCAAATCAGCAGGGATCTCTACCCCCTTAGGAATGTAGTTGAAGTTTGTATCTGCCGACGACGCTAGCTCTACAACCTCACCATAAAATTTCGCCTCTTTGATCGCCTTCTTCGACCATACGCCAGTGTTGATATAACCAGCCTTCTTACCCAAGAAGTTAGCAGGGATATTGAAGAATTGAGTACTTGCACCACCACCCAAGAATACGATCTTATAGTTATCTGGAATGTTAAGTAACTCTTTTAGAAGTGCTTTAGCTTCAGCGAGAACATCCTCAAAATCCTTTGTGCGGTGGGAGATCGACAATAGCGAAAGACCAGATCCGTTAAGATCGATAATTGCTTTTGCAGCGGTCTCTAAAACCTCTTGAGGTAGGACTGATGGTCCCGCGTTGAAATTGTGCTTCTTCATAAGATGAATTTATTTTTATTTGTCTTTTAGTGTATTCACTACCAACCCAAAAGTTGGTTTATTCAATTTTAAAACACAAATGTAGTATTTTTTTTTTATTTATATCTATACGCCACTATTTTTTTGCATATTTTTATAGCTTGCTTCAAAAATCGAATTGTTTTTACTACTTTTGTGGGGAATGTTATTCTGTTTGAATTTAAACCAATACCATAAAATGATAAGATCAATGACGGGTTTCGGTCGTGGCGAAACCATTGTAGAGAATAAAATTATTACGGTCGAGATTCGCACCGTCAACTCTAAACAACTCGACTTGTCGTTGCGTATGCCCTCGGCATATCGCACAGCCGAGGTCGATATGCGTGCCACTTTGACACGAGATGTGCAGCGTGGCAAGTGCGAATTGTCGCTCTCGGTGACTTCGTCGGCTGCGGCAGCTACATCTAGTTCGATCAACACGGAGCTGTTTACGAGCTATTGCCAACAGATAGTCTCGGCATTTGAGTCGGCAGGAGTCGAGAGTGCAGCCCTTACCCAAGAGGTTGCATTGGCCGCACTTCGCATGCCCGACGTAATGGCTACGCCAACCGAGACTCTGAGTGATGCCGAGCGCGAGGCTGCGATCACGGCCATGTGTGCCGCTATTGTCCATCTCAATGAGTTTCGTCAACAGGAGGGGGCGATCCTTATTGCCGATCTGCTGCGTCGTGTCGACCTTATCGAGGGTTATTTGGGCGATGTGTCGCTCTACGACCAACCGCGCATCGAGGCTATTCGCGAGCGTATTCGCGAACATGTGGCCAAAGAGCGTATCGTCTTAGACAATGGTCGTTTGGAGGCGGAGATGATATTCTACGTCGAGAAGTTGGATGTCACCGAGGAGAAGGTGCGCCTAAAGAGCCACTGCGACTACTTCCGTGAGGTGGCAGCCGAGGAGCAGGGCGTGGGGCGCAAGTTGGGATTTATCGCTCAGGAGATGGGGCGCGAGATCAACACTCTGGGGTCTAAATCCAATGATGCCCAGATGCAGCGTTTGGTTGTGCAGATGAAGGATGAGTTGGAGAAGATAAAGGAGCAGGTTCTTAATATATTATAATATCGTATGAACAGTAATAAATTGATAATATTTTCGGCACCTAGTGGCTCGGGTAAGAGTACGATTGTCAATGAACTCTTGAAGGAGTTTTCGCAGTTGGAGTTCTCTATTTCGGCTACGTCGCGCGCACCCCGAGGGAGTGAGCAGAGTGGTGTGGAGTACTTTTTTATGAGCAATGAGGAGTTTGGCCAGAGGGTCGAACGAGGTGATTTCGTTGAGTGGGAGGAGGTCTATGCAGGCACCTGTTATGGCACGTTGCGCTCGGAGATGGAGCGCATTTGGGCGAAGGGCAATGTGATTATATTCGACGTAGATGTGGTGGGAGGATTGCGCCTAAAGAGTATATTTGGTGAGGCGGCGTGTGCGCTGTTTATCATGCCGCCATCTGTCGAGGAGTTGCGTCGTCGATTGGAGGGTCGTGCGACCGATAGTGCCGAGGTGATCGAGCGACGTGTGGCCAAGGCGGCACAAGAGATTGCTCGTGCCGAGGAGTTCGACGCGGTGGTGGTGAACGACGATTTGGCGTTGGCCGTAGGCGAGACATCGCAGATCGTTCGCAAATTTATAGCGCAGTAGAGAGATGTCACAGAAGCGAGTGATGTTATACTTCGGATCGTTTAATCCGATCCATCGGGGTCATATTGCATTGGCCGAGTATGTTGTTGAGCAGGGGTTGTGTGATGAGTTGATAATGGTGGTGTCGCCCCAGAATCCGCTCAAAGAGAGCAGCGATCTAGCACCTGAGTTGGAGCGTTTCACGATGGCGGAGTTGGCGTGTGGTGAGTCGAAATACTCGGATCGCATAAAGCCATCGTTGATTGAGTTTATGCTACCAAAACCGTCCTATACGATCAATACGCTGCGTCATTTGACCAGTGAGTATGGTGCGCAGATGAGCTTCTCGATCTTGATGGGTGGAGATATAATTGCTCAATTTCATAAGTGGCGCGACTACGAGGAGATATTGCGCGACTACCCTATCTACCTCTACCCTCGCGAGGGCGAGGTTGTCGATCGTTATCTGGATCGGATTACAATATTGGAGGGTGCACCGATGTTTGATGTAAGTTCGTCGCAGGTGCGTCGTGAGCTATTGGTGGGGGGCAATGTCGAATCTATGATCCCCGAGTCGGTGGCCAAACATATCGCCTCGTTGGGGCTGTGGCGCGAACCCACGACGGTGCAACACTTTGTGGAGCGCGGCAAGTGGCACTACCAGCACGAGAGGTGGGGCGAGGCGCTCAACGACTTTAACCGAGCATTAGCTATCGATCCGTCGTGTGTCGAGGCGAGTGAGTTTGCGTTGATGGCGCGTCAAATTTTAGAGTTTAGATATACTGATATATATAATCCATAGAGGAGATGAATAGATTGAAGATAGCTCTGTTGGCGGGTGGCAACTCGTCGGAGCGCGAGATCGCGTTGCAGAGTGCAGCACAAGTGGCCGAGGCTCTCGATCACGATAAATATGACGTTACACTAATTGATGTACACCACCGTGATTGGGTGCATACCACAGCCGATGGGGAGCGTGTAACGCTCGATCGCAACGATTTTTCGCTTACGTTGGCAGGCGAGTGTAAGGTGTTTGACTATGCATTGATTATAATCCATGGCACACCTGGTGAGGATGGTATGTTGCAGGGCTATTTGGAGATGATGGGTATCCCCTTCTCGTCGTGTTCGATGACCTCGTCGGTGATCACCTTTGACAAGGTGTCGACAAAACGAGCTTTGGCTGGATGTGGGATCAGTATGGCGCGCGAGATGTTGGTTCTGAAGGGTGAGAGTGTCGATGCCGATGATGTTGTTGCAGAGCTTGGGTTGCCAGTGTTTGTTAAGCCCAATGCTAGTGGATCGTCGTTTGGAGTATCGAAGGTTAAGTGCGTAGAGGAGCTTCATGGGGCTATCGACGCAGCCTTTGCCGAGAGCGATGCTGTGTTGATTGAGGAGGCTATCGTGGGTCGCGAAGTTGGGTGTGGAGTGATGATTACATCCAAAGGTGAGGAGTATCTGTTGCCAATCACGGAGATGATCTCGAAACGCGATTTTTTTGACTACGAGGCCAAATATAGCGAGGGGTTGTGCGACGAGATTACCCCAGCCGATATTAGCTGCGAGATCAAACAGAGGCTCCATGAAAAGACATTGGCAGCCTATCGCGCATGCCGTTGTCGAGGTGTGGTGCGTATCGACTTTATTGTGGATGAGAGTGGCGAGCCATATTTGATTGAGATTAATTCGATTCCAGGTATGAGTTCGGGCAGTCTGATTCCGCAGCAGATACGCGCAGCAGGGATGACAATTGGCGAGTTTTACGACATTGTAATTGAGGATACAAAAAAATAACGACTATGAATAGATTAGCGCTTTACGGTTCGTTGACCACTCTAGGGGTCTTTGGCGTAGCGACTCTTGAGGCGAAGAATATTGAGGCGAAGGCTTTGGAGAAACCCAATTTTATCATCATCTTCACCGATGATCAAGGTTATCAGGATCTGGGTTGTTTCGGTTCGCCTTTGATCAAGACACCAAATATCGACAAGATGGCCAGCGAGGGTATGATGTTGACGAGTTTCTATGCGCAACAGGTCTCTGGCCCATCTCGAGCATCGTTGATGACTGGGTGTTATCCACTCCGTACTGCGCGTGTCAACAACGATTTTGATAGTTCGCCGCACCCCAATATGTCGCTCTCGGAGGTGACGATTACTGAGGTGTTGAAGCAGCAAAATTACTCGACCTGCATGGTGGGTAAGTGGGATTTGGCGGGTCGCACCAAGAGTTTTGAGACGCGTCTGTCACCTAGCAACCAAGGATTTGATCAGAGCATATGGGCACCCAGAGGCAACTCACCAGGGTTCGTGGATCTCTATCTAGATGAGAAGCTCTACGAGGCTAACCCCGACATGTCGCAACTCACTCGACGCTATACGGATTATGCACTAGAGTATATCGAGAAGGCTAAGGACGAGCCATTTTTCTTATACATCGCCCACACCATGCCACACGTTACGTTGATGGCATCGGAGGATTTTCTGGGTAAATCGGCACGAGGTTTATATGGTGATTGTATCGAGGAGATAGATTACAACGTGGGGCGAATCATGGCGAAGCTCAAGGAGTTGGGCATCGACGACAATACATATGTGATCTTCACCAGCGACAATGGCCCTTGGTGGATCGAGGGTGAGAATGGAGGTTGTGCAGCACCTCTGCGCAGCGGTAAGACATCTGTTTGGGAGGGTGGTGTGCGAGTACCATGTGTGGTGCGTGCTCCAGGACGTGTCCCTGCAGGAACAAGCTCTGATTTGGTGACATCGACTATCGATATGTTGCCAACTATCGCTAAGTTGGCTGGATGTGAACTCCCCAACGACCGAGTTATAGATGGTTGCGATATATCAAAGGTGATACATGGTAAGCAGAGTAAATTGGATAGAACATTCTTCTACTACCAACACATGGATCTTCGCGCTGTGCGAAAGGGCAAGTGGAAGTTGTACCTTCCACACGAGGAGTACCACAAGGGGATTATCAAGATTAAGGCGATCTCAGCCTTTGCCTACGACAGCCGCCATATAGCGCCCGAAGATAGAGTATTCTTCTCGGAGTTGATGCTCTTTGATCTAGATCAAGATATCTCGGAGAGCACGAATGTAGCCAAAGAGAATCCAAAGGTTGTTAAGCAGCTGTTGAAAGAGTTGGAGTGGGCAAGCACCGACATCGGCAACTACACCGATGGACGAGGTGTAAATGCAAGATGTGAATAAAACTCACATCCCGGACTTGATCCGCAATGACGTGTAGGCTTAAAACAAATAAAAATAAACGAATTAATATTAATTCGAAGTAGTATATGATTGAGATAGATGACAAAATTGTGAGTGTCGATATTCTGCGCGAGAGCTTCGCCTGCGACATCACGAAATGCAAGGGCATATGTTGTGTGGAGGGCGATTCTGGTGCTCCGCTCGAGATCGACGAGGTTGATCTGTTGGAGGAGTACTACGATTCCTATAAGCCATATATGACCGCTGAGGGTCGTGAGGCTGTCGCGCGCCAAGGTTTTATGGTTGTCGACGAGGATGGCGACTATACTACCCCACTGGTCGATAATGCGGCATGCGCCTATGCCTACGAGCAAGAGGGGATTACGCTGTGCGCCGTGGAGCGTGCATGGTTGAATGGTGAGTGTGCGTTTCGTAAACCCATTTCGTGCCACCTCTACCCTATCCGTTTGATAAACTTTTCGAATGGCTCGGTGGGGCTTAACTACCACCATTGGCACGTCTGCCATTCTGCGTGCGACAATGGCCGTAAGTTGGGTATTCCGATCTATAAATCACTCCGTGAGGTTATCGTACGTCGTTTTGGAGAGGAGTTCTACCACGACCTAGAGGTTGCCGAGGAGTTGGTAAAGGAGTCTAAATAAACTAAATCTTCAATACTGATGAAACCTAATCTAAACATTACTCTTCCGCTGCTAGCTATTGCAGTGCAAACCACAACTGCGCAAGCCAAAGAGAGCCAGCGATTGCCAAATATCATCATCATCAATCTAGATGATGCAGGTTATGGTGATTTCTCGTATAATGGAGCTACAGGTTACACAACGCCCAACATCGACCGTATGGCTGCCGAGGGTATGATATTCACCCACTTCTTAGCAGGCGGAGCTGTTAGTGCACCGTCGAGAGCATCGTTGATGACGGGGTGTTATCCCCAAAATACAGGATTGCCAGGCAACCCCGTGCCAAAATCCAAAACAGGTGTTGATCCTAGTATCATGACCATCGCTGAGCTGCTCAAACAGAGTGGCTATACAACCGCCGTGTATGGCAAGTGGCACCTAGGACACCAGAGAGAGCATATGCCACTTCAACGAGGATTTGACGAGTTCTATGGTCTACCCTATTCAAGCGATATGTGGCCATATCACCCAGACAATGACCACTATAAATTTCCTGATCTACCAACTATCGAGGGCAATGAGACGGTGGCCTACAATGTAGATCCTGCGACGCTTACGATTAGCTATACGGAGCGAACGATCGAATTTATAGAGAAGAATAAGAAGAGTCCATTCTTCATCTACCTTGCCCATCCGATGCCACATACGCCATTGGCGGTTTCACCTCGTTTCGAGGGCAAGAGTGAGATTGGATTGTACGGAGACGTTATGATGGAGATTGATTGGAGCGTGGAGCAGATTCTCGCCTCACTCAAGAGGATGAAATTGGAGGAGAATACCTTGGTAGTTTTGACCTCCGACAATGGCCCTGCGTTGATGTATGGCGAGCATGCAGGTAGCGCAGGAGGACTTCGTGAGGGTAAGGGAACTCGTTTCGAGGGTGGACAGCGTGTGCCATGTGTGATGTATTGGAAGGGTACGATCGAGGCTGGAAGCGTCTGCAACAAGCTAGCATCAAACATCGACCTACTACCTACCGCCGCTGAGATCTCGGGAGCACCACTTCCCCAACGAGCAATTGATGGTGTGAGCATCCTCTCACTGCTCAAAGGTGACGAGGGAGCCAACCCTCGTGAGTCGTTTGTCTATGGTACAGGAATCGCATTTAGCGATGGTATATATAAACTAATCTTGCCATTCTCCTACAAATCAATCACAAACCCAGGAAAAGATGGAATACCTGGAGATCGAGAGACACGCAAGGTCGAAGAGCCAGAGTTGTATGATCTGCGTCGTGACCCTGGTGAGAGATACAACGTCATCGCGCAACATCCCGAGGTTGTCGAGCGGTTAATGCTTCTAGTTGATCGCTACAAAGAGGAGGCGAGAAAGAAGTAGCCGCCCCCTACTTTATCATCTCATATAGCTCCGTGATACGGTCGCACATCGCCTGCCAAGTGAATCGCTTGCGCTCTTCGACAATGTTCTCGGCAAATCGCTCGATTGTGCCACTTGTCCAGATCATAAGTAGTGCCTGTTCGACCCCCTCGACAGTTGGTTCGCAGTTGAGTCCCACGCGGTCGTGGGGCACGAGCTGCGGAAGTCCACCCACGCGAGTAACGATCATAGGGGTGTAGAAGTTATAGGCTATCTGTGTCACACCACTCTGCGAGGCGGTGTGATACGGTAGCACAATAAAATCACTCAGACTAAAGTAGTTCTTCACATCGGCATCGTCGACAAAGTGGTCGTGTAGGA
The DNA here is from genome assembly GCA_047174185.1 of Rikenellaceae bacterium. Classification (GTDB taxonomy): domain Bacteria; phylum Bacteroidota; class Bacteroidia; order Bacteroidales; family Rikenellaceae; genus Alistipes. The sequence goes on along the minus strand of JBCQUH010000018.1, from coordinate 12,484 downwards.
TTATCTCGTCGGCAATTCCCAGCCGCTCAATCTGCTCTATATACTTCTCGCGCGAGGTGTAAAACTCTCCTGCGACGATCAACTTCCGCCCCTTCGTAGCCCCCACCCCCTTGAGGTTACCCCACGCCTCAAATAAGATGTCCAAACCCTTGTAGTCGCGTATAAGCCCAAAAAATAGCGCATACTGCTCCGTCTCGTCCAACCCCAACGCCCTGCACGCCTCGCCACGCGGCACACGCTCGCCAAGGTTATCAAACATCGGATGTGGCGAGAACAATGCTGGTGCCGAGGTGTAGGCGCGCAATTCGTTGCCCACCTGATCCGACATATAGATATACCCATCGACGCTGCTGAGGAAGTAGCTATTACACGGTCTATCGATGATGTGGTGTTCATGCGGCTCCACGTTGTCGATCTGACACACCACTTTCGTATGGCCATTGCTCCGCGCAAGTCGAGCTATCGTACCGAAGCAGGGTGCCATAAAAGGTGTCCAATACTTCAGGAACAACATATCAGGTCGTTCACGTCGCAGCTGCAACCCCACTCGAATCCAATTGAGCGGATTAACGGTATTGACACACCGCACGATGTCGAGGTCGGCAGGTGCAGGTGTGTCGAGCGTCTGGCTCTTGCCTGGGAATAGGAACTCGGGATATTGCAGCGAGAAGGTACGAATATCTACCCTATCGCCACGTTTAATATATTCACGCGCCACGCTCTGCATGATAGCCGCCAACCCACCGCGATAGGGGTGTGCAGGGCCAAGTATTGTAATTTTCATCTCCTCGACATAATTGATCCGATCACAAATTTATACAAATTTTCGAGATAATTGAACAGCAAAGATATTTTTTTTGACCATTTTGCGTATATTTGCGACTAAGTATATACCCTACGGGTATTACGTGTGCGGATAACTAAAACTAAATACGATGAAGAATATGAATTACGAGTCACCTCAGATCGAGATAGTCGAGATCGAGGTGGAGGATGCCATCCTCTCGGTGAGTGGCACCTCGAACCAACCCAATGGTTTCACGAATGGCGGCAGCGCATGGTAAGCAAAAAGATTATGATGAAAAAGTTCCTAAGAAATTTCGCACTCATGGCAGCAGCTGCCGTGGGTGTTGTGTCGTGCGAAGCGACGTTTGAGGATGCCGACGACATCTTTGCAACAGATGAGACCGCAGTCACTGCCACGCTCTACGCCTCGACTCCGAGTCAAACCAAGGTGTCGTTTGCCGAGAATGGCGACGCGGGCATCGACCTAACGTGGGAGGAGGGTGACGAATTCGCGCTCTACGATGGCACAGATAAGGTTGCGACCTTCACCTGCACCGATGCCGATAATGGAAAGTTCGAGAGCGCTGATGCACTCCTAACGAACGGCAAAGCCTACACCGCGAAGTACAACGACGCGGCCGACCTATCGACCCAAAATGGCGACAAAATCTCGCAGCTCGACGAGGCGTGCCAGATGGAGGCCACCTTCACCTATGGCGAGGATGAGACGATCGAGTTCTCACACACGATGGCGGTGATGACCTTCTCATTCGAGAGCACCACAACCCCTGCGAAGTTGGTATTCGCGAATGGCGCGGAGACCTACACGGTGAATTACTCCGCGATCGAGCCTGTGAACGGCTACTACACCTCGCACATCATGATCAATCCATGCGAGGGCGAGAAGCGCACCCTCACATTCTCGCTCTACGAAGCAGACGAAGCAGATGCCTACGACATCCGCACTGTGGAGACCTCCAAGGCCTACGCGGCAGGCTATCGCTACACCTCGCCAGTATCGAGTCTCGATGCAACATTCTGGGTGGGTAGCGGTACGGAGTCAGACCCTTATCAGATCTCGACATTAGGCCACTTGCGCCTACTCACGGCCAATGTCGCAGATGGTACAACCTACTCGGGCAAGTACTTCGAGCTAATGAACGACATCGACCTCGAAGGTTCGTCGGATAACCCATGGAGTCCGATCGGAACGGGTGAGTATAACACTACTGCTTTTGCTGGAGTATTCGACGGTGGCGGCTACTCAGTTACAGGATTATATATAGAAGCCAGCACAACATATCAAGGTCTATTTGGTTCGGTTGTCGAGGGTACTATCAAAAACTTGAGCGTTGGCGGTTCAGTAACAGTCACAAGTGTGGGAACCTGCGGAGTTGTTATCGGATATTGCAAATATGCCACTATCATTTCGTGTACAGCCCTAGAGGGTTCTTCGGTTGTGGGTAGCTCAAATAATGTTGCTGGTATCTCGGGTTACGCCTATAGCACCACCTTCACCGATTGCCATAATCACGCCTCGGTGAGTGGAACAAGGTATATAGGAGGTATCGTAGGTTACTGTAATGATTCAACTGTAGCCTCCTTTACCAATTGTTCGAACACGGGTGCGATCTACTCATCATCGAACAACTTTGTAGGTGGTATTGCAGGTAAGATATTTGGTTCTAGCAGTGTAGTACACACTATGACAAACTGCTTTAATAGTGGCTCTGTTTCAAGTAACGGTCAATATGTCGGTGGTTTGGTAGGTGCTAATCAGGGAGGAGTGATCTACAACAGCTATAACCTTGGTGAGGTCTCTAGCACATCCGATAATGTCGGTGGCTTGGTGGGAATCCACGAAAGTTATACATTAGATGATGTTACCACCTATGCCGCAGTGGAGAACTGCTACACCACCGCAAAAGTTTCGGGAGGGAGCAACGTAGGTCTAGCCGTAGGAAAGTGTGATGGTGCAACCATAACAAATTGCTACTATGACAACTCGCAGAGCGGAGAGGCAATCGGCCTAAACAACGATAACCAAAGTGTTTTGGGCTACTCAACCTCGCAGATGCAGAGTTCCGCTATTGTAGCCAAGCTCAATGCTATCGCCAGCAAACTAAATTACACAAATGTCAGTGCGTGTGTTTGGAAAGATGTTTCGAACAGCTATCCAACTCTCGACTATGGTAATGTCTCAACCCTTACAGAAGTCACTGCGACTATCTTTGGTTCGGGAACTGAGAGTGACCCATACTTAATTTTATTTGACGCACAGCTGCGAGACCTTTCGAGCTGTGTTAGTGCCGGTGAAACCTATTCGGGCAAATATTTCGAGATGATGAACGATATCGACTTGGGCGGTTCATTGAACGAGTTTGTAACGATTGGAGATGGAACTAATGGTTATTATTTCTGTGGCATATTCGATGGTTGCGATTACGAGGTATCGGGTCTCTATATCAGTAAATCAACAACAAATTATCAAGGTCTGTTTAGCTATATTTCAAACGCGACTATCAAGAACCTCGGCGTGAGTGGTATTGTAATGGGATACTCATATGTCGGAGGCATTGTTGGATATGCTAAAGGGTCTACATTGAGCAATTGTTATAGCAAGGTGACTGTTACGGGATATCAATATAGTGCCGGAGGCGTTGCGGGTTCTAGTAATTCTTCTAAGGTGAGTAATAGTTATAATACAGGTTTGGTTAAGGGATCTGCCGATAACGTCGGAGGTGTTGTGGGTTCTTGCACTTCTTCTACGGTGAGTGGCTGCTACAACAGCGGCTCGGTCGAGGAGCGTAAGGATGTTTGTGATATTATTAATGTAGGTGGCATTGTGGGATATAATCATTCTTCTACGGTGAGCGACTGCTACAATAACGGCTCGGTCAAGGGGTATGAACATGTCGGAGGTATTGTGGGTATTTGCTATTCTTCTTCGTCCACTTCTTCTTTAGTCACCTTCTGCTACAATACTGGTTCGATAGAGGGAGGTACTTATGTTGGAGGCGTTTTGGGTTACAATGTGGGTAGTACCATTGCTACCTCTGTGGTGAACAATAGTTATAATACAGGTTCGGTCAAGGGTAGTGGAAGTTACATTGGAGGCGTTGTGGGTCGTAATACTGCTGCGGTGAGCGACTGTATCTACGATTCGTCAGTTTATACAGGTACTGCGATAGGCGATAGTTCTGGTACGGACACGAACAACACGGGCAGTGCAACTCTAAAGGCAACAATGACAAACGGATCGTTCGCCTCAGTACTCGGCACTGATAACTGGAAAGAGGACAACTCCACACAGATCAATAGCGGCTACCCAATTCTTATCTGGCAGTAGGTATACCCCCACGGATCAACTCCGCAATGACGGTTTGGGGGGATCCCCTCGTCGTTAGAAGTAGTAGTTGCACGAGAGGTAGAGGGTGCGCGGTGAACCATAGATGTAACTATTCGATTGAAGATAGTAACTATCGGTGGTCGATGCGCCCGAATGGCTCAACACTCGGTTGCCCTCGCGACCATAAACCACGGGGGTCGTCCCCAAAAGATTGTCGATGCGCGCAGTCAACGACATGCGGTTGCCGTGACGCAACCAAAAGGTTCTGACCACGCTCAGGGTGATGTCAAACGCGTTGGGGAGCTGCTCCTGCTCGATGATCTCGCTCTGAAGTTCGGGAGAGGTCACACCGCGCACCACCCTATCGGAACGTCGCACAAACGAGGGCGAGACATAACGGCTCGCCGAATAGGAGCAGTCGGCCGAGAGGATCAACCCATAGTTGACAAAGTAGGTGAAACCCGTGGTCACCATCAACTGCGGAGCATTACCCACGATGCAACCCTCGACGGCAGAGGCGGTAGCTGTGGAGAACGTCGATAGGTCGTAGTCGTCGTAGAGGGTCACCTGTGGCGCTACGTCGTAGCGATATATCCCTGCTGCGATGGCCATGTCGACGCGAAACGATTGGGTCACTCGATAGTTGCAGACAAGATCGAACCCAATTGATTGGGTGCCGATGCCCGAGATGACACAGTCGGAGTAGGTGTAGCTTAGATCGTCGTATACGCGCCATGTCTGAGTCTCGTCGCGCGACCGCATGATATATCCGTCGATGTTGAACAGAAAACCCTCCGCAGCAAAGCTATAGCGCAGCGACAGCGAGTTGAGACGTTGCGACACGGGGGTGTCGACGAGACGGTTGGCATACTCCTCTTGGATAAATAGATCGGTGGCCGCAGCCGCAAGAGTCATGCTCTGGAGGCGTAGGGCGAGGTGGCTGCCGTCGGGGAGTGTGTAGCTTAGGCGCGTGTCGACGTTGTAGAGCGGCAGGGAGAGATGTTGCGACTCGCCATACGAGAGCGAACCCACAAATCGACCATTCTCGTAGTGCCCCAAACGATGTATGTATTGGTCACCAAAGCGGCCATTCAGCTCGACCGAGAGGTTGCGGCCGCGAGCCGTTAGCCCCAATATACCTTGAATCGAACGGTTGTCGATGGTGTAGTCGTAGCCAAAACGCTCGCCTTGCAACACCTTGCGATTGGGGTTGCGCAGGTCGCTCTGGGCATCGCTCGAGGTGTGGGTATAATCTCCGATATATGGATCGATGTCTAGTAGATAGTCGCCACCCAGCAGGTCGCGCAGCTCCTCGAAATTGCGCGATCGCTCGCCCTCTAGGATGATACCGTAGTTGAACTTTAGATTGGTGTTTATGCGGCTCGTAAAGAGTGCTTGCGCCTCTGTGTGCCACTGGTGGGTCACTTCATCGGCCAACACATAGTAGGCTGAACCGCTTGGTGAGCCTTGGTTTAGCTCGACCATGCGATCCCAATTGATCTGGGTGTAGTCGGGATCGCTGTCGCGCCACATCTGCTCGATCTCTAATTGGATCGTGTTTTGTGGGTAGTAACTAGGCATCTTGCGGTAGTAATCGGGTTGGGGTGAGTAGCCATCGTACCACTCTAGTTGGCTTGTGGAACGACGTGTGAAGCTGATCTCACTCTCGATCGCCATCATCGTCTTGTCGCCTAATGGGCGTTGGTAACGTGAATGTAGTTGTGGCGCGATGGTGCGTCGCACGCGCGAGTTGCGAACCTCGCCATCGTAGAGTCCCCACGAGGGGTTGTAGTATTTGTTGCCCGTGAGTTCGAAGGCCTCGCTCGAGGCGCTGCTCTGGAGTCCACGTAGTGTGGTGGGGGTTTGTAGCTCAAACGTTAGGTAGTGGTTGTAGGAGTAGAGCTTCGAGAGCCTTAGCTCAGGCCTAATATCGCGTCGAAAGACCCCATCGACATAGAGGCTCTTGCCCCAACGGATATTGGCCAACCCCTCCAAAGACCAATCGCCGAAGATGTATTTTACACCTTCGGCCAAAATGCCATAGTTATACTCCTGTGTCGAGGCCGATAGGCGCAGGCGCGATCTGTCGCGCTCCACCAGTGACGATTCAGCCTTATATGGTTGTGCGAAGAGGTCATCGGCAACCCACCAATCTAGACCGCGCGAACGGTTCGAGACTTGGGTGTGGTAGTACTTCGTCGCCTCGCCATAGATGTCTATAGTGGCAAGACGCGGTGTGCGCGACGCAACTATATCGTAGCGCGGAGGTAGAATGGTGATATTGCTGCGTGGCTGCTGCGAGTCGTAGAAGTTCGACTCCTCGACATTGTCTGCCCACAGTAGTTTTGGTGAGCACAAAATGATGGTTGCAACCAATATTATAGATCTCACAATGTCGCGTGGGTCTTTGCAGAAAATTACACTATAAGCTCTACTATCCAGCGTATGGTCATATATAGCATCGCCACAATAATAGCGGTCACAAGGTATGCAAAAAATATGTTAAGTCCAAATCCAAAGGCTAGAGCAAAGACCAAACCTTGCAAAAAAGTCAACGGATTTATCGCACTCCAAAAGCTAACGTCGCCCTGAGGTGCCGAGGCATAGGCCAGAGAGCAGAAACACAATACGAGAACTATAATAGGTGCGATATACGACACTATTATACCTTTACTAAGACTCAAAATAGCCACCTTTTTTTAGTGTAAATACAAATTCTAATCCTCCACTAACCGAGGTCTGTGCCACGATAGTTCCACTGTGAAATATCACAGCATTTTTGACTATCGACAACCCTAGCCCCGTGCCGCCCAACTTGCGCGAGCGACCCTTGTCGACCCTATAAAATCGCTCGAACAGATATGGCAGGTGTCTCTCCTCGACTCCAATTCCATTGTCCTCGACGCGAAACGTATACAACGAGTCACTCTCATCCATCAACTCCACAACCACTCGTCGCCCCCCTGAATAGGCCACAGCATTGTCGATCAAGTTGCGGAAGGTAGAATATAACAGCATCTGATTACCCTCGATCACAACCCCATCGTCCACTCGATTTATAACTTTAATATGGTTCTCCTGAGCCTGCAAAATGGTATCGTCCACCACATCTGCAATCAAACTCGATAGATCGACACTCTCGCGTTCGATCATCGCCGAAGCCTCGTCGATACGTGTGATGGTCGACAGATCGCTCAGCAGATGACGCAGACGCTCCGCCTGATCGTAGCTCTTCTTGATGAATGTGCGACGCGAAGCATCATCGAGATTTTCGTTGTTGATAATCATCTCCAAATAGCCCAAAATAGAGCATATCGGAGTCTTTAGCTCGTGGCTAATATTGTTGGTCAATTGACGTTTGATGCGGATCTTCTCCTGCTCCTGTTGCAGTGCCGAGTCGTGCTCCTCGTTGATTCTGCACAGAGAGTCGGTCAACGAGTTGTAGAGGCGCGAAACGATGATTCCGATCACACTAATCATCGCTGTAATCATCACCGCAATGACCAAAAAGAGATCGTCAAAATATAACAACTTCTCGGCCGACGGGCCCTCTCCATCACCCGCACTAAAGGCCATATATCGCAACCCGATGAAGCTCAAAATCAAGAGCCACAGCAGGATCAACACCACCCCGACCAACTTGCGTTGGCGCTTGAGATTACTCGTAAAAGCCGTAGCCATATCCCAAACGTGTGACGATATTCTTACCCAGCGAACCGATCTTTTTGCGCAGACGAGTAATAAACACATCGATCGTGCGATCGACCACCACAACCTCATCATCCCATACACGATTCAATATATCTTGACGCGAAAATATAATGTTGCGATTTTGCAACAATAGAGCCAATATCTCGAACTCCTTCTTGGTCATCGGCACCTCTGCGCCATCGATCAAACACTCCTTGCGATTGAGATCGAGGCTTAGATTCTCGAAAACAACCATATTTTGAGACACCGCTTCGTTCGTCGAGCTAGACGACGTGCGACGCAACACGCTCTTGACACGTGCCACAACCTCACGAGCCAAAAATGGTTTGGCAATATAATCATCCGCCCCCAAATTAAGACCCGTAATAGCATCGTCCTTGGTATCCTTTGCCGAGCAGAAGATAACAGGCGTATTTTTGGTCTCTTCGTTCTCGCGAATACGCTGCAACAACTTATAACCGCTCATTTCGCCCATCATGATGTCGAGCAAAAGTAGCGAATAGCTCTTTATATCGAGCTTCAAAGCCTCCTCTGCACTATACGCCACATCTACATCATACCCCTCCGACACAAGGTTTAATTGGAGAATCTCACAGATCGTCTCCTCGTCGTCCACTACCAAAATCTTGTACTTATTCATATTCTCTCGTTATTTCTTCTTGCCGACAAAAGTAATACTATTTTCACCCCTGATCAAGTAAACATACAAATTTAACACAATCGCAACACATTTGCAATGATTTGTTCACAAAAATATATACTTTTGTGGTGCAAACAAAATGATAGAGACGATGATATCACAACGAATACTTTTTGTATGTCTAGGAAATATCTGTCGCTCGCCAGCGGCCGATGGGATTCTGCGCGATATGGCACTGCGCAATGGCGTTGACAAGATGGTCGAGATCGATTCGGCTGGCACCTACGGTGGTCACGCTGGCCAACCGAGCGATGCACGTATGCGCGAGGCGGCCTATTGTCGTGGTTATCGCCTCACCCACCGTTCGCGGCAGATTACACAGGATGATTTCTTCGATTTTGACCGTATAATAGTGATGGACGACAACAATCTGCGCGATGTAGAGCGACTTGCACCATCGCCCGAGACCAAAGCCAAGATCGAGAGATTTGCCGATTTGGTGCGTAATATACCTGACATACACTACGTCCCCGACCCCTACTACGAGGGGCGCGAGGGGTTTTATCATGTGTTGGATATTCTCGAAGATGGTTGTCAGACGATCATAGAGTCGTTAACTGCGACGACGAATCGAGAATAGAAAGTTGGTGGCCACGGGGAGCATCAACATCCCCGATAGCGGCAGGATCACGGCCAGCACCTTGGCGGTAAGTGTGATGGGATAGATCGTTAGCTCGGTGGTGGTAAGTGCCATTGCAGCCCACCATAGAGCGTCGCCAAAGTTGTTGATCTTGTCGTTGAGTGCCATTTCGCAGTCATAGAATAGTAGTGCCGAGATGTATGTCAACGAGAGCACCGAGAGCAGGTAGGCGTACAACAATCGTCGCGCACTCTCACCCCGAATGATCCATCGCAGCAAGATATATATCGCCACAAAGGTGCGCAGAATTGGCATTAGTGCAATCAACATAATGCCATCCTGTTCGATATTCAACAACCGCTCATAGGGCAGCGACAAGTATGGCAACGAGATGATGAGCACGATCAGATGGCTCCAGAAGTATTGCCACCGATTGTTCGATGTCGACATAGAGATAAAGAAGTCGGCCACGAATACCATGCAGATGGCAAATTGCAGATTGACATACCATGGCGAGAAGTTGCGTGTATCGCCATCGAGAATCTCGACTGATATTGCCACCATCAGCACCACGCTCACCACCACCACTAGGTAGTCAAAAAATTTGAGCAGACTGTATTTTTGAACGACACTTATCATACAATCTGCTCACCCATGCAAATATTATGCAACTATCTCTTCCCTGCCAACTCTTTGAGTTCTTGGTAATCGATCGAATATACGTCGTATTGAGAGTTGATCACGCGACCATCCTTGTCGATGAGCATATAGCGCGGAATCCCCGAGATACTATAGTTCGTCGAGATTGTCGTCCACTCGTCGTCACTTATCACCAACGACAACCCCTCGATCTCGTTGTCGCTGAGGAACTGTTCGCGTGTTGACTTTGGTGAATTTCTTTCGGTGGTGATATATGCAAATGCCATGTTGTAGTCGGCCATAGCATCCTTGTGCCTATAGCTCTCCATCATCCCCGATCGGCATGGGCCGCACCACGTTGCCCAGAAGTCGAGCAGGACGATCTCTCCTCGCAATGGCTCCAAATATTTGGCTATAATCTGCTCAGCCTCCGACATCTCGCCCTCGACTGTTTCGACAGCCCTTTTTATGGGTTCTGGCTTGGGGTTAGGAGCTTCGGTAGCAGGTTTTGGAGCCGCCGCCGATGTCGATGCACTCTCCCTCTCGATCTTTGCCAAGGCTCGTTTTACGCGATACTCGATTATGTCGTCGATACTCTCCAATCGCTGCTTATCCACCACATCGGTGAGTATCTTCTCTATACGTGGCGACTCGATAAGCTCCAACACCTCCTCGTAGGGCTGCGTTGTTCCGAATATTGCGATATAGCTAGTATATGTCGAGGCGATATTGAGCATTATAACATCGGTAAAAAACGACCTCTTCAACCCCAAATTCTCTCGATAATTGGCCATCGAAGAGATGGCGCAGAACTCCATCTGATAGAGAATCGACTCGCCAACCACCATCTCCACATCACTATACTTCTCGTCGATATACCTCTTGTAATTCTCGGGAGCCGACCAACTCTTGCGGTCGAAAAACTGTACCCCATTGACAAAGAAGTAGTAGTCGCTATTGGCCAACAGTGAGTAGTCGTCGAGCGGCACTTCGCGATATTTGTCGTAGAACCAGTATGGGATCTCCATCGAATCCATGTTGGCCTTGATGTGATACGCTCTCTGCGAGCGATAGGAGTTGAGATCGCTCGCCAACCCCAACTTCACCGAATTGGTGATATATCGTGCCACATTGGGGATCAGCTTTGTGGTATCAATATAGCTCTCTACAGCGGCCACTTCGCTTATCCACCTCTGATCGCTATGCTTTTTGTACTCCCCGATGTCGAGCTTTTTGTAGAAGGCTTGGCGGTTGTAATAGGGACGTATTGTGGTATAGCGTGCTATTTGGGCATTTAACAACCCCTTGTCACCCATATACTGAACAGCCACCGCCCTCTTCTCATACTTCACTTGTGCAATCTGGTTGATGGGCAGCGACATGGTGAGTGTATCGCCAGGCGAGACCAAAACATTGATAAATAGATTGTCGTAATTGACACCCACCATCATCGGATGGAGCAGATCTATCTCCACCTCGAACGTGCCGTTGGGGGCGATCTTGGCCATCCCCATTCGATTGTCATCCTGTGCCACGGGCGATCGCAGATACAACGCTGCACGCGTCACCCCTAGCTTGGGTGAATAGTCGCCAAAGTGGCCACGCAACGTCGCTTTGCCAGGGGTGAAGAAGCTCTCCTCTGTCCACTCCTCGGCCACCGAAGCAGGGATTGTGTAGTCGTTGTTGTAGATACGGCTCTGGGTGAGCGGCTCCATCTCTTGGGGCGATTTACCAAACTCGACCACCCCATTTTTACCCTTTTTGTAGTGTAGTGCGAGGGTGCGCTCTGCATCCTTGAAGTGGACAACCTCGACCACCCCACTGCTCTTTTTTGAGGTCGTCGTGACATATCGCCACAGGTCGTTGTCGTAGAGCACCACACTATCCGTGAAGCCCAACAGATACTTCGACGCTCCATCCATCGAGTACCAATCGCCCATTAGCGACTCATCCACTGGATATGTCGCCCCCTCGACAGAGATATTGATGTCAACTATCAAGTAGCCGTTGTTCACTCGCTCCTCGAAATCTAGGCTCTTGGAGTCGTAAGGGATCGCCTCAAAGGTGAGCATGAATTGCGCTTCGCCATTCTCGTCGGTATACTTCCTCTTATCTAAGGTCAACCCCTCGGCCGCTTGCACCTGATAGCTTTGGCCGTTATCGACGGTGATGTATGTCTCGGTTGCTATTTGAAAATAGTACTTTGGCGACATCTTAACATCGAAATAGATGTAGGTTTGCCCCTCGCCCAACTCCACCTTTGTGATAGTCAACGACGATGCATACTTTGCCCCACCAAAGGTTGGGTTGACCACATCGCGACTCTGGCCAACTGCGCTACCCGAAAATATTGTTAAGAGTAGCATCGATAAAATCATTCTCATAGGTTATTGGTTCTTTGGGTTGTTGCTTTTTTGTGTTCTGTGAGGGTGACTAACAAGTCATTTAAACCCTAAGCGTCATTGCGGACTTGATCCGCAATCCCTTCTGCTAACGTGTCTAAAGAGCCTCTGATGCCACTTCGTTCGAGGGATTGCGGATCAAGTCTATTGCTGTCCGATAAAAACAAACAGCCCATAACAATTCGGTGCCAGAGGTATTTCTCTGGCACTTTTTTGTGTAGCAAAAAAAATCAAGCCCCCCCTATTTCAATTTAGGGCGAAAATAATAGTAGGTTTTGCTTTATATTCTGTCTCCTGTTCAGTTCGATCCACGCCCG